>DASYAN010000399.1:0-11228 GCA_036501345.1 Ktedonobacteraceae bacterium
CAATTTATCTGAACTGTTATTGGCGATATGATAGGCTCCATTCTCAAACCCGAAAGTGTGGCTATTGGAGGTGCCAATGATCCAGTCGTGACTATTGTGATCTAGAGCATCTGTCAGAATAATGTTGGCCTGAGCTGTCGCTGTAGCTCTTGCAGCTGCAGTGGCCATCGCGTTAGGCGTAGCTTTAGCGGTTTGACTAGTCTGCGTTGAATGTGGAGTACCCTGGCGGGTCAGTAAGTAGACGCCAGAGCTTAAGATGATCACCAGTATAGCAAGGACCAGGATGGTTATCTTCACATTTTGTGTCAAGCCGCCGCTAGGTGTGCCTATGGTAGATAGTGAGTTTGGGTCAGGCGTTTGTTGTGGCAGTACAGGCAATAGGCCAGTTACATACTGACCCGGCTGACCTGCTACTGGCACTTTGACAACCTTGACTGGTTGGGTAAGTTTTAGCATGCCAGTCTGCCCACTGCTCTCATTAACTGGAATCATCAGTGCTCCTGTCGCACCCGGGAGAGGGACTGCCCCGTTAGGTGTGCCTGCAGGCTCTGGTGGCGGTGGAACCATGGAATTAAAAGTCGCTGGTGCTGCAATGCCATGAAAAGAAGCTGCTGCATTTGGTAGCATGGAAGGATTATTGGGCACTCTTGTTTGGTACTCCATCTCAGGAGGCGAGGCAGGAATAAGCGAAGGTGGATTTTCCGGAACCGTTTCCTTCTTAGGGGAGGATCGTTCAAGCTGTATTGCCTTGAGAGGCGATGATGTAGTCTTGGTAGGCTGAGGTATCTTGTTTGTTGCTATTGCTGAAGTTAACGCTTTGGCCGATTTTTCTTGGTCTTGACCAAGAAGTTTTGTTTTGTGGCTGAGGCGTGATTGGTCTGGCGCTTGCTGTGCTGGCTGATTTTCTTGGACATCTGTTGCTGGTTGCTGTCCCAGAGATGATGGAACTTCGCGGGACCTAAATCCCAGCAGACCGGAAAATGAAGGAAGTGTCATACTGGTCTTTGCCACAATGTCATTCATGGCCTTATCGTTGTTCACTTTTGATGAAAAAGTTGGGATAGCAGGTTTAATAGGTTTTTGTGACTTTGGTTGCTCTGGTTCTTTTGTTGTTTCTGTTTGTGCAGCATTACGCCATACCGGATCAAATAGGCTACGTGGGCGGTTGGCTGTAGTGCGCTCACCGCTGGCTGCCTGGACAGCTCCAGTTTTCCCTGTATCTAATATGACGCCAGCTGTTTCTAAGGTCTGACGAAAGGCAGTAGCAAATTCTCGTGCATTCGGATAGCGATTCTCTGGAAGTCTAGCCATTGCACGTAGTATTATCTGTTCAGCTGCAATGGGCAGATCTGGACGGAGAAGGCGAGGTGAAGGTGGAGAATTATGTAAATGCTGGAGCGCAACTTTGATGGGACTATCACCTGTAAATGGCACAGTACCCGTGACCATGTGGTAGACCAAGACGCCTAGAGAATAGATATCTGCACGTGTGTCTACTGCCTCACCGCCGAGGACTTGCTCTGGCGACATATAATCCGGTGTGCCCATTGGCATACCAAACTCTGAGAGAGGATTTGACGATATATGTCCTTCGGTCACAATTTTGACCAGACCGAAGTCGGTAAGCAACAGGCGCTTTTCAGGAGTAAGCAAGATATTGGCTGGTTTAATATCGCGGTGGATGACCCCTCGTTGGTGGGCAAAATCGAGAGCTGAAGCCATCTGTTCTAAGTAACTGACTACCTGGGTCAGAGGCAATCTTCCCTCGTGTTCCAATTCATCGCGTAACGTACCTCCGCTGATGTAAGCCATCACCAGATAAGCTAGCCCATCGCGTTCTCCATACTCATGCACGGGTACAATATTAGGATGCCCTAACAATGCTGCAGCATCTGTCTCACGCCGGAACCGTTCCAGGAACGCTGCATGTTGGCCTGGCTGCGATGCTGTCATTGGTAAGAGTATTTTAACAGCTACCTGGCGTCGGGGGCGAGATTGTTGAGCTAGGAATACTGCACCAACCCCTCCTCGTCCGATCAATTTCTCCAACGTACAGGTGCCTAATACCATTCCACTCATTGCTTCTACGTTCATAAAAACTTCCCCTTTTTGCCATCGATGCTATCTTGTTCTGGTATGGCTCGTTTCGTCACACCTCTGAAATTTCCCCCCTCCCTTACTCTATACACGGACATATTTTTGGTGATATCAGTTTCTTGTGATTAAGAGATTGCTAAAGGCTACTTCAGTCCCTTTCAGGTTGACAATCATGCCTACCATTCCTTGGGTGAGCGAAGCATCCTGGAATGTCTTTGGTAGCGTTGTCCCATTTACAGTAACAGTAAATTTGTCACCACTCATCAAAATTTTGATAGTGTTGGCTGCTTGTGGGCCCTGTCCCTGGTGGAACTCACTGCCAAGCGGCAGTTTCCCATCCTGAATCTGGGTCCATGGGTTATCTGGATTTGTATTATCATATTTCCAGAAATAGTACTCACCCCCCTGCTTAATGTTGACCACCTCAAAACTATAGAAAGTAATAATCGGATCTCCATCTTTATTCTTTTTGTTGCTTTGTTGGCTAAAGCGGAAGATCATGCCGAAAGAATTATTGGCATTGGTATCATTTCCGGTAATCTCCTCCATAGTCACTTGGTAGCCAATTGAACCGCCAAATGAGTTGGTTGATAGGATACTCGCTCGTCCATTCTGGTCATTGTCGTCGGTGATGTGGTATGCACCATTCTTAAAGGTATAGACGTTGGGGCTGCGTGGGTCCATATACCAGCCATGAATATTGCGATTAAGGGGATCAGACAGGATAATGTTGGCCTGCGCTATCGCTGTCAGATGTGCAGTGGCTGTGGCAGTCGTATTAGGAGGTCCAGCTGGTTTACTTATAATGGGCGTTGAAGGCTTTGACCGACTAGAGAGCAAGATACCAACAGCTGCAAAAATTGCCAACACAGTCACCATAACCATCAGCGCTTTCATCCAGGGTTCGGGAGTTTTCTTTTTCCCTTTCTCTTTTATGAAGCCTTGCTCCTCTTGTGGTTGAGGAGTAATTGGTATTAGGCCTATAAGGGATTGACTATCTTGGTTTGCATCTGAAATCTGGACAGGCTTCACCGGATTTGTGCGTTGTCTTCTTCTATTTGGCCTTTCCTGAGTTTCTGGCTTTACCAATGCTTCAGACGAGCTCTTCTCAACAACTGGGGATTGTTCCCTAAATATGGGGACAACAGAAGGTGGCTTGTCTGCTAGAGGTGCCAGACTGTTGGCGGTAGCTGCAATAGGGCTCTTGCCCATTGTTGCTGGTAGCATGCCGGAATTGGCACCAATCATGGGAAATTTTCCGGTGCGAGACAGCAGACCGTTCCCACTTCCGTCTGGTGCAGGATCGGGACCAGTAGTAGATTTGGCAATGGGCATCACTCCGCTCTCAAGACGATCTGGTGCAAGGGCAGGATTAATAGTAGGTTTAGCGATGGGCATTACCCCGCTCTCAATATGATCTGGTACAGGAGCAGGGCTAGCATTAGATTTAGCGACGGGTATCATCCCGCTGCCTGCTATTGCAAACTTTCCGGTACGTGATAACAGACCCCCGCCAGAACTTTTCGCTGCAGGAAGAGACTCTTCTGATATTGCTGGCGTGTCAGGTATTGAGCCGTGTATAGCACCGAGCCTAGCTGCTGTTTTGCTCTGCACTCCTTTGCCTATACCAGGCTTGGGGGGTGAAGCGGTCTGCCGTAAAGGTTCAAATTGTCGTTTGGGGAGAGCGCGCCATGCACCAGTTGAACCGGTGTGCATGCCATTGATATTGCTTGGTTCTAACTCGATACTCGCGTCGAGCAATGCTTGGCGAAATGCATTTGCTAAGTCTCTTGCATGCAAATAGCGATCCGCAGGCTTTTTTGCCATTGCACGCTGTATGACTTGTTCTGCCCGGATGGGAAGATCGGGCCGTAACATCAGTGGTGAGGGGGGTGGAAGCCGTAAGTGTTGTGCTGCTATCTGCATAGGAGTTTCACCGCGAAACGGAGTCGTGCCAGTCACCAGTTGGAAGAGAAGGATACCGAGGGAATAGAGGTCTGCACGTGTATCAACATCATCGCCAATGACTTGCTCAGGAGCCATATAATCAGGTGTCCCTACTGGGGCACCTGCACCTGTGAGACGGACCATTGCAGACTGTCCCTCAGCAATGATTTTTACCAGACCAAAATCTCCTAGGAGGAGTCGTCCTTCAGGGGTGACCATAATGTTTGCAGGCTTAATATCTCGGTGGATAACCCCATGGTCGTGGGCAGAGTCAATTGCAGCAGCAAGCTGTTCCAGGTAATTGGCTGCCTTTGCTAATGTAAGAGGTCCTTCGCGTTCTAATACATCGCGTAGGGTTCCTCCACTGATATAAGGCATTACCAGGTATGCTAATCCGCCATATTCGCCATACTCGTGTACAGGCATAATATTGGGATGTTCCAGGGCAGCGGCTGCGTCTGTTTCCCGTCGGAATCGCTCTAGGAACGCTGCCAATTGATCCGGATTTAGAGGAATCATTGGTAATAGCACTTTAACAGCAACTTGACGCTTGGGACGGGATTGTTGTGCTAGGAACACTGCACCCATTCCACCCTGTCCAATGAGCTTTTGTAGTGTACAAGTACCCAATACCGTTCCTATCAATGTTTCTGCGTTCATCCGAAACGTGGCGTGGCAGGCCCATCCCGTTTGTAAGGTGGGAGGAAACTCGCCTCTCTCCTTTCGTGATATCTCCCTTGCGGGCTGGCGTTTTTATGTGGGAACACCCAAACCTATACTAGATGCCCAGGTAATGATGGTCCCGATAAATTGATCAGGTGGTTATCTGACCTCTCTGTCGCCCGGTAACTCAGACCTTAAGTTCTACCCATACACGTCTCTCTACATTCCCAATATTTGCAAGCAGATCAGGCACTCAAGGTGCGAGATTCGAGCATCAGTCTACCATGTTGTATGATGATGATCAAGATTATAGGTCATTCGAGCTATTCGGTCTTCCATTCTCGTCATTTTGGTCACTCTAATGTTTGTCTCTGTCTCAAATTGTACTTTTGTGCTTCCTAAATAGAAGAACGAATCACAAGTCCCTAAGGAGAGGGGTAGTAGGCAAAAAGGGCTATTTGAGTACTTTGTGGTCCTACCCTAATGAAATTTGCATGAACATCTCCTCGAGTATGGAGATCCAGTTCATGATGTAGCTTATGGCTGATTAAACGTCGCCAGCAAATGTTTTGGCATCGAGTAATCCATGTGAGTCCCTGTCTTCTTCCGCATCAAGAGGGATCTCCTCGTTGCCAACCTGTGCAACCATAGAGGGCACTGTGCGACTTTGCACAATAATGCCATGCAGTAAGGATGATGCCGCCTGTGCTAGCAAGGTGCGCAGGCGTTCCAAGCGTTCGCGTTGGATGTGCAGTTGCTCTGTGCGCTTCTTGTTGTAGGAAGAAGTATTGCTTTTCGTAAGAACTCCATCGGTGAGCACTGGTGAACTCTGTTCCCATATCACGCGTTTATCCAGCACATGTCCGACAGCAGCCTGCATCTGCTGGATAAGGTCGATGGTTTGGTTGAGCAACATCAAAATGTCTCCTTCGGCCAGATCAATGCGACGGAGAAGTCCACTGAGCGATGTGCCTCGTGACCAGGACAGGGCCAGACCATGAAATTCGGGAACGATACCCGGCGTGAAATTTATCTGTGCACGTTCTTCGATGGCTCGAACGTGTTGGATGACCTGCCATAGTTCACTGCGCACCTGTTGTTGTTTGTGTGGCAAAGGTTGGCGGTTATTGAGACGACGATCGTTATCATAGGTAAACCAACTACATGTCTCTGCCAGTTCATTTGCCGACAGTGCATCGAGAGCTCCGCGAGTCATCAGCTCAACCAGCATAATGCCGGCCGGGTGGAAAATATTGCTCAGGAGCTGTCCCTTTAATGTGAGTTGATCTTGCTGATCAATATAGCCGAGGGCACGCAAAGCAAAAATCGTGCCATCCAGTTCTGCTGCACCAGCACGACTCAGCGGAAAAGCGCCGATTTTCTCCCGACGTTTTTCCAGGGCACGTTCGGCCTCACGTGAGGCGGCTCCCTTTTTCTTGCCAGCTTTTTTGGCTTTCTGGTAACGCTTCTCTAGGCGATTCAACTCATCTATTTCCCAGACGAGATAGCGCTGAAACTCACGTAAGCTGGAGGCGCAGATGTGGCGCAGATGTTGAGTATCTCCTGGTTGCCATAGGTTCAGCACCGAGTTGTAGCGGATGACAAATGAGCTAGTGACTGGCAACAGATCTCCTGTGATGCGTTGGAATGATGCTTCGAACGGCTCCCATGGTGAATAAGGAATGATCGCGGCTCCCTGTACATCCATTCCACGTCTTCCAGCTCGTCCGGTGATCTGGCGGTACTCGTTGGGAGTGAGCAGGCGCATCTCTTGTCCGTCAAACTTGCTGAGGCTGCCCACGATCACGCTGCGGGCGGGCATATTGATACCGAGTGCCAGAGTATCTGTGGCGAAGACTGCGCGTAAATAGCCCCTGGCGAAAAGTGTCTCGACTAGGACTTTGAGTCCGGGGAGTAGTCCGGCATGATGGAAGGCGAGCCCACGAGGGAGCAGCTTGATGAGTCCATGTACCTGCTGTAAATTGCGATCTTCTTTCGGCAGATGTTCAAGCCAGACATCAATCTCCTCGTGGATCAAGGCTTCCTCTTCGGGGGTAGTAAAACTGTGGCGGGCTGAACCCATTGCGGCCTCTTCGACTACGCGCCGTCCCGGCAAGAAATAGAGACAGGGTAACATGTCGGCCTCACGCAGGACAGTGAGTATTTCGCCTGGCTCTGGCGCTTTCCTTTGTTTTGGACGTTTGGGATTTTTGCTTTGCTGAGCGGGGGCATCGATTGCGGTCTGGGCTTCGCTTGCAGTCGCAGTAATTGTGGCTATGTCTTCATTGTCCGTGTCTGGTTTGGTTTTCCTGTCCTGTTGCTGGGGGCGTTTGCCTTTTCTGTGTTGTGGCTCCCATATATCTGCGTCTGAGTCATCATCCTCTTCATTGTCATCATCAAAGGAAAAGTTGCGGTTGCGGCTGGCCATCTGAGCCAACTTAGCCTCACCACCAATATTGGGGAAGCGCTCAATACGATTACCATCAGCATCCTGTACGAGGTGAAGTTTGCCATCGAGAAAGTAGTAATGTTCCAGTGGAACGGCACGCTGCTCATGCATAATCAATGAGATGGGATGATGTACTCGGCTAATCCAGTTTGCTAGGTCTTGGGCATTACTAATCGTTGCAGAGAGACCCACCAGTTGTACCTGGGATGGCGAACAGATGATTGCCTCTTCCCATACCGGGCCACGTCCAATATCGCTCAGGTAGTGCAGTTCATCAAAGACGACAAAACCAGTATCTTGCAATGAGGCAGGCGCAGCACGTTGCCCTTCGATGAGCGGCTCTCCTCCGTCTTCCAACAGCATGTTGCGGTAGACCTCGGTCGTCATAATGACGATCGAGGCGCGGCTATGCTCAACGATGTCGCCAGTAACTAGTCCTACTGTATCATTGCCGTATTGCTTGCGCAGATCGCGATATTTCTGGTTAGACAATGCTTTGAGAGGTGTCGTATAAATGACGCGTTGCCCACGCTGTTGGGCCAGCCAGATAGCATATTCTGCCACCAATGTTTTACCAGTTCCAGTTGGTGCAGCTACTAGAACTGATTGTCCTTGTGCTAACTGGTTCATTGCATCTATTTGAAACGAATCAAAAGGAAAGGCATAGCGATCTCCAAATGCTTGTATATCCGCCTGTACCTCATCTCCGGTTGCCACATGCTTATTCATTTTCTCCCCAGAAACATCAATGTCGAGATGTTGTTTTTGAATAGAGAGGGAAACACTGCCTCTCTATATTATACTATTGACTATTTTCGAACTATTTTAGCACCTATTGAATATATCGACAAGAGAGAATTTGTCCCTCTTTCCCTCTAGCTCTTCTCCTCTTGTAGTGGCATTATAGAAGGGGAAGGAGTAACGGTATGAATAGACGCTCTCTTTTACGATTAGCTATTTATAATCTATTAATTATAGGTATTATAATTGCAACCTATGCTGTGAATAATCTTAATGTGCAAAAATCCTATGCAGCTTCGGGTGAATTCCCTAGCCAGTATTTTGCTCCGAATGTGGATGCTACTCTGGCAGGCAATCCCTTTCCTAGTGTAATAAGTCAGGCGAGTAAGGTTACTGGCACAAAATACTATGAACTTGGTTTTATTAACGCGAGCAAAGGTCAATGTCAGGCGTTGTGGGGTGGAGTGAATTCTCTGACTTATATGCAAGGTGATATTGCTAACTTACGGGCGAGTGGTGGAGATATCATTCTAAACTTTGGTGGCTATGCCGCCGGGAATCCAAGTGATCCCTCTGTTGATCCACAACAGCAGGAAGAGCTTGCATTGGCTTGTCCGACAGCTGTAAGCCTGCGGGCTCAGTACCAAAAAGCGATTACTGCGTATCACGCGACACATGTTGCATTTGCTATTGAAGGGGATGCACTTTCTAACTCGAAATATTCTACTTCGATCAGCCTCCGCAATTTGGCCATTGCTGGTCTCAAATCAGGTGTTCCGGGGATGCCGTTGTGTGTGGAGTTTACACTTACAGCGACAACCACTGGCTTAACTGATGAGGGAGAGATTTTGTTGGAGGATGCTATTGATAAGGGAGTCAATATCTGCGCCGTCAACATTTTGGCGATGAATTATGGCTCTGCTACTCCCGTTGATCAACCGGGCGCAATGGGGCAATATGCGGTTGATGCAGTGCAGGAGGCATTCTTTCAACTCAAGTTCCTCTTTCCGAGAAAGTCGGCCAGTCAATTGTGGTCTATGATGGGTGTGACTATCATGAATGGTGTGAACAACTCGAGTGGTCAGGGTGGACGAGAGATTTTCTCTTTAGCGGATGCACAAACATTGCTGCAGTTTGCTTTAAGAAGCAAGATTCGTGAATTGTCAATATGGGAACTGCATCGCGATCAGCCTCCCACTGGAAGTGTTATTGCTCCCACGGATACAGTCACTGCTACTCCGACCCTGAATAGTGGTATCCAGCAAAAGCCTTATGAGTTCTCGACGGCTTTCAATACATTTACATCGAGTTTAGGGTGTCCAAATCAACCAGGTATCACATCTCCGTTTATTGGCATCCCGCCTGCAACTGGGTCTAACACCTCACCATCGGGTGGAGTTGCGGCTCCGCCATCGGGTGTGAATGTGGCCCCGAGTAGTGCAACCCCGGGTGCAACCACTCCAGGGAGTGGCAATCAGGTTAAGAGCCCTCCAGAGAAGGCGAATGCGAACAATATAGGGAATCCAAACTGTATTGTTAATCCTAATGGCAGTAATCCAGGCGGTACTACTACTTTGACTGGTAGCAATAGCAGTCAGAATTGCACCAGTACTTTGAACAACAATAAGAATGCCCAACCATTGACAGAGAGGGGCAATAGACCCTCACAGACTAAAGTTGGTGGAAGTCTAAGTACTACAGTTCCGGGTGGATCGAACCCTATAGGTAGTAGCTTGGCCCTCGCGATTGCCAAAAATGGAAGTCAGTTCCAAGTTGGTCAACAGGTGACCTACTCACTGACGCCTTGCCATCTCCCATCGGCAGGTAATACGATGATTGTCATTACCGATACTATCTCAGCTGGGTTAACAGGTCTAAAAAGTACTAGCAACAATTGGCAGATTGTCTACAACTATATGTTTGGGAATGGCTCTATGACGGTAGTAGCACTCTACACGGGCCCTCGTACAATAGCTTCTGGCAGCTCCTTGCCGCCGTTTACTTTCAGTGGGATGCTGACTGCGGCGGCGGCACCCCGTCTAACCTCCTTCGGGCTGGTTGCTACAGTAGATCCACCATCAGGATCGCTAGGACCATCAGGATTGTCAGGATCGTTAGGATCGTTAGGTTTATCATTGAATACCAAGATTACTGGGTGGGCTGCAGCGGTAGATACGCTCTCTGTGCAGTAGCCAAAATGACAGGGAGTACGTGATGGCAGTTATAGAGTGCATCGAACTGTCTAAATCCTATGGTAGGTGTGTCATGGCGCTCAATGATATCAACTTGAGCATTGAGGCAGGGACATCCTTTGGTCTACTGGGAGAGAATGGCGCGGGCAAATCTACGCTCATTCGCATACTTATGGGTTTCATTCATCCCTCTTCGGGGAGTGTACGTATTTTTGCTGAAGAGCGAGTCGAACGTGCACATTCACGTATTGGCTATGTGCATGAGCCCCCCATCTTTGAGACACGCTTCTCCGGTCGTGCATATCTGAACTACTTGGCCCAGCTTTCTGGTCTGTGGGGTCATGCCAAGCATGTTCGTGTCGAGGGGTTGCTTGAAAGGGTCAATCTGAAAGAAGTGGCAGAGCGAGCTATTGGCACGTACTCAAAAGGAATGCTTCAGCGTCTTGCCATTGCCCAGGCCCTGGTAAGTGATCCAGATTTACTAATCCTGGATGAGCCAACCAGTGGGCTTGATCCACGTAGCCAGTGGGAAGTACGCCAGATTATTATGGCTCTGTGCAATCAAGGCAAGACAATCCTATTATGCTCGCACTATCTTGCAGAAGTTGAAGTACTATGTAATACGGTGGGTATGCTCCGGCGTGGTCAGTTGATTCTCTGTGGTGCTGTTACTGACCTGCTCCAATCTCAGGATATTGTTGAGATCCTACTTGCCCCTGATCTGTCTGCACAGGATGTGGTTTCACGTCTTGGTATTACTGTTATCGAAATGCAAGGAAATCTCTTGCGCATTGCTGCATCCTCGCAGTCAGCGGTTCTTTCTGCATTGGTACGGGCTCACATTCCCATTCTGGCGCTGAATCCTATGTACCAGACACTTGAAGAGGTTTATGTGCGTGCAACCCAGGCTAATCAATAAGGGGGCAGCGTTGAACACATCTAATTTGCCAACTGCAATCTCTCTTTTCTTGGTCCGGGTATGGAGGCGTTTTTGGCGAATGCCGACGATGACGGTAGCGCGTTTTACACTCTGGAGCTATATTCGCAGTGGCTGGATTCTTGGCGATCTCATTTTCGTCTGCTTCCTGTATACATTTTTCTTCTTAGAGTCTAGTGGCAATGTCAGTTATTTCTATGGG
>DASYAN010000400.1:0-5049 GCA_036501345.1 Ktedonobacteraceae bacterium
AAGAGTACCTGCACGAGCGGCAGCAGTGAGATCAATACCCATCTGATCAATGGTGGGGGTCTTAGAGTGCTTGGCATCGCGTTCATGTGTCGTGCCCGATTGACTGAGCACTTGAATGGTCTGCGTCCGTACTTTCTCTAGGTTGACACCCAGGCTTTCCAGAACACCAGCAGCGATTCCTTCGCCCTCACGCACTAATCCCAACAGGAGATGTTCCGTTCCTATATAGTGGTGATTCAGGCGACGAGCTTCATCGACGGCAAGCTCGATAACCTTCTTGGCACGTGGGGTCAGACCAATTTCTCCCAGGACAATCCGGTCTCCACGACCAATGATAAATTCGACGGCGCTACGAACTTTATTCAACTCGACGCCGAGATTTGCTAGAACTTTGGCCGCCACACCTTCGCCTTCACGTACCAGACCTAGAAGGAGATGTTCCGTACCAATATAATTATGTTGGAAGCGCTGGGCTTCTTCTTGAGCAAGGCTTAAAACTTTCCTAGCCCGCTCGGTGAATTTATCAAACCTATCTCTGTCGTTCATCTGTTTATCACCCCCCTTTCATTGGCAGAAGGTGGAACCACGCCCTCTGTGTCGCTCAGGTAAGCTCTGTGATTTATCATACAACACCCTTCATGGAGCGTCAAGGATAACAACTGCAGCCTCCCCTCTGTTAGTAGACGCTTAAGTTTATTACTAGAGAAACAATCGACCTCCACACTGCTCTCATCTGGAGACGAGGATGCAGCGGAGAGGTCGGAAAATCATCTTTTCATGTGCAATGTGCCTGCTGGCTAAGTGACTGAAATAGAAACGATTACCGTTCAGATGCTTCAAAATCTCCTTTGATACGTATATAAGCGAATAACGGCCAGCCATCCGGCTGATATCTCTGATGCTTCTACGGGAAATTAATCCCTGCCACTTTTGGATGTGACAACCATACATTGGTACAGTTATTTTCGCACAATTAAACAAAGAGAGCAAGGGGAACTCATAGCCAGAAACGAATACCTCCCCTTTCTCCAGAAAACTGTAGGAGAAAGGGGAGGTATGTGCATTATACTTGCTATTCCAGCTATTGCTCGGTGGGTCCGTTTTCTTCTTTAGAAGAGCGTTGTCGAGCTGCCGCACGGAAAGCTTCTGCCATCGCAGTCATTTCCCCAACATCCTCAGCAGGTAAACCGCGCAGGAGCGGATTCTCGTTACCTCGTTCCTGTCGCTCGCGACGTTCACCTTTACCTTTAGATGTTGCATGCTCCAGCGACTCCAGAGATGGTGCCACACCAGCTTCCACCGACGCTGCTTCAGAAGATGCCAGTAAAGCTACGGCCTCGGCATTACTACCATCAGCCTGTGGTTGTTCTTGCGTGGCTTCTTTGCTATCTAGCTCGTCGGCCTGACGCAAACTCAGACCCAAGCGACGACGTTCAGCATCGATGCGCAAGATACGCAACTGGAGTTGTGCACCTTCCTGTAGAACAGCCTTGGGATCTACACCGGAACCCACCTCGGAAAGATGGATGAGACCTTCGATGCCGTCTTCGATACGAGCAAAGGCACCGAACGGAGCAATCTTGGTTACCACACCAGCAACAAGCTGCCCCACAGTGTAACGCTGCCCAACGGTTGTCCAGGGATCAACCTCGGCACGTTTGATCGAGAGTGCAATCTTCTTCTTATCTTTATCAACACTCAGGACCTGTACCTCGACTTCCTGGCCTACGTGCAATACCTCGCTGGGATGATTGACACGGCTCCAGGCCAGTTGACTGATATGCACCAGCCCGTCTGCACCGCCCAGATCGACAAATGCACCGAAGTTGGCAAGGTTGCTCACGACTCCCTTACGTACTTCATTAGGCTTCAATTCATCGAGTAGCTCTTCACGGCGGCGCTGACGCCATTCTTGAACGGCTAGACGCTCAGATAGAATCAATCGATTGCGTGCACGATTGATTTCGATAATCTTCAACTGCAACTCTTTGTCTTTCATGCTTTGCAGTTTTGCCGCCGTCTCCTGGTTCTCACCGCCGGCTGCGACTTCTTCGCGCTTGAGATTGAGGATTTGGGAAATAGGAACAAACCCTCTGATACCAGCGATATCAACGATCAGGCCACCTTTATTGTAATCAATGACCTTTGCTTTGAGCAGTTCATTGTTTTTAAACTGGTCTTCTGCAATGCGCCACTGGCGCTCAGTATTCGCCCGCTTGAGAGAGAGGACTGCATGTCCTTCTGAACTCTCGGGCTGAATGACATAAACCAGGACTTTATCATTGAGATGCAATTCGCTGAAAGAACCATAACCGCTGGCAGGCAGTTCTTTCGTTGAGAGAACGCCCTCAGATTTGAGGCCAATGTCGACTAGAATTTCGTCCTGGTCAATTCGCACGATCACGCCTTCGACCACATCGCCTCGTTTGACATTCGTGGGAGCTGTTGATGCTGCCAGCAACGCTTCCATCTCGTTTTGATTGATCTCTTCGACTTCCTCAGAGTGATTGTTCTGTTGCCCTTGTTGGTCATTTGCTTCGGTCATCATCTGTACCCGCCCGCTAATTAGATTTGCCGCTGGCTTTGTCGAAAGGTCGCCGTGCTGTTGTACTTGCATGGGTAGTAAACCCCCTTCGATCCACGGTTTTTGCCTCGTCTGCGACACTACACCCGCTTCATCCTCGCTCTTAGAAGTGGACCGCTGTTCGTGCCTGCTATTGCAGACCGCAAAGTTCCACCCTAGATGGATTACATTACCTGTCTGGACCCTGGGGAGTGTACCATCGGACTTGGGCTTAAAGGTGGAGGAGGTGCTTAGGCGGTCATCGTTTCAGTGTTCTGCAACTCTCTTAAAAGTTATTCCTAGAATATCCCTGCGACGTGTTGTTGGCTCTACAGAACGACGATACAAAACGATACGCGCAGGCTGATACGCCATTTTGCGAAAACTATAAGCGTTTGAACGTAAGCATACCCCCACTCGATGCTTTAATTATACCAAAAGTCGTCTGCGATTGCAAGACAATACACAATCTTTTCGCAATTCTCTCCAACACGCTACATTCTATCACGTTCGCGTCCATTTTAATATCATAGGGCCAGAGGCTAGAGGTACCCCTAATGAGGTAGACCCCTTCATCCTTTGGATAAATCACAGGGCTTTCCTGACCAAGCTTCAGTAACCCAATAGTCATAGTGCCCTTGCCAAACTCTAGAGTTTAGCTACAATTAGAAGTATTGAACCAAATTCTATAGCGTGTCCGTTGTAACCTGTCCTTTGAAGATGCAGTTGGTTTGTCAGTGCCTGCTAACGGAGAAAAGTTGTGACGTTGCAAAATCCTGATGCTCAGTCAGCCCAATCTATTTCCCATCCACCTCAACAATCGGTCTCTCCCGCCCACTCGATATCGGACGCCCCCGCTACCCCTGCTCTGCCTCCACAGGCGGCTTTCCCTAAGACACTGTCTTCTCCCGCATTCAAGGATGGATTATCTCATAAAGCAGATCATGAGCATGCAATCGATTTTGCAACCTCTTCCTGGGATCTCGCCACCGGGGGACTGAAGACACTGACAGCAAAACGTGAGTTACCCCTACGACCTGATCGCCGCTCCACCGGGGTGGTTCCAGATATTCTGGCGACTTCGCGAAGCTATATGTTCGCTCTAGTGATTCTGGTGTGTGTTCTACTGATGTTGATCGGCGGAGGTATTGTACTATTTGTAATGCTGCAACCTTGACAACTTCCCACGGATAAAGGGGCTCTTTCCAATCAATCAATCCATCAACACACTTTCAGAGTTGTTGATGGGTTTCCCCGAAGTTGTCTATTTTTTCCCTCAAGTTGTCCATCAGATGCCCTAGAAAAAACCTTCTCGATTAGGTATTGTTAAGCAATAAGACCAAAAGCAAATAGGACATCTTCCTTCTCCCCAGAGAATAGGGCAAACATGTCCCATTTGTCCCTAGGAAACAACGCTTCCATTAGCTATACTCAGAGCAGACCCAATTGCTGGATTCTATAGGGAGGGAAAAATCTTGCTCAATACTCTATACGAGAGAATGGCAATCACTCTTTGGCGTAAGCGCTTGCAATCGGCGCTGGCTTTGTTGGTTAGACTGTTCTTAACAGTGCTGGCTGGACTGAAGCATCGCCAACCGTTCAGTACCACAACCGTTGCAGGACGCATCTTGCTAGTAGATCTGAGCTGCTTCAAGAGGAGAAAGACAGACGATGATTGGCTACTCCATAGTGCCTATGATCTGCACGCGGGACGTCCATTGCAAGCATGCGAGAGCGAGCGATATCAGACAAAGTTGTTGGAACTTTTCCAGTTCCAGCCTAAGGATCTAGTTATTGCAGACAAGGGCTATAGCCTTGCTAAAAATGTGGCCTACGCCTGTGAGCAACAAGCCCACCTTGTGATCGGCTTTACGCCCGGCACCTGTCCTCTGCTTAATCGACATGGTCAGCCACTTGATATCATAGGCTGGCTTCGGCAATTCAAGCGGGGTACCCATTGTCGTACAGGCTGGTGCGAATATGAAGGCAAGCGCTATCGGGTACGTATCATTGCCCAGGCCCCCGGGCAGGAGAAAACCGCACAGTCGCGCAATAGCAAAGAGCAACAAGTTAGCAAGAAGGACAAACGTTCGCAGCAAGAGAGAGTAGGGCAAGCGAACTGGACATTGTTGCTCTGTACCCTGCCAAAACGTCACTGGTCTCCCAAAAGGGTGGTGCAGTTGTACCAGATGACACACTGGCATATTGAGCTCCTCTTTAGACACATGAAACAGTCACTAAAACTGCATCTGGCACAGGCTAAGATCTCAGAGAGCAGTGAGGTGAGAGTTTGCTCGTCTGGTAAGCTACCTCGATCCTACAAGACGCAGAAGCCCGGTATACGTCCTGGATCTTGCAGCAGGTCTGCTAGTTCTTTACGTCTACGCTTCCAAATCTGGACCGACCGCCAGCGTAGCAAGAGCTGAGCCAATGGTCGCAATCCGAGGTTACCATACAATCCTTCACTCTTTATAGAGCTATTAGAA
>DASYAN010000401.1:0-13542 GCA_036501345.1 Ktedonobacteraceae bacterium
AGGAAACTGATCTGTTCATCAACCCGGGCCAATTCGTTTACTAACGTCTTCAATTGTGCACGGAGAAGCTGATCAATCTCGCGATGTTGCAGCCATAGTCGGTACTGGCCCATAAAAAATACCTCCCATCACTACAGTATAACATACCTTCCTAGTGCAGAAACACACAACCTATTAGGGAAAAGGGCGAGGGGAGAAACAGTGTTTTCACTGCTTCTTGCTAGAAGTGGGAGCCACATCCCTTTTCCCTAACGCCTCTCGTGTGAATGCACTAGGAAGCTAAAAATAAGAAGAGGCAAGCAAGAACGGCTTCATAGCTTTCTCCGTTCTAGCCTGTCCTATTTTTTTATCCCATGCCGTCACGCTCCAACGCCGTATTATAGGAGATGCGGAGTAGGATACCAATAATGATAAAGTTACCAATAACGGAACTACCGCCGTAGCTCAGAAATGGTAATGGAATACCTGTCAGCGGCATAATTTTGAGGTTACCAGCAGCAATAACAAGTGTTTGAATAGCAAAAATCGAGGTCAGGCCTCCAGCAAGTAATTGACTAAAAGTATCGGTGGCCTCGATCGCAATGCGAAAACCCCGGTAGAGGATGAACAGGTAGATGCCCATAAGAGCAAACAGACCAATCAGGCCTAATTCCTCAGCAAAAGCCGTCAATACCATGTCGGATTGCACAACTGGAACGTAGCCTGGATGCCCTAGACCGAAGCCCGCCCCTAGAATGCCTCCGCTGGAAACCGCAATCAATCCCTGCACAACCTGGAAACCCCCACCACTTGCACTATAACTATTTTCACTTGTCGGAGTCCAATTAACGACATCAATATTAACTACCTCAAAACGTTGCTGGACGTAAGGAGGGAGGAGTTTAAAGCCAATAAAGCCCAGAACGATGGCAATGACGACACTGACCAGCACATACATCAATCTATTGGTGCCAAGGTAAATCATCGAGAGGAAGATACCATAAATGAGCAGAGCGAGACCCATTTCACGTACGACAAGAAAGAGTATCAAGCTAATAAAAAGCATTAAGGCAAGCGGCCCTAATTGACGGAGAGGTGGTAAGCGCAAGCGCCCAATCCGCCAGCCCCCTTCGGCAAGCACGTCACGATTCTCGCTTAGATATGCTGCGAAAAAGATCACAATACATATTTTGAGCAGTTCTGAGGGCTGAAAAGCAAATGATCCCACATTCAATTGGTCATGTGTAGGTGTGTTTAGGTTGGTGTGTAGAGCATTGACTAAGGTCGTGCAGAAAAGAATTACCCCGAACAACGCTGCCGTGTACTTGTAACGGGCCAGCCAGTGAATATTACGCAAGACAAAAATCGTCACAAGGCAGATAATCAGGCCAAGAATCACCCAGATGAGCTGCTTATTCCCCAGGTTCACATCACCAACGGGAGGACCAAGGCGCGTGGCCATCAGGACACCAAGGCCACTCAATAGGCCAACGAGCGGCAGTAGGAATTGGTCAGTCTTACGGAAGAAAATATTGAGTACAATATGGACTACCAGCAAGACTGCAAGTAGGCCAAGGATAGGTGTCAATCCCTGGATGATCGGAAATTTGCGTAGATCTGGTGCAGAAGTAGGGTCAGGATTAAATTTTGTTAGTAATAGCAGTTGAGTCATCTCCAGCAATAAAAGCAAAAAAGGGATGATAAACAGACCCAGTTCTTTCCATCGGTAGTAGCGGAATCTGTCTGGAGAATAATTTGTCAATTGTTCCATATCTCAAAAACCTCTTGCTTTCCAGGGAAAGATGATCACGAAGCAAGTTTAAACTGAATATACCCCACACGTATAATATCACCGGGTTTTGCGGGTGTAGCTTCACGGGCGGGTTGATTATTCACAAAGGTACCATTAACGCTGCCCGCATCCTGTACATACCATGCACCGTTACGGAACCAGAGACGTGTGTGTTCAGATGAAATGAAGTTATCGGTAATCTGAATAGTGTTTGTTGGTCCACGCCCAATGTTAGTTTGTGGCCCAAGCTCAAAGCGTGTGCCCGGCAGAATATTACTTGGGCCACTATCGACCACGATAAGGTGCCCTAATATAGGAGGCCCTTTACCTCCCACGTTTTCGCCGGATGCGGCTGTTTTACGCAGATCGCGTGTAATGGCCATGACAACCTGCATAAGGAAGAGGTAGAGAAGAACAACGAAAAGTATTCTTAAAATAAGAAAGAATGTATCGAGTTGCATAGAGTTAAGATCTCACCTTCTCTCGAAGTAGAAGTCATAACTGCCAATGGTGAAACGATCACCATTGCGCAGGACATGTTGGCGCATATGCGGTGTATTGTTGATCGTGATACCATTGGTGCTGCCAAGATCAAAAATGACAAATTGACCATCCGGTTGATACTTAATCTGGGCATGATACCGTGAAACACGCTTATCTTCGACGATAATATCGTTGCTGAGTTGACGACCGATGTTAATAACACGCTTTTCAATGCGATAATTTTGTTGTTGTGCTTGCGGCAGACGAATAGTAAGCCATGCTTGTGGCATTGCAGGAACTGCTTGCAGCGGTTGACTAGTGGACGAACTGCCCCCTCCTGTAAGGCCAGGCATGGAAGATGATTTTGTAGATCCAGCAAGCTGCTGAGGTATTGATCCTATCGGCATGCCTGGTACTGGTTGTCCAGCTGCTAACTGCGCACGAAGCTGGGCCAGCTGTTCAGCGCTAAGGGCCTGCGTGGACATACCACCATCAGCGCCGACCCCCTGACGATCTGCTAACTCGGTCTCAATACGCACAATGCCAGTATGCAGCGTGGTATCGGCATGCAAACGGATAAGAGGGTTTGTCCTGAGGGTAAAATGGCGATGCTTGGCAAACTCAATCAGATGATTTTGCCAATCACGGGTCAGTACTTGCTGGCTCTGAGACATTTGCTGGTGATCTTTTATACTCATATAGATGTCATACACGTTAGGAGCCAGACGACGGCCTTCACCTTGAAGCAACGTATTATCTTCCATTGCACGTTCCAATTTACGCGCAATCTCCACTGGCTCAAGCCGTGAAGGAAAGAGCCGTGCAAATGGACCTTCGACCATCTGTTGCATAAATGCTTCTAATTTAGCTAATGGGTTTTGGCGAGCTTTCAATTGCTCACTCTCCTGACAGTGAGAATATGGTGCGCTTCCTGGACATCAGCAGAAATTTGTACTTTTAGGGCGTCAATACTTGGAAAGCGTTGCTCACCGCGCAAACGTTGTATAAACTCTATAGTTAGCTTCCTATCATAGAGGTTCAAATCGGCATCAAGTAGATGCACTTCTACCAGACGTTCTTTTTCATTAAATGTGGGCCGTATACCAATATTAACTACACTTTTATAAGTCTCAATCCTGACTGTTTCAATCCCGATTGAGTCTTCCACACCTCCTCCACTTGTGCTAATATTGACCACATCTTTATATACGCTAGATGGTGCCAATAGGTCACTTTCGTGGTTCTCTTGTACATGCACGATAGCCGCATAGACCCCATCAGCTGGTAGAAGCTTGCGAGGCTCGGGATGTACGTTCGCTGTGGGAAACCCAAGTAACCTCCCGCGTTTTGCTCCCTGCCTAACAATACCGCTTACAATCACTGGATGTCCCAGCAATTCATTGGCCTGAGCGATATCTCCCTGGCTCAGCAACATACGAATACGAGAACTGCTAATACGGTTCTGATGTGCTTCTGCCAACGAGACCGTATGCACTCGGATATTATGCTGCTGTCCGTAGTGTTCAAGAAATGGTATATCACCCATGCGATTATGGCCAAGGCTGAAATCTGCTCCAGCAACTATCCCCTGAATAGAGAAACGTTGACAGAGCTGATTCATAAAATCTTCAGCCGACATAGCCGCAACTTCCGGGGTGAAGGCAATGACAATACTGTCAGCAATTCCTCCATACTCTTTTGCTAGCACAAGTTTCTCATCCTGGGTCGTCAAATAACGAATGTCGATATCTGGCCGCACAACGAGCAGCGTATGTGGCCAGAACGTCACCAGTACTGGCTTGCACCGCAAGGCTCGCGCCAGTTCTCCGACTTCATGCAGCAAACGCTGGTGTCCTAGGTGGATGCCATCAAAATTGCCAATTGTAATGGCAATGGGCTCATGCGCTGATAGCGTAGTTTGATATTGCATTAATAGAGAGACCCTCTCTGCTTTTTCGCTGGGAGATCTGTATGCTTCGGCAGAAGGCTATCCTTTCCTCCCCTGCTTCTTAATTACCCTCTCGGTCCATAGTACCACAGCCTATGCATGCCCGCAACAAGTAAGAGATTAATATGCAGGCAAAAAAGCGTTCGCTTGGCTGCGAACTGTCTTTTCAAGATATCGCCCAAGCTATCGTTCGACGAGCACTTTTTTTGGTTGCCAAAGACCTTGCTCGGCATCCCAGGTAGCAATAGCCAGGAAGTTTCCTGCCCCATCATAGACACGTGCCAGTTCTGCGGCAATTAAGTTATCATCATGATAAGCAAAGGCATTGCCATGCAGTACACGTTGGGCAGTCGTATCATCGAGTCTCAGTGCTGGATATTGTTGTAAAGCACTGTCTGGTGAGAAGAGGTGATGTGCGACTGTGTCCTGGGTAACTGCCTCAGCGAGTTGCTCAAGGGTAATGCTATCAGTGAGCGAGAATGGGCCACTGCGTGTGCGTATGAGCGATGTGAGATAGCCTCCGCAGCCAAGTCGTTCTCCGAGGTCGTAGGCTAGTGAGCGAATATAGGTTCCTTTGCTGCACTCGATTGCCAGAGTGAGACGCGGCGGCAACCATGCGAGTATGTGTAGCTGAAAAATTTCAATGGGACGGGGATCTAGCTCGACTGCCTCTCCAGCACGCAAACGTTTATAAGCAGGCTGGCCTTGAATCTTAATGGCGGAATAGAGTGGAGGCATCTGCATCTGGGGACCAAGAAAGTGAGCCAGCTGAGCCTCGATTTGATCTTGCGTAAGCCCTGCGGTATCTGCAGTACGGATAACCGTCCCTTCGATATCATAGGTATCAGTGACAACACCAAAGGTAATTTCGGCCTGATAGGCTTTACCGCTTTCGCTCAGATATTCTGCGACGCGTGTTCCCTGACCCACACAAATTGGCAATACACCGCTGGCTGCAGGATCAAGCGTTCCAGCATGCCCAACGCGTTTTTGGTGCAAGAGTTTGCGTACTTTTGCCACGACGTCATGGGAGGTCATACCTGTGGCTTTATTAATAATGAGGAGCCCATCTACTGCCACTTACTCTGCCTCGGTCAGAAATGGGTGATTCTCAGGATTGTCAGCAGCGAGTCCTTCAGCACATGCAAATTCAACAAGCCTTTTATCAGCACAAATGAAGATTGGGGACGACGCTCGATCTTCCAAAGCTTCCTTGCGCATATTCAAGGCACAAGTTAATTGTACAGCATCATAGGCACGGAGGTTATACATACGGCATAAATCGCCTGCTGCTGTATATATGGCATCGGTAACAGGCTCAATAATATAGGAATTCTCACAATCTGTTCTGAAAGCTTCAATAAGTCTATCACGTTGAGTTATCGATATGTCTCTGAGGTAAGCCTTACGGCACAAGGCAGTAACCACTTCTACCAGTGCTGCTTGTGAAATAAAGAGACCATGACCCAGTACCGGATCACAGAGGTTTTGAACCCAAGACTGCCCCAATTCAGGGCAGTAACGCTTGACAATAGCTGACGTGTCAAGGAAATAGACCCCCATTAGTAGGGACCTCTGCCCTCAATAACTATCTCAGATAGCGGTTTTCCTCTCGCAAGTGCTTGAGATAGCTGTGCACGCTCAGCCTTTTCCTCTTCAGTTAATGGTTTCCACGTAGGGATATTGAGGACTTTTCCTTCACGATAGAGCTTTTCCACAAATTCTCGCCCCGTTAATGGGCGTGTAGGAGGGTAGGTTTCTTCTGTCTCACATGGAGGCTGTTGTGTCTGAGGCTGGCTTACACTCGCTTCTGGCTCTTGCTCTTTAGTTTCCTCAATTTCTTCAATTTCTTTTAAAATGCGTGCTGCTAGTACGCTCTGAGCATCCTCGGACAACTGATGCATTGCCTCGATGGCGTGTTTCAATTGCTCGTTCATAGTATCACCTCCTTTGGTGAGTGCAGACTAATGTGAATTCTCCTACACTCATTCTACCAGCACCTACTTCCCCTGTCAACCATAAAACAGGTGATGCCTAGTGTTGTTGATCTGTTTCCGCGATCTCGCGCTCAAGTTCCGCAATAACTAGCTTCATCGCCTCATTGAGGGGAAACGCTATGGTTGCCCCAGCTGCCCGTAGATGTCCACCACCGCCAAATCGCATGCAAACCTTCGAGACATCATAGGGAGCCTCACTACGCAGACTAATACGGGTCTCGTGGGGATTGCCGAAACTTTTGAAAAATGCAGCAATTTGTACTCCTTCGATATCGCGCAACATTGCTGAGCAACTGTCATTCATATCTGGTGTCAGACCAGTTTTAGCAATTGTCTCATCGGTTGCATACGACCAGATCAAACGTCCGTTGCATCCCGTTTGAATATTGGCAACAACAGCTGCATCATAGCGCATTTGGGCCAGTGGATGGGAACGAAATATGGGTTTAGCAATCTGATCAGGGGCCGCTCCTGCTGCCAGGAGGAGTGCTGCGGTCTCCATTGTGCGTGGAGTGGTACTCGAGTATTGGAACGAGCCAGTATCAGTAATCAAACCTGTAAGGAGGCATATGGCTGCCTCCTTATTTAAGGGAAGGCTGGCCTGTTGTTGGAAGAGTACAAGCAATTCAGCAGTTGCTGCCGCTGTTGGTTCAATGATATTGACTTGTCCACAACCCTGACTACTGACATGATGGTCAAGATTGATGATTGTAGCCCGCTGCAGGAATGCACTGTGTCGTGCAAACAGAGAACCATAACGCGTTAACTCGCCAGCATCCAAGGCAATGACCAGATCAAATTGTTCATCGCCCAGGGTTGTTTGGAGCATCTCGGCACCAGGGAGAAACGAGAAGGCACGCGGAACAGGATCAGCGCAAGCAGGGACACACGTTTTCCCTAGTTGACGTAGAATGTGTGCAAGGCCGATTGCTGAACCAAGGCAATCCCCGTCGGGATGCTCATGGGCCAGCAAGGCAATGCGTTGTGCCTGAGATATCAGGCTCATGGCCTGTTCCACTTGCACTGATTGTAGTTGATGCGCGAGTGATGCAGCAGGAAAGTTTGTTGATACTGATTCGTTCATTCAACCTCAAGAGACTTTTGTGATTGCTGCCGATCCTCCTGCTCCACCTTTTGGATCAACTCAAGGATGCGAGCACCTTCCTCGATCGATTTATCTAGTTTAAAGGCGATTTCCGGCATATATCGTAAAACTAGGCGAGTAGCGAGTTCATGGCGCAAGAAACCAGTAGCATTTTTCAGCCCTTGCATGGTTGCTTCACGTTCCTCTGGACTTCCCATCACGCTCACAAAAACCTTCGCATGACGCAGATCGCCACTGACTTCAACGTGAGTGATGCTAGCAAAACCAACACGTGGATCTTTGACACGTGTACGGAGCAACTCGCTGAGTTCCGCTGCAATTAGCTCACCTAGTTTTTCCTGCCTATGAATATTTGGCATGCTCCATCCTTCCTACGCTCTTGGCTGCACACGCTCCTGTGAGAATGCTTCGATAACATCACCCACTTCGAAAGCAGTGAAGTCTTCCATGACAATGCCACATTCATAGCCACTGGCCACCTCACGCACATCATCTTTGCCACGACGCAACGAGGCAATCTTGCCCTCGAAGGCCTTCTCACTCTTGCGCAGAATACGTGCCTGTGAAGAACGGGTAATTTTCCCATCGAGGATGCGACATCCTGCAATCACAGTAGTCTTGCCAGCTTTGAAGGTCTGAAGGACTTCAGCATGCCCATCAATGACCTCTCTATACGTCGGTTCAAGCATACCAACGAGGGCGGCCTGGATATCATCGATCAACTTGTAAATGACTTCGTAGTAACGAATGTCAACACCCTCTTTTTGTGCCTCACGCTGTGCCGCACCATCAGCTTTGACGTTAAAACCGATAATAATGGCACCAGAGGCTCCGGCCAGATGAACATCGGTCTCGCTAATGTTGCCGATACCCTCATGGATCAGGCGTACCTTCATGTTCTCTTCACCAAGCTTAGAGAGAGCATTCTTAATGGCCCCTGATGAACCCTGTACATCGCTCTTGAGGACCACATTCAGTTCCTTGACCTTGCCCTCTTGCATTTGCATATAGAGCGTATCCAGGCTGACCTGTCCCAATGGAGCGGCCTCAGTACGTCGCCTTTCGGCTTCTTGCTGTGCACGCTGTTTGGCTGTGCGCTCATCGTGAACCGCTTCGAGGTGATCACCTGCCTGTGGAACCTCGGAGAGACCGAGAATACTGACTGGCGTACTAGGTGGGGCCTTCTGGATACGTTTGCCACGGTCATTGAACATAGCACGCACTTTACCGGAGATAGCCCCAACCACAATGGTATCCCCCATCTTGAGCGTCCCCTGTTGGACAAGGACAGAGGCAGTCACGCCAGTGTTCTTTTCTAGTTTCGCCTCAATGATAGCGCCTGTAGCCGGGCCATTCAGGTTTGCTTGGATATCTTGTATTTCTGCAACCAGCAGGATATATTCTAGCAGTTCGTCGATACCGATACCCTGACGTGCCGAGACAGGAACACAGACAGTTTCTCCACCATATTCTTCGATTACGAGGCCAATTTCCGCCAGTTGCTGCTTAACCCGATCTGGGTTGGCATTTACCTTATCAATCTTATTGAGCGCGATAATAATCGGTACATTTGCAGCCTTGGCATGGTCAATGGCTTCGATTGTCTGGGGCATAATACCATCATCAGCGGCCACAACGATAATCGCGATATGAGTAACTTGAGCACCACGCGCACGCATAGCGGTAAATGCCTCGTGGCCGGGAGTATCCAGGAAAGTAATTTTCTTGCTGTTAATCTCGACCTGATAGGCGCCGATATGCTGAGTGATACCGCCGGCTTCGTTGACTGCAACTTTTGTTTTGCGGATGGTGTCAAGCAACGAGGTCTTACCGTGGTCAACGTGTCCCATGATTGTAACAACGGGAGGTACTTCCACGGTATGGCCTTCTTTGCGCGAGGCCACCATAACTTCACTAGCGGATAATGGACGATCTTTACCATCGGCAGGTGTTGTAGCGACGGCCTGCGTTGGCTCATAGCCAATGTCTTGTGCCACTAGAGCAGCCTTCTCGTAGTCAACAACCTCGTTGATATTGGCAAAAATGCTGTGCTTGATTAAAGTACGGATTACCTCGGTAACCGAAACATTCAAGACCTCTGCAAGGTCTTTCACAATAATCTGTGGTGGCAGCGAGATTGGTCCCGTTGGTTTCTCTTTCACTGGAGCTGTACGCCGCTCTTGGGTCCGAGTCGTCCCCCTACTACCAGAGCGAGATCCCGGACGCGCTGTTCCTGGCCCTCCTCGTCCTGGTCCTCCTCCTGGGCGGCCTCCTGGCCCTGCCGGCCCTCCTGGGCGTCCCCCAGTTGTCATACCACCTGTTTGCTGTCCTGGTCGTTGTGCTGGCGAATACGTTGTCTGGCTTGCTGTTCCACCTTGCGGCGGACGATTCTGTGGCGGACGATTCTGTGGCGGACGATATGGGGAAGTACCATTTCCTTGCCTGGGCTGAGGTCTCCCGGGATATTGAGCTGGTGCGGGACGGCTACCCCCAGATGGTTGAGTACCTGAGTTGGTACGCTGAGTTGGTGGGTTGCCCCCCTGGGTAGGACGCTGAGCTGCATAGGAATTATTGTCAGGATTACGATAGGCGTTTCCTGCAGGGCGTGCTATAGGAGCATTTGGATTATTTCTTCGCTGGGGCGAAGTGGGACGCGATGCAGTTGGATGCTCATTCTCATTCTGATTAGGAGCTGCTGTGCTTCCTCCCGTATCCTGTACAGTTGAAGTTGTACGACTAGCACGCGGTGTAGAAGCATTTGAAGTGCTATTCTGGTCCGTTGTGGAACGTGGTGCAGGTGCATGCTCGTTCTCATTTTCATTCTGAGTAGGGGCAGTGGTGCTCCCTGTCGCACTTTGTGCAGTTGAAGTTGCGCGACGCCGAGATGGCGCTTTTGCCTGCGGCTCCTGGCTACTGGTTGTTGCATTCTCTGGTTTTGAGCGGACAGCTTTTGTCTTCGCTTGAGTCGGTTTGGCCTGCTCGCTTCCACCAAGTTCTGATATGTCTCTCATGAAGAAGACTCCCTTCTATCAAATGATGCGCCAAAGGTGGCGATGGAAATCTCTCTTCACAGCCATAAAAAAGGCCTGTCACCCTACCATAAAAAGGAGAGGGGAGACAGACCCTCGTTGGGTACAGTGCCAGGCGTGTTTTAGTCTGCGCTCTCTGGCGTAGTGGCTATGGTCATCTAATCATAGCTGATCGCTCCGCAAACATTCGCTTACAACTGCCCTGAATACGAGGGGCTGTGTCTCTGTCAAGAGTAGAGAAAAAACGACACATTTTTCAATCACATCAACTTTTTGGGTAAAAAACCCATGAAACTCGCAACGATAGGTCCCTTTCGAGAAAGCATTTTTGATTGGGAATGCCTAAACCTCACTGGTTACTATAGTATAGCCTACTATCAGTATCCTTGCAACCTTATGGTAAGAACTCCTGGTTAAAATCACTGGACTTCCTCGTCCAAGTTGTGTGACTTGCCTTAGTACTCAATCCCTTGGCAAGGTTGCAACGTACTCGTCTAGTGCAGCACGGTCTTCCGCAAGGATTTCCATTTCAAATTCGCGTTCGAGTCGCTTCCCTTTTAACGCCTGCTCCCAACATACAAGCCGTGCACACAGATAAGCTCCCCGCCCAGACTTTTTGCTAGTTGCATCGATAAACACATGACCATCAGGGGTACGCACAACACGCAAAAGTTCACGCTTGGGCTTCGTTTGGTGGCAAGCGACACAGCTACGCAAGGGAATATGTTTTGGCGGCTTTTGCTGTTTATTAGTTTTGACTGTCTTTGCCATGGAACTCCCCTTGACTAGTATCTTCCACTCCCACGACTGCGCTTGGGACTGCCCTCACGCTCATGCCGCCCTGATGAACGTTCACGCTTTGGAGAAAAACTCAGAGCTTCCTGCATCTCGTCTATTGGCGGCTCCTCGTAAATCTCGCCTTCGGCAGGCTTGGTTACGTCGACACGCCAGCCGCTTAGTTTCGCAGCCAAGCGTGCATTTTGTCCATCTTTGCCGATAGCAAGAGACAACTGCCTCTCAGGAACAGTGACGAGCGCAGTATGATCTGTTTCTCGTAACAACGTTTTCAGTGGCTTGACCGGGCTAAGTGAGTTTGCAACGAACGTGGCAGGATCAGGGCTCCACTGGATGATATCAATTTTCTCATCATTAAGCTCACGCACGATATTATTGATGCGCGAACCACGAACGCCCACGCACGATCCAATGGGATCCAAGCCCTCCTGCCGTGCAAATACAGCCACCTTTGAACGGCTACCCGGTTCTCGTGCAATACCTTTAATTTCAACGGACCCCTCGTAAACTTCGGGGACCTCTGACTCAAAGAGACGACGAACCAGATCACGGTGGGTACGCGAGACCAAGATTTGCAGCATGCGCCCCTGAACGCGACGAACATCATAAACAAAGACACGCAGACGCTGACCAGAACGATATCGCTCATTTGGGACTTCTTCGCTGGGAGGCATAATGCCTTCTACTTTATCTACCTTATCAAGATCAAAGTCAATCAACCAACCACGAACGGGGTCCTGGCGGGTGAGTGTCCCCAAGCGAATCTCCCCAATCCAGTTTTTAATCTGGTCATACAGATGCTCATGCTCTGCTTCACGAATGCGTTGGAGAATAACCTGTTTAGCGGTCTGGGCTGGAATACGGGTGAAGATAAATGATGAGTCAACATCCATTGATTGCCCAAGAGCCGCATTCGGGATGAGACGTTGCGCCTCTGCCAGGGAGATCTCTTCGTTGGGGTCCTTGACCTGGGCTACCACTCGTTTTGCCGCCCAGACATGCACTTCACCGTTCTTGTCAACTTCGATGCGAACATTCTCGCCGCCTCCAAAGCTCTTACGGTAAGCTGCGAGCAGGGCAGTGGCCACAGTTTCCATAACCACTTCGCGGGGTAGTCCCTTTTCGGCAATTAGTTGTGCGATAGCCGCTTGAAATTCGCTCCTCATAGCCTGCTCCTCCCGCTGGCGCCCGGTAGTAAATCCATCATTTTTTCGAGTGCAAGGAAAAAAGGTCTTTAGCAAACAGAAAAGTGGGGGCTCCCCACTTTATCGCTAAAAGTTCCCTTAATTCTGAAACTATTATAGCATGTAGTTTGCCTTTTGGCTAGGGGATTCGGCCTATCTTGTGTGCAGCATATGCAAAATCCGGCCCAGACAGAAATCGAAGCCTGTCCAATAGCTAAGGCCCATAATTCGTCCTTCTGGGGACCGATTCCCTTGAGGGATTGGGAGGAAAGAAACAGCCCGCAGGCTGGATCTGCTCGGTCGTAGTCCCCTTGCGGGGTGCCGTTTTGTGTCGGAACGGCCAAACCCCTCCGGTTGCCCGGGTAATGGTAGCCTCGACGAAGTTAGAAGGCGGTTTGTTTGTCAGCAGCACTGGCACTAACCCTCGTAAACCTGTTTAACTACTGACCGTAGAGCATCGGACTGGCTCCGCATCCTATGGTACCTATGTATTCGCCTCTAACGTAGCCCCGTCAGCTCTCCGAAGAAAGCTGGTGGCTGGGTCTGGTCAGGTGAAGCCGGAGTCGGACGGGCAGATATCACCCCCTACTCACAAGCCCATCCCTTTTAAGGGATCGGGTCCCCGACCTGCCTTGTACAGACCTCACTCATCTCCTGATCACTTGGGACTAATGTTCCTCATGGGACAAATCCTACTCATCTCCTGATCACTTGGGACACTTGGGACAAATCCTACTCATCCTCTGATCACTTGGGACAATGATTAAGGAGCCTTTGAGAGGAAACGCTGAAGAGCAGTGCGCACTGACACAAGTAAGCAAAGGTTATGAGACAGCATCTTCTCTTTGCGGCGTGGGAGAACGAAGAGAGTAGAGGCAGCCAGAAAGGAGTTCTGGACTTAGAGTGTCTCAAGGGGAACCAAAGGAAAGGTATCCCATCCAACCAACTTTCCACGTTTCTCTTCCTTTTTATATACGAGAAGCGAACATATATATTTTCTATTAGTATAACTATAAGATAGTATAACATGGATAGGTCGTTTTTTCAATGGTCTCTGGTATTGATGTTTAGACTAACTTGGCTTTATGAGAATCAGATAGCCCTTCACAAGGTTAGGCTATCTGATTTGCTATATGAGTCTGAAACTCAACTATTAAATGTATTCCGCTCTTATGGTGATCGATGGGCTATTATCCAACACCTTGACGAAACTGATGTTAGTGTTTTCAT
>DASYAN010000402.1:0-10378 GCA_036501345.1 Ktedonobacteraceae bacterium
AGGCGTTAAGAACTGAGCGCAAACGGCGAGGCTGGACTCAGGCCAAGGTTGCTGAGGCCTTGAGGGTCAGTACCAAAACCGTGGTCCGCTGGGAAAACGGATATGCGGCGCCCTTTCCTTACTATCGTCAGAAATTGTCTATTCTCTTTGGCAAGACTGCCCAGGAGTTAGGCCTACTTTGGAATGCAGATGAGAACGAGATGGTCAATACGGTGGAGCAGGCACCGCTATGACCAACAACAACTGAGCCCATGAGCTCATGTTGGCAGCGATCGCTCTCTCAAACGATTTGTAATATGTAGTTCATAAGCAAAAAAGGAAAAAGAGATCATGCCTAGAGATATTGGACCAGTTATTGTGATGCCTGGATCAGATGGTGATGAATACAGAAGATCACAGCAAAGAATGAAAGCATTAAAAATAGAACAAGCGGGAAGAGATCGTTTTCTTCAGCAACTTTATGATACCCTCCGTCCAGGCAGTCCAGAAAGGCGAGAGCTTGAGTTATCTATCGAGAAATATAGGCGTGAAATCGAAAAACATGCAGGCTCGCTCAAGCAAAGCCAAACTGAATGGCAAAAGGGAACGGAAGAAATTATTCAGAACATCCTCAAATTGACAGATCATGCTGCGGAATTGTATGAACCCTACATGGAGTATCCTGTCCACGACAATTTTAAAGATTATAAAGGCGATAACGCAGAAGCGGCGAAGAAACGTGACTATACTCTATACCTTATAAATCAAGCTATAGCCTTATATTATCGGAATGTAATTCAAGATCTAGAGAAACTGAAAATAACTGATAAGCCAAAGTTTAAAGAAGCAGAGCATTTCTTGCATACATTAAAATCCAAAATGAGTGAAAGAGCAGATCTGGACAGAGCTGCAACAGATTGTGAAAGACTAGTAGGACTGGCCGAATTCCAAATTGCACACTCTCGAAAATGCAATGATGAAAGCGCTGCTCACTCTACCTTTATACAACAGTTGCCCGATGGGGTAGGACGCGAAACATACCCAAAGCGTTACTGGAAAGCTGGCAACGTAGCAGAATACGCTAAGGAAGCCGACAAACGAGCTGAAGAACTTGAAAGCGTACTTGCATATGTTGAAAAGCACCGACAAGACACTGAGGCAAAAATTGGTTTATACCTTAGCCAAGCCCAAAAACGAGCTGATGCAGTTAATGAAGCTACAGCACGAGAAAATGCTGTTAATAGAAAGTTCACACAATCTGGAAGAGGAGCGGTTAACGAAGCTGGAATGCGAACGGCAAATGCGACAAATAGAGTCACAGCACTTGTACTTTTCCGTAATCAATATAAAGATAGTGCGAATCTTATAATAACGAATGGTACAAATCCTGCGCCTATTGTTGCTAGAGCAGCTAGAGAAGCTCGAGCTGCTGAAAGGCGGGCTCGAGTTGCTGGACTACGAGCTCAAGCTGCTGAGAGACGGGCTCAAGATGCTGAGAGACGGGCTCAAGATGCTGAAAGGCGGGCTCGAATAGCTAAAGCGTATAATGATCCTCAGATAAGTGAAGAAGTAGCTAAAAATGTAGAAAAACATGCTAGGGATAGTGCAAAAATGGAAAAAGAAGTAGCGAGCAATGCTTATTTAATCCAAGCAAATGAAATAAAGCTACAGAATGAACTTCAATCTGTTGCTCATAATCTTAGATTAATGCAATTAATACAAGCAAGGACCATAAGACGAGGGCTTACTCCCGAAGACAGAAGAAAAAGTCTTGCAGAGCTTGCGAATAAGGTGGAAAAAGCCGAAACAGCAAAAAACAGTGCAATAACTTTTGAGTTACAAGCTACAGAGAAAGAGCAAACAGCGTTGGAGAATATAAGAGTATCATTAGAAGAAGAGGCTGCAGCTTTAGTTCAAGAGCGAAACAATGCACAACGTATTACCAATCTAGCTACTGCAGTCACTCAAGATATAAACGTTCTAGGAAACCTTGTAAATCAACAAAGAGCACTTGAGGAGACTCTAAGAGGTACGCCTGCCAGAGGAGCTACACCAGCTAGATCAGGCCTAATTGAGCGAGAAAAAGCTGAGTCTCAACTTTTAGGACAGATTGAAGAAGCTATTCGTGGTAGAGCAGCCTCTATAGCAACTAATAAAGGTGAAGAACTAGCACAAAGGGCTAGAGTAGGACGTCGCCGGACTGAATTTAGGAGGGAATTAGAAAACGTAAGGGTTGCTGAAAAGGCAGTGGCAGAAGCACTCAAGCGCAATGACATCCACATGGAACGAGATGTCACAAGCGATGCTAACCAGGCAATCGAATGTCTTCAAGAGATCAAAGATAACCTCGCTGATCAAGATGACGAAGGATTGAAGAATCGCTCGCAAGGCCACCTCTTCATTGATCCAAAGGTCGGAAAGTTCACCATTAATGGGGTGTGGATGAGCGTCAGAGAAGTTGATAAGTGGAACTTTTCTGTTCCGGGTCAAACGACCATTGATTTCAGACCAGATATCGTCAAAATAGAGGACCAGCTCATCACTCGAGAAAGCGGCAAGCAGAGTGTCGAGTCAGTCTATACAAAAAGACTCTCAAAACGTTTTTATCGGTCAGACAATTATGAATATACCTTGGAGATTCCTGGCGATAGTTTTGCTAATGGAGGGAGAAGGCAAGCTACGCTTACAATCATCGATCTGCAAAAGCGAGATGGCAGAATTGCGAGACCGGGTGGTGGCATGTGGACACAAGCAGAATACACAACGGTAGAAATAATCCCAATGGAAGCAACTGGAAAGATTACGATTAGACAAAATCATAACAATCAAAACGAGCCAGCAGAATTCTTGTTTGGCAGAGACATCGAGGTAATGCCCAATCCGGTTGTCGATCATGCCGCAGCACTTGCATCGAAACAGGGTCTAGGCTGGAGTGATGAGGAGAAGCGGCGTATGTGCAAGCTCGATTTAGATAGACGGGTCCTCATTCTTCCTAATGGCCAGGAGTATGGAATAGAAAAGTTTGACTGGACTGAAACCAAGTGGGATGAAGATAATGGCCTCTCGCTCCAATACAAGGGGCCAAAGGAGTTGTCCCAAGTCAATTTACTGGCTGCTTCCGTTGACATCTTTGATGAAAGGCTCTTGGGTGCTACAGCCGCTTTGAAAAAGAAGAAAAGAAAGCATGTCGAAGATGGCATAGAATGGCTTAAAAATGCTATTAAATCCTATGACGAAGGAAAGATAAATGATGCGCTTGGGTCTCTACAAAGCGGTGAGGGAATAATGTCCTATCAATCGAGTATGGCTTCGAATGAACTTGAGAGACCACCAAAAAATAGACTTGAACAGGAGAGATTGAAAGGAAAGAAAAAGGCACAAAGAGAAGCTCTGACTCCCAAATGGTTGGCACATTCTATTAAGAGTACGGACGCAATGTTTGGGGCAAGACGAGGCTATGAGAATGAGGTAAAAAAGCACATACGAGCTATCCATCAACACGATTCACTCTCGGCCAAGGACGTATGGAAATCTCGTGCTAATCCTGAGAGAGATGCTCTTATAAAGCATACGAGTAGCAAAAAGAAACAAGAGCTTCTTGAAGAGATCCGTGCTGCCGAGCACTTAGACAAAACGCTGTCTTTCCAGCTCCTTGAAGATCCGAAACAAGGTCCTGCATCTCCCACATCTCCAGTCAAAAATGCTGTTCCCAATGGATTAGAATTGTTGCGAGAGTATAATCTCTATAAAAACAAACAAGACTTCGCTAATGAGATAGAACGACACAATGTCGCACAATATCTCGAAACCATCGCAACGGAGTTCAGGACGAACCCTGATATCGATGCCTATTATACCAATCAGTGGTATCTTGAACAGGCCATAGCTGCTGCTAACGATGGGCATTTCTTGAGTAAAGAAGTCGGTGGTAAACATATTATGGGTGCAAGCGAGCATATACGGAATTTAAAACAAGTAGATCGTCCTTCCACCTCCGACAGCCTTGCCGATTTAAGACAAGCTGATGAGTATCATTGGGTGACGTACTTGCACCAAGCGCTAACTGAAGCAAATACAGAAGGTATGGCTGAACTATTGCAGCAGGCTTTACCTGTAGCAAAATGGATGCAAGAATCCCGATACAGCAATTTAAAACTTGCGGAAAGAGCTCTTGATCCCGAGACCCCGTCAGAGGAGGCAAACAGAATGGTGGATGATATGCAAACTGTTAAGCTTTGGCCCAACGTAGACGAGAAACCCACGGTTGCCAAAGATCAAAAACCTGATGGAAAAATCGATCCCAAAGCGATAACCAAGAAAAGTGATGGCGAGTTAGCGCTGGATGCGGGCAATACATCAAAACAGATCTACAAACAAGCTTTTGATGCAATTGAACATCTTATTAACTCAACAGAGAATCCTGTGCTCCAAAGAAGATATCGAGAAAAAGCAACAGAGATGGTAATGGACTTGGCAAAGCAATCCTTTCAGATTAACAAGCAAGACAGGGATATCCAAAATCAGTGGCAAAAGCTTGAGGAATACGTCAAAACGATGGATAGTCAGAGGTGGAAGGATTTGTGGAAAGAGATGTGGATGATATGGCTCAAGACATCTGTCGAAAGTGGAAGTAAGGGCGTTCAAACCTTTATGAGTGAATTCTTGAAAATAGTTGGAAAATCTATTGGTTAGAAGATATAAATCCTGTTAGTGCAAAAGAGCTGTCTTACTAAGCATAAGAGATAGCCATAATTTGAGCTTGATAAAACGGTCATTTTGCACTAACGGGATTGGGCAGTCGCTAAACGATAATTCTATCAATATCGGGAGCATCAGCTGTTGGATTGGAGAACTCAATGGTGTTGTTGCCAGCATTCAAACTGACAATGAGGGTAAGTGTTCCAACTACCTTCGAGTTAGCAGTGCTAGGAACATTGAAGGCCGTTGCTGGGCCACCGTTCACACTTATATATTCTGTAGGCACATCTATCCCGGCCAAAAGGTAGTAGATAGTCAGTTCATACTTGTCACCAATATTTTTGTAAATATTGTTAAACTGTAAGGTACCATTTGTATGAGTATTATAATCCAGACCAATATATCCCACCTTTTCCATTCCAGAGCATTTAGGGCATTTAAGCACAGTTGCGCCTTCAGTCAGCGTATTCAAATCCGACTCAGCTTCATAACTTACTGGTGGTGTTAGTATTGGCGTTGGCGTTGGCGTTAACAAAGGTACACTGACCGATGGTGTTTCCCCACTAGTCGTTCCTGTGGGACTTGCCACTATCGGGGTACCGAGGTTCGCTATCGGGGTGAGATGGCTATTTACTGCAGCAGAGTTAGTGTAGTATGCCGAAGCACTCGCAGTGGCAATGATATACCACAGGCGTGCACTGCTCACAAGCACCGCGGCTATGGCTACCAACAGGAGGACGATTTGCCAGTTAGTCTTGCGATAATGTAATGGTTGCGTAGGCTTGATCGGTCCAGGCCATGTTGATATCTCGTCAAAAGCGAACAAATTTTCTAATACTGATGAAGATGGTTGTAATATCGAACTCTTGGGAGAGATCGATGCAGTTTCTTCCCAAGCATCTTGCAGAGCGTTTGCGAAAGCGGTAACATTTTCATACCGCTGAGCTGGGTCCTTAGCCAAGGCTTTGAATACCACATGCTCCACAGCGGGTGACAGATCGGGAACTCTCTCGCATAGCGAAGGGGGTGGGGTCGACGTGTGCTGGATACCGATCTGGTCAATGGAGCCAGTGAAGGGACATTCACCACATAGCCATTCATAAATCAGGATTCCCAGAGCATACTGATCACTAGCGAAATGCACCTTGCCTTCTAACATCTCTGGGGCCATATAGAGGGCCGTACCAATCATGGCATCGGTAGCCTGCGTGTGCATACTCTGGACCACCAGGGTAAGGCCAAAATCGCTGAGCAACGTCTGGTCCTGCTCCCCGAGGAGTATATTCTCCGGTTTGATATCACGGTGGATCAACTCCTCCTCATGGGCATAGTCCAATGCCGAGGCAATTTGTTGTACCAGAGGTAAAATCTGTTCTAGTGGTAGACGTGTCCCCTCGGGAATGCGCTCCCGCAGAGATCCAGTGGGAGCATAAGCCATGACTAGGAAGGGGGTGCCAGTTTGGACTCCATAGTCAAGCACACGCATGATATGAGGATGTTCCAATCCGGCGATAGTACATACTTCATTGAGAAAATCTTTCTGAGCCTGCTTAGGCAAGTCTAGACGCAATAGCTTGATCGCACTTTGCTTTTTGAGATAGATATGTTCGCCCAGATAGACATCGGCGCAGGCGCCTCTGCCTAACCAACGCATGAGGCGATAGTTTCCTATTTGCTCTCCTACGCGCTTGTCTGGTTCACCAGTGAGAAGTACTTTAATGTCATTAATATCTTCTTGCATGGCGCAATAAACTCCCTCAATCCGGCTTTCTACTGGTTTATTACCTTCAAGGATACCTGACGGAAGAGGGTTTTTCCAGGGACAAACAGGACAACTTGAGAAGAAAAGGGGACAACTTGAGAAGAAAAGGGGACATTTGCCCCTGAGGTATACTTACTCCTCTTCGAAGCCCGTCGAGTTATCGAAGTGCAAGGCGCGGCAGTTCTCTGTGACTGTGCGTACGACGTGATCGGGCACACTATCAGGGAATTTGGCCTGGATTTCGAGTGTGACCTGCACGTCGGCTCCGTTGAGTCCGACCAGATGCTTGATGACTTCATCCATAATTTGTCCAGCATGAGGCGCTACTCTAAGCGCTTCGATGGGTACCGAGCCGTGGAAACGATGATACTCTGGCTCGGTGACTTTGGCGATCCGAACTTGTTCTCCTAGCCTAATAGCGCCAGTCACGTTCCCATTGGTTAAGGTGCTATTGCGCTCAACTACAATTGGGCTAGCTTGCTCCTTGTGAGCATATAAAGTTGTGCTCTGCTGAACACGTCGTCTCTCGGCTTCTTCCTGAGCTAATCTCTCGGCCTGCATCTGGGCGGCTGCCACTTCGGGTTTGACTAGCAGGCCGCTATCAGTGATCGTAATGGACTGCCCTGCTCGGAGATTGACATAGCGTTGGTGCGTTTCGTCCCAGCCGTCAGCATAGGCAAATGTTTCTTGCTCCCAGGTGAGGGATTGCAGACCAGTACAAATGGCGTTTAGCAGTACCTCACTGTTTTTCAAGCGTGGCAGATAGATATATTTAGCAAAAGCATCTACTAAATTTTTGATGAGAACATGATTGCCATTGCGAGACCAGAGTGGGATAGCATCCATATACTGCTGGCGTAGAATCCATCCGGCCATATCGAGAATTAATGCATCTTTTTTCTTCAGGTTATAGCTGGCATTGGGTGCGAGTGGTCCCTGCGGTTGCAGCCTGATGTCCGCTATCTGGTCAGATTGTGTGCGCCCATCAAGCTGTTCGGGCACGAGTAGCCAGATGTAGACGTGGGGTATACGTAGCAAGATGGTGTCTTGAGTCTCTTTAGCTTTCTTTTGGGCCATTGTGTATTGAAAGGCATCGAGATTGAGTTCTTCGCGCTGCTGTACTATCGATGTCCAGGCCCAGTGTTGGCGTACTGCCTGTTTGAGATCTTCGATATTGTTGCGATCAGGGGCCACGAAAACGAGCGTGTTACGGTAGGTACGAGGTATACTCCCACGCTGGTTAAGCATGGCTTTAGCTTCTTGCTGAGCCTGGGAGCTCTCATCGCCCTTTGAATGGGTATGTTGGGGCTTCATGATCACTAAGCGTGCAGCAGGGTTATTGTCCTCAATGTCAGCTCCAGAGTTGGGACAGAGGTGCACACGTGCAAATTCACCCTTGGTACGCTCTTCTGCTTGCAGATACTCTTTGATGATCTTTTCGTAAATGTCCTCTTCTTTATATTGGGCTGCACGCTCTTGGGCTAGACGCGTGACACTCTGCTGCGTGGAATACCAGTAACGGGTATCGCTTTGATAGAGATAGGTGGATTCACCAGTCAGGCGGCGTAGGACATCCCCATAGATGGCAACGTTCTGGCCGGGCAAGGCACTCCCTAGTTTGATATGGTCTACTTCGATGCCTTTGTTTGTGCTGTCTAGCGTGGGAACGGAGCCGAAGAAGATTGTACGTGCAACGCGGCGAGCAGCGGCAATCCGTCCAAAATTGGGATTGCTATTGTCGATACGCTGTGAAAGCGCCTGATCTCCATCGACGTCCTTTTCGATGATCGGGACCCAGTTGTCTTCTAGATATTGGATGAAGAGTGATTGCACTTCGGGCACATCTAAGGGCAGGTTGGCTGGCATGATCAATGGGCTGCGATCCTGTTGTGCCCACAGTTCATGAATGATTGCCGCCATTAAGCGTAGTACACCACGTGTACGCTGGAACTTCTCGATGCCCGACCAGTCGGTGAAGAGGCGGTCAAAGAGTTCGGGATGGATCGGATAGGCATCCTTGAGACGGCGTTCGTATTCGGCTTCATGGCAATCACGCGGGAACTCCTGGCGATTATCCTGGTAGAATTGGGCAAAGTGTTTGGCAACGGCGTCACGCTTGGGGTAATCCAGGATCGTATCAAAGAGGCGGCGGCGTACGATCTCAAAGCTTTCGTCGCGATCGGCGGGTCGCCAGGGCGATTCGATGCGCCCGATGATTTGCTTGAGGCGAATGGTGGCTTCACGTCCACGTTCACCGCCAATCTCAATTTCGGTTCGACTATCGTGCTTCTCATCGCGCCTATCTTCGGATGCGGGGATGGTGACAACGACCAGGGTACGGGGCGCGACTTTGGCGGCTTCGGTTAGGGACTGGGCAAAGCTGAGGTTGGCATCAAAGGAACCTCCCGGCAATGCTTTTTCCTCTTTATAGAGCTGACGGGCAAAGACGACCCATTCATCGATCAGAATGAGGCAAGGTGCTGCCTGCTCAAAAAGCTGTCGGAGTACGTCAGAGCCGGGACTGATACCGCTCTCGTCGGCACTAGCTACCAGTTCGTAGCCATCCTTGCCAAGCAGTTGCCAGGCTAATTCACCCCATAGCGTATTGATAATACAGCCATCAGGTTTGACACGGGCGATAGCAGGAGAGAGCGCATGACCAACTAGGACGGCGCGGCGTGCAGGCATAGGCTGGCAGTGAGCTGCTTCTAGCACTGGCTCCAGACCGGGTAAGTCGGCGGCTGATGCCTTGGAAAAGAGGTGGTAGAGTGCAAGTAGAGAGTGAGTCTTACCACCACCAAAGTTGGTCTGCAATTCAACCACGGGGTCGCCGCCTGTGCCATTCAAGCGTTTGAGTGCGCCTGTAAGCAGCTGGCTCAGACCGTAGGTGAGGTATGTACGGCGAAAGAAAGAGCGTGGATCGCGGTATTCGTCGGAGCCTTCACCACGATGTACCTGACCAAGATCGGCTGCGAACTCAGCATTTTGGTAGTTGCCGGATGCTACGTCTGGATGGGGTGTCACGATATCACGCCAGGCTGGAAGGTCTGAGAGCGTTGCACTGTTGAGAGAGCTGGTCGCGGTCTTGCGTACAACGTTGCGGGCCTGTTCCTCCTGACTCAGGCGGAGCAGATCTTGCTTCATCTTACGCACTTCAGCTGCCTGTTCAACTGCGGAGACGGCATTGAGTAGGCGTTCGGCGGTATCTAGGGCGCGATAGGTATCATCGGTACTGAAGGGATGCTGATGCGCCCATTTATTGCGTACTTCGCGTAGTTCACTGACATAGTTGCGCTCACTATGACCGAGTGTGCGTTGGAATACCGTTTTCCACTGATCCCACATGATCAGGAATAGGGCCTGGGTATCCAACACGAGGTCGGTGCCATCCTCGGTGAAATGATGGTCACGCAGGGCATCGGATGCTGCATAGCGCCAGCGTTCCCCATGGACTGCTTTCATCTCACGGGCTACAAATACCTTGAGGCCGTCGCTGAGAATATCTAACGTTTTGCCAACACGGTCTCGGTTAGTGATTGCCATGCTTCTGCTCTTTCTAATTAACGCGTGTAAAAATATGGTGCGTGATACCTCTGCCCTACCTCACACAATGTCCTCCCACACCAACGGACGCGATAAATCGGGTCCCTACACTCGGGCAATGAATTGCTCGGCGGGTGCGATAAATCGTATTAAATTTAAATTAGTTTTATTGAATTCCATTATTCATTAGGACAAGTTAGATTCTTTATGGTTACACTGTAAAACGTCAATTGATATTTGTCAAGCAATGAGAGACCCTTGGGTGTGCGGAGGATTTTTGCAAGGGGGAAGGAAGTGTGATAGAATCAAAGAGAGTACAAAGCTAGTTTGTACCTGATAGAGGTAAGAAAAAGAGAGGGACGTCATGGATCGAGAGAGATGGGATAAATTAGCGAG
>DASYAN010000403.1:0-10290 GCA_036501345.1 Ktedonobacteraceae bacterium
CATTATCCACCGTCCTGCATCTCGTGGTTCACTCGATCGTTCTCCAAAAGTTGCACAGTACTTTCCATCAAGTAATTTATCACATAAAAATTTAAATAGCCGCTTTATGGATCAAGTTGCAAATCAATCGAGCGATTTATCTCCATCAGTAGGGACCCGCTTTACCATGTCAACTGATACTGTGCATCATTTGGATATCGCGTCAGTTGATACTGTGCACCATTTGGATATCGCGTCAGCTGAAAGTATATCAAACGTCCAGAGAACCAGCCGCTCGGTTGTGACTCAACTGCTGTCGTGGAGCATTGCTATTCCACTTATCTTTCCAATGACTGCCCTCCTGACTCGCTATCTCGGTCCAATCCAGTACGGTGAGTACAGCTTAACTTTTCCCTTCTTAACTGTCTTTGCTCTATTAAGTGGAACCGGTATGGACCCATTGGTCATCCGCCAACTCAGTCGCCAACCACGTCGCGCATGGAGCGAGACACTCAGCTATGCTGTGGGAACACGGGCTGTCTCTACATTGCTGAGTATAGGTCTAGCCCTGATCACTGCGTGGCTATTGCCAATTGGTGTAGAGCAGCGTTCGCTGTTCCTGATAGGCTGTTTCTCACTGTTGTTCAGTTTTTCTTTTAATGGCCTGAGGATTATCTACTCCCATGGTTTCAGAGCTGAGCAGAGAGTGGGGCTGCTTGCGCTACTTGAGACTAGCAATCGAGTAATCACAGCTGGTCTCATTGCCTTGATTGTCTGGTTGCATTATCCGCTACTGTGGGCTTATGTGTTGCTGGTCTATTCTGATTTACCTATGTTCTTGATACAGCTTCTATATGCTAGCAGGCGTTATGGTATTCGCATGCGTTTTAGTCTGACACGCTTCCGCAAACATATGTGGGAAAGTCTGCCACTACTGGGACATAATGCATTGACACTGTTGACCGGACAAATTGATATATGTATATTGATGGTGGTTTCAGGACCAGCTAGTGCTGGTATCTATGCCCTGGCTTCGCGTATCACTGATCCACTCATCTCAATCGCTTTTGCCTACGTCAATGGACTCTATCCATTATTATGCACGAGCTTTGATGGGGGACGAGAACGCTTCGACCGAGTTTGTTATAAGGCAACACGCCTGCTAGCTCTAGCCATTATTCCATTAGCAGTTTGTGTAAGTACGCAAGCGAGCATCCTCGTGAACTTACTGGGTGGACAACGTTTTGCGGCTGCTACCATTGCCGTACAGCTACTGATGTGGACTATGGTGTTCACTTTCTTCAACCAGTTGGGGGAGCGGATATGCACAGCAGCAAATATAGAGCGTAAGGTGCCAATGGTGACCATTGTTTCAGCAACTGTCAATCTTGTGCTCAACGTGGTGCTGCTGCCGCACTGGCAGATTCTGGGAGCGAGTCTGACGGCATTGGTCAGCGAAGCAGTAGGACTGAGCCTATTTGCCATACAGCTCAGACAGCATATCCGTCTATGGCCAACGGCACGGATGCTGTGTCTGGTTCTCTTGAGCAATCTACCATCGCTTGCACTTTTACTCTGGCAACACCGCATTCCACCCCTGTTGTCCCTGCCTCTGGCCCTATTATTGACTATCGCCGGATATTTAACGACACGAACTCTCTCTTTCAGGGATATGAGGCAGATGAGCCATCTCTTGCTCGCCAGATCGAGAACTGGTGACAGGAAGATGGTCCGCAGCGATATGCGAGAACTAGGAGAACAGGAGTGGCATATTGCCGATCAGGCTACACTCATTCTGCCAAGAGTGCAAATCTAGTGCAATATTCTCAAATCTGAATGGAATAGAAAAGGTTGTATTGATGAATATGAAATGAGGAGGTATCATGCGCATCCTTTTTGACTTGCTTATTGCAGAGCAACAGTGTGGCAACGCTCTCGTCTCCATACGCGAAATGCTCAGTATAGTTGCAAGCAGTGCTCAGGAGCACGAGTACATTCTAGTCACAGGACGGCCAAAAGACTATTGGAGGCAGGCAGATATGCCAAATGTCTGTGTGTACCCATTGAAGCTAGAGTCAAAGAATGGAGGTTTGCTGCAGCACCAGTTACGATTTCCCGGTGTGCTGCACCGCCTCCGACCGGATGTACTACATGTGCCAGATGGTATGGCTCTTATTGGTTGGCATGGGCCGCTCATCATAAGCCTTCACGATACCTCATGGTTGGATGGACAAGATCAGTCACTGCCCACCTATGTTAAGTACCAGCGTTATCTATTTCGGGAGAGCATGCAGCGGGCTCACGCGGTTCTCGTTGCATCCGAACAAACTTATACGGCACTGGTTTCTGATTGGTCAATCGAAAAACAGCGTGTCCAGCTTATTGAGGAGAAAGCAGATGGTAAAATCATCCCCCTGATCTATCAGGCTGTTTATGAAGGCAAGCAACTCAGTACACTACTTACTGACGGTGCTCGGTCCAAGTTAGCATTTAACGGTAGTAACTTGTCACAAGCAGGAAGTCATCAGCCAAGTGTCAGTATCATTATTCCTGTTTCACAACCAGTAAAGGCGGAGCAGGTATTGTATGCACTTAGCAAGCAAAAGTATGGAGGCAAGTGTGAAACGATCATTGTTGGGCCATCGGTGGAAGCTATCGCACGACACTGGTCTGTCAGGGCAGTAAACACGACGCTGCTGGAAAAGCCTGGCAGAAGTCGCAACCTTGGTGCAACCCATGCCAGAGGGGATATATTCTTATTTCTAGATGACGACATTGTCGTAGCGGAAGATTGGGTTGCTCAGAATGTGCATGCGCTCCAGCAACCAAGTGTAGGTGTGGTCGGAGCACGAGTGATTGGCAAGTCAGACGCCTTCTTTGCCCGTTGTATCGACTTTACAAACTTTGGATATTATCAGTCTAAACACCGATATAGCGGTCCCGTCGCTTCTGCAAGTCTGGGGGTGCATAAAGTACTCTTCCAGCGAATAAATGGCTTTGACGAAATGTTAAGCTCTGGCGAAGATATCGACTTTTGCCACCGTATTCAGCGGCAGAGCTATCACACGTGCTACCGACCGGAAATCACAGTTATTCATGATCACCGACGTGACACACTGGATGCATTGCTCCGCTATAACTATACTCGTGGCTTAGCAAGCGGACTGACAACGAAGATACGTTACCGAAATAGCGGATTAAAGAATTTTCTGCTCTATTATGCACGTTTCCCGCCACTTTTCTTGCTACTACTACCAATAATTGCATTGATGGCTACGCTTCATATAGTCATGGTAAATCTCAGAGATCATAAGCCAGTGCTGCTCTATGCACCATTTATCTTGTTAGGGAAGCTGGCGTATGAGTATGGCGTTTTGGTGAGGCTGCTGAAGGATGGATGAGGAGTAGCTTCGTATCCAAGTTTCTTAATTACAATCTTACGGAAGGTACAATAGTACATGTATACCCATTTAAGGAAGCAGGTACAAGTATGAACAGAGAAGAGTTAGAAATGTTACTCACTGAACTGGATGAAGCTCTTGTTCAGGCATTCCCTGGACCTGAGCCCATGCGTGTCCTCGTTGTAGGCGGAGCATGCTTGCTGTTTACAGGCACTACAACTAGGCCAACGCAGGATATTGATGTAATTGTAACTGACCTGTTTGGGACTGGTGAGGCAAGCCTAGTCTACAATCTTACAAAAACGACACGTAAGGTTAGAAAGATTATTGAAGGGATTGGGAAGAGCCACGGCCTTTATAAGGATGAGAAGATGTTCCTGAATGACGATTGCGCACCCTTCCTCATCGAGCTTGGACCGATCCCGCCTGCTCGTTTGTTACGGGAATATCGCAAGTTGACCCTCTATATTCCCGATGACCTGTCTTATATCCTGGCGTGTAAACTAATTGCTGGTCGTGCTAACAAGGATTTTGGAGACATTGCCGTACTCCGCAAGCTACTCAACGTTTCTACGCGAGAGCAAGCCAGGGATATAGTGAGCCGCTTCTTTCCTGATCACACGCTTCAGGAGTTCTATGACTTGGCAAAGAATCTGGATGAGATCTTTAGGGGAGAGCAATAGCAATATGCTCCTCTGTGTGGTATGCTGAGCGTGATAGGTATTCTGACTGCATAGAGGAGTAACAGGCATGCACTTTGAATTTCAGACCCTAGCACGCGCCTATAGAGAACTAAGTGAAGGTGAGACGTTTAGAGTAGCAATTGGCAATTTCATGAACTGTTTCTTTCTCTACAATGTTAGATCGAGGCAGGCGTTGTTGGACGAGCCAATTGTGATGCCAGAAAATCCTACGGAATTTCAGTATCAGTGGGCAGCGTTTTGTGCAGGGGCCGCCGAGTATCTGGCAGAGAGGTATGATCTGAACATACCAGATTGGGCAATGAACCCTGCATATACACTGCCAGAACCATGGTGCAGTATTCCTGAGGCCAATGACTACCTACTAGCGACCTGTCAGGAGAGTTCGCCAGAGCCATTCAAGAGAAGAGGAGTGTTGTGCACCGATAGAGTTTTCAGTAACGCACATCCCTCTTCTAAAGAGCCTGGGAATTGGCAGGACAGGCGCAATCGGCTCGTGCAGGGGCTTGCCAAAATGCCGCCAGAGGAGCGTGAAGCATTCATTACCCGCTATAATGCGCGAGTCCCCTCTTGGATGCGCATTGCTTGAAGGTCCTGAATGTTGCTTGCGATAAGAATGTGTTCTTCTGGCTTTACCCTCTGAATTTAGGGTTGCGGTTATAGCCTTTGGATGGGTCATTCGACCCATATTCTATGATGAGCGTGACTTCTTCGGTGAGATTAATTATCCAGAGTGCTAACTCTTATCTATTTCCAGTGCAGTCCGCTATGATTGTGCTTAGAAGAGATATAACCTCTTCATCTTTCATTCCGGGACACATGGTAACTGCTCCAAAGCGAAAGTGACTGCGATACTCTGGATGAAATAGTCTTGCAGGCATCTTTAAATCCTTCCATCCAGTGTTTGTTGTATATGTATCTGGTGTTATCAGATAAGCTCCGTTAATGATTCTCTTGATATCATGCTCCTCTGCTCCATCTTGACAAACCAGAGCATCTCTATACATATGGATAGAGGAAAGGGCATCATTCAAACCTGCTTCAACACGATATTTGGCATCCAGCACTATCAAGATTTTTTGTTTATCATTGGGTGTTAATGATTCTATGGTAAAGTCTGGCCGCATATACCTGCTGTATGTTCCACGCCCATCCCGCTCAATCCAAAACTCTTTATAAGTTCTTTGGAAGCATAACTTTAGTTGCTCTCCAAAATCGAAACATACTTGGCTTGGAGAGATGACAATGGCTCGGCCATTCATTGCAAACAGAGAGTCTGGTTTGAACATAGATTCAGGAAACATGATCAAGGCAGCTCGCGCAAGACGTAAAAATGCCCATACTTCATAGAGATCATATGTTCTTGCCAGCGGTACCTGAAGGAAATCTCCTATAATATTGGCGATACCTTGCTGAAAATTGTTGTATATTGATAGAAATTGGCCATAAGCGGGAATACGCTGATAGATTTGTGTAGCGTAGATTGGTTGCTTGATATCCTGTACTTCAGTAAATAAGGGAAGCTTCAAGAGCGAATTAAGCCTTCTTGACATTTCCCTGCATCGCAATGACCACTTTCTTTGGTGAACTGATAGTTTATTATCCTCTGTTCGCCTCTCTGCTAATAGATCTGCAACCAGCGAGAGCCAGGATGACCACGATTTTAGTGCAGATTTCATATCTCTGTGTTCACGAATATCAAGGCCAAGCGTTTTACGAGCTTTGTAAATCCTTTCTGGTATTCGACCTTCCAGTACCTTAGGAAGACAATTTTGCACTCCCTGTACCTGGATGATTTTTCCATTTGCAAAAGATTTAATTAACTCAGCTGGAGTGAGTTGAGTGACTTTGTGAAAAGGGACAGTATCAATAGTAGATCGCAAGATACGCACAGGATTTTTATCAATGGAGCGTATCACCGTTTCAAGCTTGTTGACTTGCGATCTCAAAAATTCTAAACGAGCTATAGGAGGAGAATGAGCAGCATTTCCTTTGGAAACACGAAACTTATAGCTAGAAAGAGAAAGTAATGCAAATGTGTCATCCAGAATTTGTCGTACCATAGTATCGAATTGTTCACGCGTAAGTTTCCTTTGATCAGGGTCTGTCACTAGTATTTTACGTATCGCATTTCCTGGACGTTCAAGCTGTATCAGTATTTCCACTTCCCCTGCATGAAACTCTACATTCCATTCCCATTGCACTCTAAGGGGTGTGTCTAGAATATCACGTCTTAATCTCTGATCATCTATGAACAAATGAGCTTTGAGTGGATCAGTTGGGTTTCTAAGCTCGAATATATATGTTCTATTTTCCTGAATTGCTCCAGGATCGCATGCACACGCTTCAGGCCAAATAGTACATACTTCCCGCATGGATGCTAAGGGGTCGAGTAAAACAATTTCTGGTTCTCCCATGTTTTGCCTATCTCAAGTACTGAAATGATCCATATTCCTCTAATTGACGTTTCAAACCCTCCACAATTTTCAAACTATGTGGATAAGACTGCAAAATACGAGTCAGTTTCTCTAGAAGATCTCGTTGACTTTCCCCTCCTCTTAGTTTCACAAGCACTTTCTGTGCAATTTGGCTATCAAGAGCTTTTGCTTTTTCCATTACGCCAGTCCTTTCAACAAATGCATAATAGCGTACAAACTCTTCTACAACTCGATATCCAAAGCCCAAGCTATATGGTGAGAGAGTACTACTTAGCTGAATAAGGAGGCGAGAACAGCCATCTATTGCAGTTGTGAGTTCGGTATACCGTAATGCAAGAACCTCTAAAAAACCTTTAATATCAACAAATGACATATCAATGCTATTTGCTCGATCTAATATCTTGTCACTTAAAGGTTGAGTAGACTCATCAATATTTATCGTTCCTACGATGAACAGATTTGATGGAAGTTTAATCTCTGAGGGTACCTGTTCTCCGCTACTTCCATCTAGAGGAACAGAATTTGAATGGATATGCAGAGGCATTTCAGATTCCATAGCACTCAGTATATCAGCGAAATAGAACTCTGAACGTGCTATGTTCATCTCATCGATGCAGACAAAAATAGGTGTATCCTTATGTGCGGTTGCAATCAATATAGCTTGCAAAAATGGAGTTACAGTGTATTTTCCACTTATTATATCATGATAACCTATTAGCCCTGTTGGATCGGTCCAATCTGGTCGCACTACGCACATGAAAAAGAAAGGATCATCCACATCTGTATTTATAAGCCCATGGACTGCAAATGCATAGAATTTAGCAAGGCTTGTTTTTCCCGTCCCAGACAAGCCGGAGAGGATAACAAAATGCTTATGATTTAGATGGTTCAATGCTACATGATAGCGTTCAACAAGGTCATTAGCAAAATATCCCCCTAGTTTATGCACACCTGCTAATATTTCTGCAAATGGAATAGTTCCTGGCATCCTCCTCATTTCAGGAGAAAGACTTATTTCACTTTCCCAGGGTTGAATCTCCTCAACCTTGTCCCGCCCAACAAGACTGACAAAGTATCCAACAAAATCACGAACAAGCAAGTTTCTCTTCGCTGATGGCTCTGGAGGATATACTGCAAACAAAATCTGATCCACATCTATAGCAGGACCAAAACTACTTCTATCAATGGCGAGATTATTCCAGAATTGTTTATTCCTGAGGTAAATTTTTCCATCATCGGCTGCTAAGCAAATGACTACATTGTTGTTTCGATCTGAATACTTAATTTCACTGGCAACAGTATTGCTGCTACTCTCGCTGTCCACCTCCTCCTCTTGTTTCTCTTCTTCTTCATTCTCCTCTGCTTTTAATTTTGTTTTAATTCGTCCTTTGTTCTCTTTCTCCTCTTTTTGCTTTTGTTTTTGTCGCTGGCCAATTTCTATCATTAATTGCAAGCGCTGCATGAACCTATAACTGGCACTTTCAATAATAACAGCAAAGTAGATTTCATCTGCTGGAGGGAAACGAAGCATTGCTGCAAAAATCATACCCTTAGGAGTGGTCTTCCAGGAATCGGGGTTACTAACTCCAACCTGTAATCCGCCTTCTATTATAGATGCTTTATTTGATGTGCCAAATAGTCCTGATGTTTTCCACTCTTCCGAATCACCTCCTACTTTCTTTTGCACTGCAGACATGAATATTTTCTGTCGATTCTGCGAATCCATTTCTCACACTCCCATTACACCTATCTTGATGCAGTCAATCGTGTAACTGTCAATCTATGTGGTACATTTAATTACCCTGAATATGATCCATCATCTTCTTGGCAAGAGCTAAGGAAAGTAATGGAGGAACTGCATTTCCAATCTGTCTAAATGCAGGATTCATTGTACCGCAAAATTCAAAACCATCAGGAAAAGATTGAAGACGTGCAGCTTCCCGTACTGATATTGTCCTTGCCTGCGTACTATCATAATGGATATGAGAATAACCATCCTTACCAAGATGGGCCATTAATGTTCTCGCTGGCTTATCTGGTTCCATTTTACGCCACTTATTTGGAAACTTAGATGCATCATAAGGTGGAACTATCTCACGCTTTAGCTTCTCATGTTCAGGAGTACCCGGTTGTATACTATTTCCTTGTTGAATTAGTTGCTCTAATCTTTCATGAAACAAATCCAGAGCATGCTGATATGCTTCAGGATACTGATCTCCAGAATTCATACGCCGAAAAATATCATAATCTCGCGGTAAAGAACGTATCACATGGTCAGATACCCCCTCATGATTGGCAAATTCAGGCCAATTTCTCATCATCCTTGCATAAGGAGAAATCGTAACGTTTGTGGGATAAGGGATCTGCTGATTAAACCGTCTGGTTCCGCGTTTCATCTTACCTTCGAGGTGCAAAGTAATTTGCGGTAAATCACCTAGAGCTTCCTGAGCAGTAATTGCATATGGTAATACAGATGAGGGTTCAAGAGGAGGAGTATAGAACATATAAGTGAATAAGTTTCCACCTAATGCTTTTAATGCAACTTGACGGGATCCTTCATAACCTTTAGGAAGTTCAACCCAATGAGTAGGTAGTGGAAACTCTACTTCAGCTCCAATTTCTCTCGTATATGCAATGAGAAGCATTCGTTCACGCATTTGTGGGGCACCATAGTATGCTGCATTAGAAATCGTATATTTGCAGATATATCCCATTTCCGAAAGCACTTCGCATATCTCATGAGCTATATTATGTCCACCATAGTTAAGGATATCTGGGACATTTTCCATAAGAAGTGCAATTGGTTGGAGCTTCCTTATATATGCGAGATACCTTAGGTAGAGATTCCCTCTAGTGTCCTGCAGAAATGCCTCTGGGTGAGCTGCTACTTCACGCAGTTTTGCTCTTCCAACTCTTGCAAATGCTTGACAGGGAGGCCCTCCTATGATTATATCTATGTTGTTCTCTATATCTGAACTCATCTGAAGCTCTGCAATCAGTTGTTCAGGTTCCACTTTAGTAATATCACGAGCTTGAGCATGAACCTCTTGTAAGATGCCCGGTTTTTTATGGAAATTTAATGCATGCGATTTGGCAGCAAGAGGATCAAACTCCACAGACCCTACAATTTCAAACCCAGCAGTATGAAACCCTAAAGATAACCCCCCGCATCCTGCAAATAGATCGAGTACACGAGGAATCCCGCCTCCCCTTATCCTATTTAGCTTTTGTTTGCGGGAACTATCAGTAGCTACTAGCTGATTTTCCTCCGAAAATAATGTTTGCTCTACACTTACCATAATCTTTTGCACCTTACAGAAATATTCAACGTGTCCAAGAACACTCTGAAGAGTTCGGAAATTCCGAAAACTTTTGCTGTTAAGCATATCATAAAAGATACCATTGCTAAAAGAATTTTGGGAAAATATTAGATAACATTTAGGTAATGCTGGTTAGAAAGTACTACAGAAAACTCAATCATTTGAGTGGTACATGTTATTTATTCGTAAAGTTGCTCCAATTCTGAAATCTAAGTGGAATGTAAGCAAAGGGTCCCTATAGTTTGCTCTACCCTTTCTGGAACAATTTAGCCAGGGCTCGGACACGGGGTTCCAGTCCCCACATAGCGAGCATGTGCTCATAGAATGTGTAGATCTCGCTGAGAATTAGGTCGCTGCTGATGGCTTGTGCTGCTTTGGCTGCGGCTTCCAGGTAGATGCAGCTCTGTATCATATTGCCAAGTACAAGCGAGGTATAAGTTCGATGTTTGAG
>DASYAN010000404.1:0-13275 GCA_036501345.1 Ktedonobacteraceae bacterium
ATCATCAAGTTGTTGTTCTAATGGAGCAACAGTTTCAAATATATTGCCTGCAATGAGATCATGGATCGGCCAATTCATCAATCTATCGACAATCCCAACAATCTTTTCACGCAACTTCCTATCTCTAGGAAAGCGTATAGGTAAACTCAATACTTCATCAAGATGGATTTCATGATGCCATAGTCCCCAGGTGCTTGCAATCATGAAGTAGTAGTATCGGCTTAGCGATGACCAGAGAATGCCGATCAAGATTTTCCGTTCCCAATCTTCAGTATTATCAATATTTATCCCATGAATCGAGTTATTAAAGCAGTAAGAAAGGTCATCGAGACGTGCTTCTATTCTCCCATTGACACCATCTGAATCAGCAATTCCTCGTCCAATTAGTAGCCGCCAACCACTCTGAATGAAACGACTTGATGGTGGCCTAGTAACTTGTAGAGGAGGCGGGATTAATATAGCAGGATCAATCGCGCCATATCGTTGAAAATATTTCACAGGTAGTTCTTGGTAATTGCTTAACCAATCAGCTGACCGGTTTTTATAAGTTGGGCTAGAAGCTTGATATCCTCGCCCAGGGTCAGGCCAGTTCCTTATCCGCCCTAAATGAGCTAGCGTGTCATTTATACGTAACCCTTTAACCAATACTGCATCTCGATGGTTACCCCACCAGTAGACTTTCCACAAGAAGTCATTATGGACAAGATCAACTTGTTTTACTTGTCGGATATCTGGTTGCGACAAGACAACGGCACGAGTTTTGTCTAGCATTGCTGTCTTTTTAACTGACCAGTAGTGAACCCAGTGATCAAAAGAAGCGGGGCTGGCTTTAAAATGCACAAAGGCAAAAGGAGCATTTGCATTAAAAAACGCATGTCGAACATGAGCAAAATTGATAACAGTGTTAATGGTAGCATCTTCTAACCAACGTTTTCTAAATGCTTTGCTATTCTCATGATGCTTTAGAAATACACCTATCGGTAAGAGCAACCCACATTCTCCCCCAGGTTTGAGCAAACTCAGAGCACGAGCAACAAACGCTTGGCTAGGTTCATTATCGCCTATCGTCCAGTTGAAAAATGAGCACCATCGTTTAAGTTGTTCTTGTACACCTCGAATTTCTTCTGTGGCTCCTTCTTCAAAGCCCCATGGAGGATTACCAGTAATAATGTCAAATGTATAAAGCTTTACAGGTAAAGTCTCTTGCGAGTGATAAAGTCTTTCATGCTCTTTACGTCCCTTATATCTTGACGAAGTATGGAGCGTTTTTTGTATTTGCATTCTTTCAGTTTCTGCTAGAGCAAATGTGTTACTCTTGAAAAGAACATGGAAGTGGTTTTCATCTTCCGGTTGTCCTTCTCGATAGATAAGATTAGGTAATTTCTTCGTCCGAATAGTAGGTGGCTCTTGATAGTGTAAAAGTGCAAGATACAGGCTAAAAGCGGCAACACGTACAGCTTCCTCATTAATTTCAATACCTTTGATCTGTTCTTTAAGGATTTGGTGCAGCTCTTTTACTGATAGTGTTTCTCCTTTTTGTTCTTGCATGCGGTGTCTGACAATGCGACGAAAAGACTCTACAAGGAAGATACCAGAACCACAAGCAAGATCAAGGATTGTTGGCTTTGTACTAAGGCGTTCTTTGGGTAATAAATGGAAGAGAACATGTTCAACAAGAACACTCGGTGTATAATGTGTCTTCACATCGTCTTGGCTTATACCCCGCCTAAGATCATTTTTTTTATCTGCGCGATATTCATTCTCTTTATGATAGAACTCTTCATAAATACTACTGATTAATTCTATCGGTATGATCTCAAAATCATATGCCCAAAGAAACAAAGAGCGTTGCCATCTGTCTAGATTACCAAGCAAAAATCCTTGAATGATTTTAAGATGGTCTTCCCTGATATGTTTTTCTTCTTCATCAACATTGGGAAACATATCACCATTAAAATCAACACCAAGTTGACGGAATAAAGCAAATGTGAATTCTCTGTCTGATAAGATACGATAATAGCGACGTTTCTCATTTCTTGGCATTATATCCGGCTGATCAAATTCCTGCAAAAGGGTTTTTTGCCATGATAGATTATCTTTAGCTACTTTTTTAAGAAAATATGTTTCATCAATGATACCTCGATCTTCAAGATAACGAATAAATATAGAGCGCCCAATTAACGCATGCGCATATTTAGGTGCAAGACCTGTATCAAGCAACTCTTTTCTTACTACTTTTAGATCCTGGATTAGTCGTCTATCGGCTCGTTGATTGTTGCTTCCAAAGTATTTATCTCCTGAAAGATTGCCTAGTTCTAATTGTTCGCGTCGAAAAGCTTGCAATTTCTCGCCCACGTCAGCTACGTGCTGAACTAATTCAACCTGTCGCTTGTCCCGCAAGGTTTTAGCATCTCTTGTAGGAGGAAGATCAAGACGGTAGACTCGTAATTCCCCAGGCAAAGCAATGAAAAGATAGAGAGGACGTGCCATACACCAGACTCGACGGAATTTTTCAAGTAGAACTTGCTCATTATGAGAAATGTCTTGAATCGCGCAAAATACAAGCAAGGGATCATTATTGATGAAAAAAAGTTTTTCTGCACCAACTTTATGAGCGAGGGCTAACCAATCTCCCTTTTCTAGCCACTCTTGCTCCTCAAGAGTTCCAATCTCTGGGCGTTCGATAGCACTGAGTAATGCACCCTCTTGGTAACCCAAACTCCGGTATGCCTCGTCCAAAAAGGCACGAGGAGAAGTTAGTTGCTCAAGAATATGTTGTGTATTACTCATCTTACTTTTAGCACCTCATTCGTTGTAGTATATTCCTATTAGGTATACCCTGTCAAGGAAGTAAGACAGCTCTTGAAATGGAGTTCGTTGAAACCAATCCAACAAATCACAATAATAGTTTTGCGACTTGATTATATTGGGCAAGGGAACTTAAAGACAAGAGATTCTATGCATAACGGTACCTTTAGCTTACTTCTCATTTCTTTCTTTCCAGGTACTTTAATAAGTTTAACAGCTTAAACCCATTACATTCGAATGTATTAGAAATCACTCAGTAAACAGCATGACCAAATTTTGAGTATAAGACGAGACTAGCAAGATTCACATGAACAGTTTTAGCCAATTTCTATCCTTCGAAAATCATATCGTGCAGAAGAGCAACTACTGCTAATAAAAAGATGGGAGCAAAAAACCGACAAACTGAGGTTAACATTGATAGGCAAAATGGGCCTTTTCCTGTGCTCAAAACGACAATCAACGCAGATTCCAAGCCACCTCGAAAGCTATTCTTGCTGAGGTTCAAGTCCTCTCACCTTCTTATCCACAAGTTATCCACAAAGGCCAAATTCAGAAGGTCTTCTGCTACAGTGTTGGTAATTAAGAGCCATGCATGTTAGAAAACAGACTGCAAGCTGTAGAGAGCAAATCAACACACTATTGGGAGGGCCATCCTGAAAAAACGCAAAACAAAAGTCAGTTGCCTTCACATCACCAAAATGATGGAAAACCACTGACTTTTGCTCTTAGCGAGAGCCTCTCAAGCCGATCTATGGGCTGGGGTACAGGGATTCGAACCCCAATCAACTGATCCAGAGTCAGCCGTCCTACCGTTGAACGATACCCCATTGCTTATGAGTTAAGTTCCTCACCCGCGATTGCTATATTACACGAAGCAGTTCCGGTTGTCAAGTATGGATTAGGTTATTTTTAAGGCATTTTGGAAGTACTATCAAAAGTCCTGACCGAAAGTCCCGAGTGAGAATCTTAAGCTAATACCTATTGCCGCTGCAAAATGTCCCTCTTTTCCCCTAGCTAAAGAACTCATCCATTAAGTATTATCGTAGTTACTCAGATAACGCGATTTATCCCAGATGAAGAGAGTATCAAACACATGACGACATTCCAGATCAAGCTTATTGCAATCACTTGCATGGTTATTGACCATGTTGGACTATTCTTTTTTCCTCAGATACTTTTGTTCCGTATAGTTGGAAGGCTTGCCTTCCCCCTTTTTGCCTGGCTTATAGCTAATGGTGCCTATTACTCTAAGAATACAAAGCAATATCTTGTACGGCTTCTCTTCTTTGCATTGGTAGCACAAATGCCATTCATAGTTATTAATAGGCTCGTTGATCCGTCTTTCTGGGCACTCAATATACTCTTCACACTCTTTTTAGGCCTTGCCGCAATAGTATTAATCCAAAAATCAAAAAACATAGTTGTTTCTCTTTTGATAGTTATAGTAAGTACTCTAATAGCTAGCATTTTAAATGTGGAGTATGGTGCAATGGGAGTACTAGCAATAATTGTATTCTATCTATCTTTCACAAATTTTAAAAAGATGATTATTTTACAGATTTGTATCTTCACTTTTTTCAGTATAACGCCTATAGTATTTCTTATTGCTCTCACTAAAGGGGTCAATCCGGTTGTTTCCGCAATTTCTTTACCCCTATGTCTGCCAAGTGAAATTAGTGCATGTTTAAAGATGTCTTTTATATTCTCACCTAACTTTATCGTTCAAAGTTTAATTGAGCCACTTGGGCTTTTCTCGCTGATTTTTGTAGCTTTCTATAGCAATCAAGAAGGCAGAAAAATGAAATATTTTTTTTACTGTTTTTATCCAATTCATTTAACTATTCTATATTTTATTAAATTGTTTGTTTAAATTAAAATAATGTGCTCTCAAGCATAAATAGTTGTGGTGATGCCATAGGGGCCCGATTTACCGTGTGTCCTCCGGGTATCGCGTCTGCTGAGGTGGGGCTGGCAGGGGTCTGTTTGCCAAAACGTTATGCACACCCCTCAGGTTGTTACTAATTGCCATTCATGGCTTTGAGAGCATACAATAGCCCTAGAATATTGCAAAGAAAAGATCTAGCTTCACTTTGACAATCAGGTAATCACAGCTTCAAGTCTGCGGGTTGTATACGACAGGGTGAGAATACTGATTATCCTGGTTGCCAAAACTGGAGCGGGATAAATTGAAAGGATACACATCAATGCGAAGTAAAATTACAGTAATTGGTGCAGGCTTTGTCGGCAGTACTCTGGTGCAGCGTCTGGCCGAGCGGGATTATGCTGATATCGTGATGTTCGATATTGTACCGAATATGCCGCAAGGGAAGGCGCTTGATCTGCTCCAGGCTGGCCCTGTGCTTGGCTATGACTCTCTAATTACTGGTACAAACGATTATGCCGATACTGCCAACTCGGATATTGTGGTAATCACATCCGGTTTCCCACGCAAACCCGGTATGAGCCGCGATGATCTGGTGAAGAAGAACCAGGAAATTATCGCACAAGTCACTGAGCAGGTCGTAAAACATTCCCCCAACTCTATCATTATCATGGTGACGAATCCGCTTGATGCAATGGCGCAGCTTGCACTCTATGTCAGCGGTTTCCCACGTGAGCGCGTGATTGGTATGGCGGGTGTGCTGGATACATCGCGTTTCCGCACCTTTATTGCCCAAGAGTTGGATGTCTCTGTCCGTGATGTGCAGGCATACGTGCTAGGAGGTCATGGTGATACAATGGTGCCACTCTCTCGCTTATGTACAGTGGCTGGAGTGCCAATTGCCCAGCTGATTCCTGCTGAACGCATTGAGCAAATTGTGCAGCGTACCCGCGATGGTGGAGCAGAAATTGTGAAGTTGCTGGGTACGGGAAGTGCTTATTTCGCGCCGTCCGTTTCCGTTCTCCAGATGGTCGATTCGATTCTGCTCGATAAGAAGATGATCATGCCTTGCACCGTCCATTTACAGGGCGAGTATGGCATCAACAATCTGTTTATAGGTGTACCTGCCAAACTCGGCACGAAGGGCCTGGAACAAGTCGTCGAAATCGAATTGACTGAGCAGGAACGTACACTTTTGCAGAAATCGGCAGATGCCGTACGCGAACTGATCAAGGTAATGGGCATCTAGAACCTGTGAAGCAATAGCAATACTAATAATTACTACGGTATCAACGGGTAGAGTTCATATTTTTGCATAGTATCATCCCTCCCCAACGGGCGCAATGAAGTTGGGCTCCTCGCAAAAATATGAACTTCAGGTCAAAACATCCGCATTATCGGAGCGGGCAACTGGAGAAAATGGAGAAAATTTTATGAAAGAACACGACAAGTTTGAAGATGCCCCCAAAGGCAGACTTACGATTATTGACGATTTTTTGCCCCCGCCTTCGCAATTGGTAAGAAAGGAGGACACGGTAAAAGTCACATCAGAATTTACCCGTTCGAGCATCGATTTCCTGAAAAAGGAAGCAAAAAAAGCAAAAGTCCCGTACCAACGTATGCTGCGTGCCTTGGTAGACAAATACGTTGAACAGCACACAAGATATACAAATGAGTGATGAAGCGGCGGTGGGAGCCAACGAGCTGCTCTACCCTATTGGAGAAATAGCTCGCCTGACGGGAGTTTCTCAAGGATTGCTGCGACTGTGGGAACGAGAGGGTCTCATTAGTCCGCAACGGACCCCTGGCGGTCACCGCTTCTATACCAGCGAGGATCTAATGCGTTTACGCCGTATTGCACATCTGCGACGCGTGGAGCGCTTGAATACAGCGGCGATACGACGCGAACTTGGTACAGTCGAAAGGTCAACTACTTCTGAGATAGCTGATGATGAGCTAAACTTAGGTCTACGACTGCGTGCCCTACGTACCGGGCTAGATCTGTCGCTTGCCGAAGTCGCGGAGCGAACCGGACTCTCCACTTCTTTTTTAAGTGCAGTAGAACGAGGGCAGTCAAGCATCTCGCTGGGCAACCTTTTCAAACTCGCCGACGCTTATGGTACAACTGTACCGGGACTCAATCCAGAGTATCGCCGGGAACAACGCACTATGCTGCGTCCAGAAGATCGTCCTCGCTTTGTGGCCGAGCGCGGTCTGGTCCTGATCGAAGACCTGATTACCAGGCCCGGAGCATTAGAAGCACAACGGATTGAAATCCAGCCTGGAGGGGGCAGTGAAGAACCTTACTCTCACCCTGGAGAAGAGTTTATTTATATCATCGCGGGACAACTGGCATTCTGGATCGATGAAAACGAGCAGTACAATCTACAGGCAAGTGATTCGCTGTACCTTCTCAGTACACAACTGCATCGCTGGAGGAACGAAAGTGAGAAGCCTACCACAGTTTTGTGGATCAACGTGCCTGTAGTCGAAGCCTCCGCCAACCATGTAGAGCAGCATGGAGCAGATCAGCGCCGCCGTCCCTCCCTTCACTAATGTATAAACTATCATAGTCTTTATCCAGGACAATTCACTACACTCGTGATAGCATAGTTATTTGGTTTATTTTTTATCTTAAACCGCGCTTGAGTCAGCTTGCAGGAATGCCATAAAAGGATCTATACTTTACTCAAGAATATATAGCCATAAGATCAGGAGAAAAGAGCATGCGAGCGAGAGATCTGGGGATTGTGATTGGAACCTTAGAATCAGGTCCAAACAATGCAATTACTGATGTTCCAGGCGTGCGTGTCGGTCATACCACGCTTATCGTTGGGGAAGGAGCACTGCGGATCGGTCAAGGTCCCGTCCGAACAGGCGTCACGGTTATCCAGCCACATGAGGGCAACATCTGGAAAGAGCCACTCTTTGCTGGTTGTCATAGGCTCAATGGTAACGGCGAGATGACCGGGTTGGAATGGCTCAGGGAGTCGGGTACACTAACATCGCCGATTGCTCTGACTAATACACATAGCGTGGGTGTTGTGCGCGATGCCTTAGTAGCCAATGCCATCGCACATCACGAACCAGACGATAGCTTCTGGGCACTGCCAGTTGTGGCTGAGACGTATGATGGTTGCCTGAATGATATCAACGGCCTGCATGTCAAGCCAGAACATGTTATGCAGGCTCTTGCAGCAGCTTCTGCGGGCCCAGTGGAGGAAGGTGGTGTCGGCGGTGGCACCGGGATGATCTGCCATGACTTCAAGGGTGGTATTGGTACCGCCTCGCGTGTCATTTCTGCTGAGTCAGGCGGCTATACTGTCGGCGTGCTGGTACAGGCCAATTATGGAAGCCGTGAGCGTTTGCAAATCAATGGCGTTCCGGTGGGTCTGGCCATTCCCTTTTCTGAAGTACCAAAGCCGAATGAACTTAGCCAGGGACGTGGTTCCATTATTGCTGTCGTAGCAACAAACGCGCCGCTCATCACAACGCAGTGCGATCGGCTGGCTCAGCGTGTGGGATTAGGCATTGGCCGTACCGGTGGAATGGGCGAACATAGCAGTGGAGATATCTTTATTGCCTTCTCAACAGGCAATCGAGGTCTGCCAACTAGCGAGGAGAGCAATGCTGGTCCTTTGACTGTACCACTGACAATGCTCGCCAATGCCTATATCACCAATCTGTTTGAAGCAGTTATAGAGGCGACGGAAGAAGCCATCGTCAATGCCCTGGTCGCTGCCGAAACAATGACAGGGCGTGATGGCAACACCGCCTATAAGCTACCACTTGATCGTTTGATCGAGGTAATCAATAGCTATCGTCGTAGCTATACTTTGCCCGAATGAGACCCTCCAACTGCTTCTTTATTTCCGGCATATCGTTTGCTCGGTGTAAGTACAATTGGTTGCAATTCTCTTGCATTATGCGCTATATGCTGCCTTTCTTGCGGGGCTGGTTGATACAACGTTGTGCGCTGCGATGGGATACGACCAATTGAGCGGATAATCTCTTCCATTTGTGCTGGGGGCAATTCCTGGCCCATTTGGCCCCCAGCGGCACGGGTAATGCTTTCATTCATCAGTGTTCCTCCGAGATCGTTCGCGCCAGCTTGCAGACAGGCCTGTACACCTTCCCGCCCCATTTTCACCCACGAGACCTGGATGTTGGAAATATGGGGATATAGCACAAGCCGTGCTACAGCATGCATAAGTACTGCCTCGCGGAAAGTTGGACCTTTACGAGCTTTACCTTTCCAGTAGATGGGAGCTTCCATATGAACAAATGGTAAAGGAACAAATTCTGTAAAGCCACTTGTACGAGCCTGTAAAGTCCTTAAACGCAATAGGTGACGTGCCCAGTGCTTTGGCTCATCGATATGCCCATACATAATCGTAGACGTAGTACGAAGGCCAAGATTATGAGCTTCCTCCATGACAGAGAGCCACTGATCGGTTTTGATTTTATCGGGACAGAGGGTCGCTCGCACTTCGTCATCAAGGATCTCTGCTGCTGTACCAGGTAATGTACTCAGACCAGCTTCACTTAACCGCAGCAGGAAATCACGCACGCTGAGTCCCAGGGTCTGGGCTCCTTGCCAAACCTCAAGAGGCGAAAAGGCGTGAATATGTATATTAGGAAGAGCAGCTTTGATGGCACGACACATCTGTAGGTATGTCTCACCTGTATACTCTGGATGAATCCCTCCTTGCATACAGACCTCAGTAGCTCCTCGATCCCAGGCTTCCTGTGCACGTCTGATAATCTCATCCAAACCAAGATTATAAGGCGTTCCACGTAGATCCTCACTTAATTTTCCTTTGGCGAAGCCGCAGAACTGACAACGGAAATAGCAAATATTAGTATAATTAATATTTCTATTCACAACAAAAGAGACAATATCGCCATTAACACGTTGACGCAAGTCGTTAGCAGCTCTACAGACAGCTATGAACTCTTCGTCGCGTGCCTCAAACAGGCGAACTATCTCTGATTCAGTAAGTTCATTGCCTGAGCATGCTTTCTCAATTATGCTGCTTATAGCAGGTAGAATATCTCCTGGTGGATGAGGACCTCGCGTTATCAATTCTCGCGTTATCAATTCTCGATAGAGGGCTGGAGGTGATGTCTGCTCTCCTGGTGACCAAGCTTCCACACGAGCATATCCATCGCTATCACATGCTTGCAGGACATTTGGTGACAATCGCTGATCTTGCCACTGCTGAACGTTGAGCGCATAACTTGGATAGACGGCCAAACGCTCAACTAATATCTTACCCATCGCTGCCGTTTCGGTTGCTAAATCGTCAAGCATTGGCCAGCGAGCTTCTGGATTCACATGGTCTGGTGTCACAGGAGAGACTCCGCCCCAATCATCAGCCCCAGCAGTAATCAGCTGTGGGTAGGTTCCAGGACTCAGATTTGGGGGAGCCTGAATATTCATCTCTGCCCCGAAAATAATACGTGCAACAGCTATAGTCCAAAGTAGATCATTCAGATCAGGCTCAGGAACATTGGCCATACGAGTATCTGGCTTTGCTCGGAAATTCTGAATAATAATTTCTTGAATGTGGCCATAACTACGATGTACATCACGAAGCGCAAGGAGTGATTGTATCCGTTCTAGGCGTGTCTCACCAATACCGATAAGGATACCCGATGTAAAAGGAACCTGCAGTTCTCCTGCTAGCTGTAGTGTCTTTATGCGGACAGAGGGACGTTTATCAGGAGAGCCGAAATGTGGTCCACCACGCTCACACAGTCGCTCTGAGACGCTCTCTAGCATAATACCTTGTGAGACGGAGACACGCCGCAGCAGAGCGATGTCCTCTGCATTCATCACACCTGGATTGACGTGAGGTAACAACTTTGTTTCTTGCAGCACAAGCTCTGCAACTTCTGCAAGGTATGCCAGGGTCGTTTGATGACCTAATTCGGCTAGTTCATGGCGGGCTGCTTTATAACGTAGCTCTGGTTTATCACCAAGCGTGAATAACGCCTCTTTACAACCTGCTTCTGCTCCTGCACGAGCAATCGCAAGGACCTCGTCACGTGAAAGATACACTCTTTCTCCTCGTCGTGGAGGATGAGCAAATGTACAATAGTGGCAGACATCGCGACATAGCTGGGTTAGTGGAATAAAAACATTGCGTGAATAGGAGATACGATTGTGATGTACTTGGTCCCGTAACCTAGATGCAGTTTCCAGAAGGGGCGCGAGATCGGAAATCTCTACCAGAGATTGAGCCTCGGCCTCCGATAGTTCATACCCTTGGAGAACAGCATCCATAATTTCGAGCGGTTTCTTATGCATCCAACCTTAAACCTTTCGGCTAATGCTTTAGCACTCTTTATGCAAAAGCAGTGGGGGCCCTTTAGCAAGCACAAATGAAAGATTTTTACCTTTCATATGAATTATAACAGGTTCACTGAGCTAGCTGCAAGAACAATCAGCCGAAACAATGATGGGATGCGATGGCAAGATCGGTTAGCCTTTGCTATCTTTGCCATTTTCTCGAAAGAGTACAAATCGAAAAGAGGATCTCAGATCCCCAACCCTTGACAACACCTCGAGCATATTTTAAACTTAACCTATAGGAAATATGTAGGTTTATAGGAAGAGATAGAGAAAGCGAAGGTCTCACGTGGACACAATCGAGAAGTATGCTCGCTATGTGAATATCAGTAGTGTCAAAGCTGTTGAACCTGTCGTGGTCGAACGTGCTAGCGGTGCACAGATCTATGGTGCCGATGGACGTGCTTATCTCGACTGCTTTGCTGGCATTGCCGTGGTCAACGCAGGCCATGTCCATCCCCGCGTGGCCCAGGCCGCCAAAGCTCAGATCGATCAGTTGATCCACGCCTGTAGCTATGTCTACTATGTTCCCACTGTCGCTGATTTAGCTGAAGTGCTTGCCCACATTACTCCTGGTGCCTTGCAAAAAACCTTTTTCTGCAATTCGGGAGCGGAAGCTATCGAGGGTGCTTTGCGCCTCGCCAAGGTTGCTACCGGTAAGCGTGAAGTGATCGCCTTACAAATGGCCTTCCATGGCCGAACCTATGGCTCTCTTTCTGTTACCGGCAATATGGCACGTAAGACGCGTGGTGGACCTTATATGCCAGGCGTGGCCTTTGCTCCGGCTCCCTACTGTTATCGCTGTCCCCTCAAGTTGGAGCCGCAGTCCTGTGGGCTAGCTTGTGCTGACGCGGTAGAGGACACGATCCGTTTCCAGACGAGTGGCGATGTGGCCGCTTTCGTCGTTGAACCAGTGCTTGGAGAGGGCGGACTGATCCCACTGCCGGAAGGTTATCTGGCTCGGGTCAAAGAAATCCTGGATCGCTATGGTATTTTGCTGTTGGTCGATGAGGTGCAAACTGGCTTTGGTCGCACTGGCAAACTCTTCAGTATTGAGTACCAGGAGGGCATTGAACCCGATATCATGACACTAGCCAAGGGCATCGCCGATGGCTTTCCCCTGGGTGCCTTCATTGCTCCTCAAGCTATCGCTGACAGCTTCCAGCCAGGCGAACACCTGAGTACCTTTGGTGGTAATCCGGTCTCTTGCGCAGCTGCTATTGCCAATATCGCTGTTCTGCAGGAAGAACATCTAGTTGAACATGCCGCTGAGCTGGGAAACTGGGCGATAAGTGAACTGCGCAAGCTGCAAGAGCGTCATCCTTTGATCGGTGATGTACGCGGACAAGGGCTGATGATCGGTATTGAACTGGTGCGTGGCCGTGCCAGCAAAGAGCCAGCAGCAGAGGAAGCTAATCGCATGCGCCATCTGTGCCGTGAAGCTGGTGTGCTAGTGGGTGTAGGTGGGCAGTATGGCAATGTTGTGCGCTTGCAGCCGCCGCTAGTTATCGCACAGGAGCAGCTTGCTCAAGCCATCCAAGTCGTCTCCGCAGCTCTCGATGGCTGTCTTTGAGTTTGTATGATGTGTCTCGTACAGGCAACATAATCTATTTAGACCTGGCGAGAGAGATACAATGAGAAAGGTGCAATAAAAACCATGGTCGCTCCGATCCAATCACAAGTTCAAACGCTTCGTAACTACATTGGAGGTCAGTGGGTGTCCTCGCAAGCTACCGAAACTCAGGAAGTACGCAATCCGGCCACCGATGAGCTACTCGCACATGTTCCTTTAAGCAGTCAAGCCGATATTGCCGCTGCCGTTGATGCTGCCTCTTCCGCCTTTCCTTCCTGGCGTGCTACTCCTCCCCAAGAACGTGCTCGCTACTTCTTCAAATTGCGCCAGCTATTGGAGGAACATCGCGAGGAACTGGCTCGCCTGATCACTACCGAGATGGGCAAAACGCTCGATGATGCACGTGGTGAGGTGCAGCGTGGTATCGAGAACGTCGAGACTGCTTGCGGTATCCCTTCGCTCATGATGGGCTACGGGCTGGAAGATGGGGCGGCACTCGGCATCGATGAAGAGGTCATTTTTCAGCCTCTGGGCGTCTTTGCGGCCATCACTCCCTTCAATTTCCCTTTCATGATCTCCTTCTGGTTCTGGCCCTATGCGGTAGCCTGCGGAAATACCTTTATCCTCAAACCCTCTGAGCAAGATCCTATCGTGCAG
>DASYAN010000405.1:0-6495 GCA_036501345.1 Ktedonobacteraceae bacterium
ACGTCAGGTAGGCACTTTCACTGCTTTAGGTTCTATGCCTCACCGAACCTGTTCCCTTGTCCGGGGGTATTTTTTGTCAGCGTTACTGCCGCACTCTTCTTTGAAGAGAAGAAGGCTTGAAGGAGCAAAAACGTGAAGCGATTTATAAGGTCAGACGATGTACGGTCCAAATATGTCTCGATTATTGTTCCCGTCTACAATGAAGAGGAAAATGTTCCGTTGCTGCATGAGCGTATTCAGCAGGTAATGGAAAAGCAACAACTTTCCTATGAAGTCATTTATGTTGATGATGGCAGTAAGGATGCTACCTTTGTTCAACTCAAACGTATTGTAATGCTTGATGAGCATGTCCAGGTTATACACTTCCGGCGCAATTTTGGGCAGACAGCAGCAATTACCGCTGGAGTTGCTAATAGTAGTGGTGAAGTCCTGATTTTTATGGATGGTGATTTGCAGAATGATCCCATCGACATCCCACGCCTGCTAGCTAAGTTGGATGAGGGCTACGATGTAGTCAGCGGTTGGCGCAAAGATCGCCAAGATGCCCATTTCAGCCGAAAGCTACCGTCGATGCTGGCAAATAAGTTGATTTCGTGTGTAATTGGTATAAAACTGCACGATTACGGATGCACGCTGAAAGCATATCGCTACGAAGTTTTCAAGCATATCTGTCTCTACGGAGAGATGCATCGCTTTATTCCAGCCTATGCAGCACTAGCCGGAGCTTCGATCACTGAAATCGAGGTAATGCATCACGCACGGAAGTTTGGAAAGTCCAAATACGGTATATCACGTACTGGCCGTGTGTTGTTAGATCTGATGACTTTGAAGTTTCTGGGCAGTTTCGGGACAAAGCCCTTGTATGCCTTTGGGATGCTAGGTCTGTCGTCTCTATTGCTAGGCATGGCAATGCCGGGCTATGTGCTCGGCCGGAAGATATGTCATCCTCGTGTCCGTCTTCAACACACTTCATGGCTGCCGATCTCCATGCTGTTTTCGGTCTTCGGGCTGTTGAGTATTATGATGGGTTTGCTGGCAGAACTGCAGATGCGCACCTATTACGAGGCTCAAGATAAGCCAACATATGTGGTCAAGCATATCCTGCCACAACCGAAGATGGATGCTATTGATGAGGCAATCATGCCCAGGTTGGAGGTCCTATCAGAAAGACGACACTCCAGTGCCAGTGTTCAGGTACACCCCTAATATCACCGGGAGATCATCAGCAAAAGAAAGTGAGAAATTATGCACTGTCTAGTTACGGGTGTCGCAGGCTTTGTGGGATCGCATATCGCCGAACGTTTGTTGGCAGATGGACATGAGGTTTGTGGGATTGATGCGTTCATTGATTACTATGATCGGTCTATCAAAGAGCAAAATCTGGAGAGGCCGCGTTGCTGGCGAGCGTTTAGCTTCATAGAAGGAAATCTGATCAATATGCCTCTGCTGCCTTTGCTTGAAGGTGTAGACTGGATCTTCCATCAGGCGGCACAGGCTGGGGTCCGAGCAAGCTGGGGCGAAGAGTTCGCCCGTTACGTTGAATGTAATGTACTAGCAACGCAGCGGCTCCTAGAAGCAACTTTGCGAATGGGAGGTATTAAACGCTTTGTGAATGCTTCCTCTTCTTCGATCTACGGTGATACGCCGCTGTTGCCAATTCAGGAGGATGCACCACTGCATCCAGTATCGCCCTATGGAGTGACGAAGCTTGCGGCTGAGAACTTGTGTACGTTGTACTATCGCAATTTTGATGTCCCGACTGTTTCCCTGCGCTACTTTACCGTCTATGGTCCCCGCCAGCGTCCAGATATGGCTTTCCATCGTTTTTGCAAAGCGCTTCTCCATAATGAGCCCATTCGTGTGTACGATGATGGGCTTCAGACGCGAGATTTCACGTATATTGGAGATATTGTAGAGGCAAATATGCGGGCCGCAACCTCGGAGGCGGCAGTGGGGCAAGTAATGAATATTGCTGGGGGCTCATGTGTGGCGTTGCACAATGTGGTGGAGTTGTTGCAGCAGATTAGCGGTATGCCTGTGAAGGTGACCTTTGAGACTAAGCAACATGGAGATGTACGCCATACGTTTGCGGATACACAGCGGGCACAGCAGTTGATTGACTACTATCCACGTGTGTCATTGCGGGATGGGCTGACAGGGGAGTTTAATTATGTGCAATCACAGTATAAGCAAATAGTTGGTGTGTAAGAGGATATAATGAGAACTCAGTTTCCGGTCTCGTTTGTTCCTTATGAGCAGGATAGGATACGCAGGCCTTCAAAGCTGCGACAGAATTATCTGCAGGTGTTGCTGGGGAATAAGCAGTTGAAGTTTGGATTACGGCTAACCTGTACAGTAGTTCTATTTGCTATTCTCTTGCGCTCTGTCTCTTGGTCGCTATTGCTTGTGAAATTGCGCCAAGCCGATGCTGGATTGTTGCTAGTAGGGGTAATTATCGGGCTGTTTGGGGTAATTGTCAGCGCCTACCAGTGGCAGAGTTTGTTAAGTGCTGAGAAGATTCATATTGATCTGAGAAGACTGGTCAATCTATACTTGGTTGGTATTGCCTTCAATCACTTCCTGCCAACAGGTATGGGAGGCGATGTAGTAAAGGCGTACTATGTCGGGAAAGAGGGAGATAATCATTCTGGTTCAGCTAGTGCTGTGATAATGAGTCGCGTGACAGGTTTTTGGGGTATGCTACTCATTTCAGTGCCTACAATGATTATCTTGCACAGCTCCTTCAAGAGCGCATTGATTATTTCTTTCACAATTTCTTGCCTAGCAATGTGCTTGGCTTTGGGAGGGATCTTTTTGCTTGTAACGCTGTTGTCCAGGTTTACAAGCCGTTGGCTGAATAAGCGTGCATTTACTTCAGCTCTCAAGATCGGTACGACACTGCGCAATAGTATTGCACGCTCACGAACAATGAGTGCGGCAACGCTCTTTGGAATGCTTTTCCATATAACATCGGCACTGAACTATTACTGCCTAGCAAGTGCACTACACATTAATACGGTTCCATTAACTTTTTACCTAGTCGCAGTGCCATTTGTTTCTTTAGTCTCTTTCCTGCCAATCTCGTTCAACGGTTTTGGTGTGCGTGAAAGTGCGATTGTGTACATTTTTTCGATCTTAAATTACTGGTATATATCTCCTGAGGGATCACTCGTGTTAGCACTTTTGATGGATGTCGAGCTTTTACTCTTTGGGCTTATTGGCGGCTGCATTTACCTAGCAATGGGTACATGGAAGATCAAGACCGTTGAGACAAATGTCTCTGTGCAAACAGGTTTTAGTATGAATAACTCTCAATTTAATTGAGGTGTAGACTGAATCGAGATAGAAATAGTTGGTTTGAGACTGTTCCAAACGGCTTGATGTGCTTTGAGTCAGCTGTTCGTTGGACGCTGGGTGCTCTGAAAACCCGCAGTTTCCGGTTATGAGGGAAAGATGGCAATGGATGAACAAAAGCAATCTCGTATTATAGATGAGTATCTCAATGCTGATACTGATCCAGCACTCAGAAGCCAGAGGCCGCCAATGCGTAGCCGGGCAGTGGTACCAGCACTGAGAGAGCAACTTATCCGGGTACAGGCTGAGCCGAAGCAAGGGGAGATCCAGCAGGATTTCGTTCCCGGGTCGGTGCAGAAACCGCAGAGATCGTATACACGCCAGTCAAGAAAACTAGTGCTGGTCACTGCCTGTGTGCTTTCGGTAGTCCTATTCTTGGGACTGGTCAGCTTTGTTTTCTTTAAGGTGTTCTTTACGGTGCACGATGTGACGGCTTTCCGTGTTGGCCATAGAAAGATGGTGAGCCAGTATATTGGAGGTGGCGGTATTATTTATCCACGCCAGCAAGTGACGATTTCATATCCTGCGCAATTGCATATTGTAGATGTACTGGTCAAAGAAGGTGATCATGTGAAGCAAGGTCAACCTTTGATCAAGCTTGATCCCGATCAGGTCAATGCACAGCTCAATCGAGCCCAGGATGATGTGGATGCAGCACAGAGTTACCTCAACTCGGTCTCAGGCGCGGGCAATTCGGTTGCCATTGCAGCGGCGAATCAGGCCTTGGAACAGGCGCAGAGCAAACTCAAAGCACTCCAGGCACAAACATCATCTATTCTACACGACGATCAATTGGTCTCGCCAATCCAGGGAGTGGTGACCAATCTGAATGCAGCGCCCGGTTTACAATTTGGCACTAACGCTTCATTACTAACGGTAATAGATCAGTCGAGCGTGATTATGCGTGCAAAGATCCCCCTGGAAAATCTAAGTCAGGTGCAGCTGGGAATGAACGCTCTGGTTACTCCATCAGCTCTTCCCAATCAGACCTTTAATGGGACCGTGACTGCCATTACGCCACAGGCCGATGCACAGACCGATACCTTCCAGGTGGATATTCAGGTTAATAATACGCAACAAATGTTGCTGACAGGAATGAGCGCCTTTGTGCGTATCCAGGGCCAGGTCAACGCGTTCGTTGTGCCACGGTTGGCTGTGCTTAATCCCGATCGTGAATCTAGCGTCTTTGAGATCCGCGATGGGCACGCCTATCTCAAAGCAGTACATGTGTTGGGGCGCTCAACTGATGATGTGTATGTCGACGATGGTCTGGCAGGCAATGATCTGATTGTATTGCTACCAATCCAGTTTATGCGACAAGGTCAGGAGGTCGATGTGGTCAGAACCGAGCGGTAGTGTTGCTGTAGAGGAGGATGTGTGATGTTCATATCAGACTGTTCCAAACCGATACGTATCAATAAGGCGCCATATCGAGTGGTCATGCCAGCACTGGCTGGAAGTGTCTTAGGGGCGGCAAGCCTGCTCCCTTGGCTCAGTGATCCTCTGGGTAAACAGTTCTCTGCATGGCAACTGCCAGTCGATATGGGTTGGCAGTTGCGCAGTGGCGTGTTTAATTACGGATTGCTCTGTTACTTTGATGCACTTTTCGCTTTTTGGATAGCTTTGCAAGCGTGGAAATCTTTACGTGCTGAGAAGAAGGCACCAGCAGAGGTTCGGGCAAACTTCCCTCTGGCTAGGTGTTGTACAATTGCTGGTTTACTATGTCTGCTGCTGTCGATACTATTTCTTACGCAATACCTGTATACCGATATGGGAAGTGTTGCACAATTGACTAATCATGAAATTCAAGCTCAGCTTGTTAAGGCGAAGCTGGGTTATGGGTCAGCTGCACAAATTCTTCCCATTGAGACGATATCATTCGATCCAATTACGCAACGTGGACGTATGACGTTGCTACTAGATCAAATCGGTACTGGCAGTTTTCTCTCAGTAGCAGGTGCCTTGATACTGCTCATTTCACGTCAGCTCTTCCCACAGCCCGTACGGGCTGACTCTACAATGAAACGATGGACGATTCTGTGGAGTGGAGGGTCTGTTCTCACCCTATTGGTTTTGCTGGGGCGTGCTCCGGTGGCCATGGTTTGCAATTATCAAGCACAGCATTTGTTAGCACAAGGGGACTATGCCAAAGCGCTCAGTTGGTTGGATCGGGCAGAGAAACTTAATCCGTCGCTTGACCAGTTGCCCTCATACCATATCGAGCGCGGGCAGGCCTGGTATTTCTTGCATCCTGGGCAGCCAACGACAGATAGCCAAGTATATCTTGCTGCGTTCTATCGCCAGCAGAACGATTTTCTTTCGTCCTATCAGGAATTGCTTGCTGCACGACAACGTGCTTCAGGAGCTCAGTGGGTACTGGATGAATTTGTCGTGACACTGGAGCGTTTAGCTGAGATGCCACATCCATTGAATGGTGCACCTAGATTACGAGTGAATCGCGAAGAGTCATCGCTGATTTGGCTCTATCAGCTTAGTCAGACTGATCCTAGTAACGTATATGCTCATTATATGATTGGACGTATTCAATATGATCTACAAGACTATAATCAATGTGAAGTGCAAATGTCAGCCGTTTTAAATGTGAATCAAGCAAATGGTATAGCGTCGTCGGCATATACCTATCTTGGATTGAGTAGCTTTGGACAGGGTGATTTAATTACTGGTCGCCAGTATCTGCTTAAGGCTGAGGCATTGGACCCGGCCTATCGTAACAATATTGCACGTGAAGAGATGTCTGGGCTCCGGTAGGATGGGTATCATATAGGGAGGATGATGAGGTGATTTTTGCAGAGAGACGATCAGGTACGCTGTTATCGCAGCCTGAGGTAGAACCACTAGAACAACTACACAGCCGCTGGGTCCCTCACTATTTAATCTGGATCTATTTGCTGATAGCTTGCATAGGGACAAGTTGGTTTGCCGTTCAGACAATCTTGGTTCCACAGCCCAGAGAGTTTACACCCGACTGGTATAATGCTCGCTGGGTACAGGCCTCTGATAGTAGGTCACCAGTGGCGTACTTCCGCTATGAGGTAAGATTCGGGGTGATGCCAGATAGTGCCTTTGTAACGGTGACAGCCAGTCAGGTATTTCGTCTTTATGTCAACGGGGTCTATGTTG
>DASYAN010000406.1:0-4946 GCA_036501345.1 Ktedonobacteraceae bacterium
CCGAAACGCTTCATGATTACAAAGCTACTTGCATCTACTAATGACCATTCCTTATCGGGACGTGCTTCCAGTAATGCCCAGGCCTCATCATCAAGTATTTGATTGATGTAGACTATCTCTACTGCTGCATCCATTTTGATAGCATTTATTGCTGCAATCACTTGCTGACGAGGAAGATGGTAACGACTAGAGAGGAGTGCCACTAGCTCAGTTAAGAATATAGTTGGTCGTAACCAGATGCCGTTGTTCTTTGACCGTCTGCTGCACGAGCGCAACAATCGCAAGATGAAGCGGATCTCGGCGATCCAGGTAGTAAGCCCATCCTGCAGTATCAACAAACAGATCATTCTTCATCGGCATGATTCTCTAGATAGGTACTTGCTAGATGCTCATCATGTCGATCTGCCCAGCCAGGTTCTCCAATAGCAAATAACCCTGCTACTTGAAGCAGAGGATGGTTGAGAGATTCTGTCTCATTTGTTTCTTGTTTTTGCTGGTGTACTTGCTTCCTATAGCTGGATGTTGATACTTCTAGTTGATAGATCACTTCACTCACCCAGGATTGAAAGAGTGCTTCAGGTGTCTGCTTCTGTTCTGCAGCGTAGGCTGCTAGCTTGGTAAACTGCTCATCAGAGACCTGGAATATGTGATTCATGTATGTACCTCCTTTTTTGCTAGAGCATCTACATACACACTTAAAATCTACTTATACACTTTCTCATGAAAGACATGCTCTCAACCAAAAAAGTGCTAAAGTATTGTGTTCTGTAGAGAGTATATACGACATGAACAGTTCTGTCAAAGAACGTGGAAAGGTGAAAGAGGTATGCCACATCAAGAAATGAGTACCACAGGTGTACCTATATTTATTAAATAAACCTTCTTATGCAAAAGATCAAGTATTTTTATAAAACAACGAGAGATTCTAGCCTAATAGTCCTATATGGGATTGACGTAAACCTCTATAGCAGGTACGCTTTAGATGTCTATGGAAGTGTCTGAGGGGGTATCTTAGCGGAGGATAAATTCGAGCTTTATGAAATATTTCTTTTGGATAGCATTTGCTGTATTTCTGGCAGCATCAATTCCCCATGTAGCTTATTTCTTTGCATCGTTTGAGCCGTCTCAGGGGCCTGAGGGGGTCTGGTGGTGGGCAGTGAGTTATGCAATAGCAATCAGTCTTGATGTCACCGTCTATCTCCTTTCCTGGACAGCGTTCCAGAGGTATCGTAAATACCGAACACCAAAAGCTGTATGGCAACACTGGCTTCTAATCCTCATGTGCACGGTTTTTTCCTGGGCAGTGAACTGGGCATACGCAAAACAATTTCATAGCCCCGTTATGTTGAGTTCTGCCGAGTCATCTGCACCATGGCTCACAACGGTCTTTCCATTTATGGCTAGCGCCTTTCCACTATTAGGTATTGTTTATACTATGATGGCAGAAACTATTTCAGAGGGCTCAGGTGAGGAAAACAAAAAGCACCTAGATCAGTTCCAAATGATTAGCGAACTTGCTAAACAAACGAATTTGCCAGTCTCTACACTACGCAGAGCACTAACTAGTGGAAATCGGCAGAATGCGGCGAGTATAGTTACTGCAATGGCCAATCATGCAACAAATGAAGTTGGCAGCGAAGCGAAAAATGATGCACGCCAAACAATCACTGGTCAGTTCGTCGCTGTTGAGGACGAGCCAGCGGAATCCAATCAAGAGAAGTCAAATCCAGCGCTGAGAGCAGTTTCCTCAAGCGAGGAGATCACTGATAAGCTACAAATGACCCTCGAAGCTTTAAGGGCTAACCCAGATATGACAGATGAAGCACTAGCTGCACGTCTTTTATTGAAACGACCTGCTAGTGCACGTTTCTGGCGGTTGAAAGCTATCGAGATCTTGAATGCCGATAAAGGAAAAGACGATACCGAGTTAAAGGTGTCCGCGCCGGATATGTGGGCTACGGCAGATTCTCTAGCCAACGCAAGTTTGGCGAAACGGTAACTTGACGTTTAAAGATTGTTATGATAAAATTATCAGAGTGCAGTATGGAGTATGGGGCTGACAAACCACCTGCGAAAAACAGTATGTTGCAGTGTGATCAGGTCGTCCTGATTGTAACTCTTATAGATAAGCTATTCTCCAAATTATTTAGGGAGGGATCAATGCCGGCCACGTTTAGTTATGCAACTATCTTGCATGCAGTGGGTCAAGTACTAGATCAAGTTGGCGTAAAGAGTATCGCTATTCATGAAGAAGAAGATGGTCTCTTTGTAGAAGGACTCAATAGTGACGGCCAACTGCAGGTGCAGATCCATTATACTATTGCTGACCTGTATGACTTAGTCAGTAGAGCCGAAAACCAGGAAGAAGAGCGTACAGCAACGCCGACTGCAGGTCTGCTTCGTCGGTTCCTTGCTGAGCATAATCGTGAACTGGTAGGAGTCTCTCTTTAATACATTGTGCATTTGAGCAGAGGAAAAGAACCGGGGGCGTACCTCCGGTTTCTTCTATCATCATTTTTAGGTAGGGGCAAATGATCTGAAATCCTGCGAGCAATTGGACATGTCATTTCATTTACCTGATTAGATTATGCTAGCTCCGTTACTCGATGCTCTTTTGTGTATATCTTGTTCTTTTCCGACTACAAAATATACCATAGTAGGTACGCGAAGTATCGTGCAGGCCTCTCGACTTTACCAATAAAGTATGATATGCTCATAGCTAAAGGATACACTGCTCGGTAATCCAAGCACCTGAACAATCATAAATCTTGGTCTGTGCGGTTTCTCCTATGAGAGGAGAAGGTTATGTCCGAAGATATTGCTTTATTCATCGATTTTGAGAACATTCGTTACAGTATGCTGAATATTCAACGACGAGAGCCCGATCCACAGGAACTAATCGCTGTGGCTCGTCGTTATGGTACTGTTATGGTTGCCCGCGCCTATGCGGATTGGTCACGACAGCCGGAGCCCTTTAAAGGAAGCTTGACTGCGGCTATGATCGACCGTGTCGATTGTCCCGCAAAACAGCGGGATCGCATCCGGATGGGTACGATTCATTATCCTTCTTCTGGGAATACTCCTACTGGAGGATTGGGATCTGCTTATGGAGCTGAACAAGGGTCTGGTAGTTCCTCTCGACAGTGGTCTTCTGGCCTCACTGGGAACTCTGGTCCATTGCCAGCTATTCAGTCTGGTGCAGCCAATAATGGTTGGTCCTCTGATCATGAAACCACTGTTCCACTTCAGCCGGATATGGATGGGCACATAGGTAGTCTCCTTCCAGAGGATGAACAACCCCCTGAGGAAGGTTACCTGCCAGACTATCAACAGCGTGAAGGCTATCGCCAACCCTACCCTTATCCGAATTCCTTTGCTCAATCTAGCCCTAGCGGTCCCCTTGGACAAAGTAATACTGGTCCTTTAGGATATTCAAGCGCGTCTGCTCAGCATACTGGAAATACGGGTCATTTGCCCGCTGTCAATCCCAGCAGTAGCACGATTGTACAAAGTACCGTCGTTCAGAGTACCGTTGACTTAAATATGTTGATGGATATTATTGAAACAGTATTCGATCGTCCTACCATCTCTACTTTTGTTTTGATGACAGGCGATAAAGATTTTACGCGTATTAGTGCTCGTTTAAAATTACGTCTGAACAAAACTGTAATTGTTGTTGGTATTCCAGGAACCGTCAGCCGAGATTTAATCAGTAGTGCAAGCCAATTTGTTCCTCTTGTTCTTAGCGGTAGTGGACTTACAGGCAATACCGGTTCCCTTCCTGTAGCCGGGATTGTACAGATGTCGCCGAGTAATCCTCTTGGGTCTGGTACTGGCCCAATGCCAGCTGTGAACTTTGCCAATACTGCTGCCCAGTTTCAGCAGCCGTATAACAGCTCGCCCATAGTAGATGTGCTTGACCCGCAATTCTTGCAGTTTCTTGATTACATTGATCGTAATTGGTCATGGCGCACAATTATTGGGGTCTCCAACTTCATCGGCGATTCTGTAAACCCAAAGAACCGTTTTCGAGGACGGCTCACTCGTGAGTCTGCCCGCGAACTTTTAAGTACGTGTATCCAGCAAAATATTCTGATTGTCCAGACTGATCCCACAGGAGCTGAAGATCTACGCCTGAACCGTATGCATCCAGAAGTAGATGAGATTCTCAAACAATTGCGCTAGTTTTGCCGTTTCGCGCATTTTATCCAAACCTTGGGGCCTGTTGAAAGCTCAAATCCTTATCTAGGATAAGCTTTTCGGCAGGTTCTGTATTTCTGGAACTGACACGGCGCAGAGAGCGGTTGAGGCTGGGGAAGTGAGTTATACGTCGAAGGGAAGATATATCGTTTGCGCTGCATGGGATTTGACGATCGCATTAACTAGGGAGACAAAAACAACAGCGTTGGGCAGTACGCGGGAGGATACAAGATCCAGGTAACTATCGTCATTGCCAATCAACGCTACTCCATCCTCCATGTACTCGCATTCGCGTACACCATCCCAGGGAAATAGACGCGTACCGTTACTTATACCCAGTTGGCTAACCGTAAATTTGCCAAAGGCAACGGGTTCTCCAGCTTCATAGGTATTGAGTGCACGCGCCCGAATATGCCGAAAAACCTTCCCATAAATCACATCACGTGCAGCTATCCCATTTGGCCACTGATAGCTAATCGTGAGCTTTGTGCCATCATCACACACAATCTTTGCACTGTGTTTTCCATCCCAAAAGGCAGAGACGCTATCCCAATGAACAGTATGTATCCTGTACATCCTAGTAATTGCGAGACAGCCGTCTGTGCAGAGGAGGACCGAGCTGAGACCAGCTATTGCATTGTATCCAACCCATAGGGTTATGAGACCAACACATTGTAGGAAGAGCCCGATAAGAATTTCAGCTATGGGATGCGCTGACAAGTTTCGTACGAAGAAAAAGCTATTAC
>DASYAN010000407.1:0-4499 GCA_036501345.1 Ktedonobacteraceae bacterium
CCAGATGTGCTGCTCGATCATCTCACGAGTCACAACCTGATTCGGATGGTACATGAAATACTCAAGCAGCGCAAACTCCTTGGGTGTCAGGTCGATCGAACGTCCTTCTCGTTCAACCATGTGTGTCGCTGGATCAACGACGAGACCACCGATCTCTAGTCGTCCATTAGTGTAAGGGTGGTTACGCCGAAGTAAAGCACGCAGACGAGCCAACAATTCACGCATAGCAAACGGTTTGACTAGATAATCGTCGGCGCCACAATCCAGACCTTGTACACGATCATCAATGCTATCACGGGCCGTTAACAGCAGGATCGGTGTCTGGATACGACGGCGGCGTAGTTCACGGCAGACTTCCAAGCCATCCTTCTTGGGCAAAAGAATATCGAGAAGAATTAGATCATAGGGCGCCAGTTCTGCTAAATCCTGTCCCTCCTGCCCATCATAAGCAGTATCAACACTATAGCCCTCATGTGCCAGATTCATCTGCAGCGAACTGCTGAGACGGTGGTTATCTTCAACGACAAGGATGCGCATAGAGCAAACTCCCTCTGAACATGAGTATCTATTCAACAAGGCAGACCTATTCCTGCCAGCTTCTTTCCTTTATGATAGTGATTATCGCACAGCAAGATGACAAATTGATGACCAAAAAGCGATATACTGTTCATGTTCCTGTCATCTGGGCTGGCTACACTGTTACTACAAGCATGGAAAACAAGATGCTCACTCAATGAGTCCATTAACAACAACAATGAGGAGAATACAATGCGGAAACCATTTCGTTTTGGCGTGGTATCTGGTGGTCTCACATCACCGGACGCGTGGGTTCCCCTGGCACGCAAAGTTGAGGAACTTGGCTATGCGAGTCTGCTGATGCCTGACCGCCCCTCTATGGGTGGTTTTGCTCTTTTCTCGGCTCTGGCAGTTGCGGCGGCGGCAACAACTTCACTGCATATTGGCAGCTATGTCTTCTGTAATGATTATCGACATCCGGCAATGCTTGTCAAAGAGGTTGCGACTCTCGATGCGCTTTCAGGAGGACGTTTTGAACTCGGATTGGGGGCAGGAGTGAGTGATGATGGTCACCAACAGATGGGCCTAACATTCGAGAGTGCTGGAACACGTGTCGGTCGCTTGGAAGAAGCCATTGGGATTATCAAACAGTTCTTCACCAGAGAAGAAGTAAATTTTTCCGGCAAATACTACACAATCACTGGAATGAAAGCCCTGCCAAAACCTGCACGACAACCACATCCCCCCATTTTTATCGGGAGTGCAGGCAAACGGATGCTCACGATCGCAGCCCGCGAAGCCGATAGTATTGCCCCAACATTGAAATGGGCACCCAAAGGGGTTGATCCAACCGATGCAACTCTGGAGGAAAAAATAGGCTGGATACGTGATGCTGCAGGCGAACGTTTTTCTGAGCTAGAACTGGCCCGAGTTGCTTATGGTATTTCGATTACCGACAGTAGCGCTCCAGCTATTGCCCCTGCAGGAGCACCTATTCCTATCCAGATGAGAGGAATGAGTACAGAACAGGCAGTCGAGCATCTTCTTGAACAGCGAGAACGCTACGGCTTTTCCTACATTCAGGTCTTCGATGGGCAGGCAGAGAATTTTGCGCCTGTCGTAGCTCGCTTAAACGGGAAATAGAAGTGCCGGAATCGGGGCATATCCACCCACCTGTGCAACTCTTTCCACCATTGGAAGGCCAATAGATGATGAGGTAATGCGCATCCAAATTGTAGTTGTCAGGCTTTTCCTTGTACAATCGTTTTACCGTTTGTATATACGGTTAGGATCTCATGTTTTATAATAACTCTATCAGGCTTTTCTTTACCTCATCATCTATTGGTTGAGTAAACACAATTTTTTTATATTCTTTATTGTTACCCCCCCCCCATGTATTTGTGCTTCTGGATATTGGGGGATCTCATGGATATTCTTGTATGCGAGTGAAGTGAACTATGGCACTATTCCCAAATTTACCACTACCCAAATGCTTCTTTCATTCGTATCAATAATAGTTGATGTATGTCTTCCATATTCGTTGCATGTCTCCATACAGACGAGCAGAACTTTCAAGGAAGGCCGACTGATTGCTTATTATACAATATACGTCATTAAAATCACACAAAGATGATTATCAGTGACTGTTGACGTTATCGCTGCAAGCTGCTATGATGGAATCTATGGAGTGCTTTTATGACAATTTTCAGCGGCAAGGTAAATAATATGCATGAGGCACGAACATGGCGCGAGTTGCTGGCGAATATTATTCGCGACGGGAAAGAAAAACAGCGTCTGATTGAAGAACTGGATATCACTTCCATTACCTTAACACGCTGGGTGAATGGAGACTCAGATCCACGTCCTCAAAACCTGCGCCGTTTAATAAGTGTGTTACCACAATATCGTGAGCAATTGCGTGGTTTGCTCAAAGAAGAAAGCGATTTTAGCGAGGAAGAAACTACTCTGGAGCCAAGTCAACCAACTAAAGAAATTTCTTCCGAATTTTATGCACACGTACTACAGGCTCGTGCGAGTACCAGTGAGAATTTGCGCTTTTGGTCAACTTGTCACATGATTTTGCAGCAAGCATTGGGGCAGCTCGACCCAGGACACTTGGGTATGTCTATCTCGGTTGTACGCTGTATGCCACCTTCGGGACCATATAACAAAGTACGTAGCTTGCGTGAAAGTGTTGGGCTAGGAACACCTCCCTGGCCAAGCAATCTGGAGCAAACAGCGGTGTTTTTAGGTGCTGAGTCCTTGATCTGCAATGTTGTCACACTATGTCGACCAACCATTTTCCAGGATATTGAACACGAGCGCTTGATTACACCTACTGAACTCGGAGAATATGAGCGAAGCATTGCTGCTCATCCCATTTTATTCGCTGGTCGTGTCGCCGGAATATTGCAGGTTTCCAGCACACAAAAAAATTATTTTCTTTCACAGGTCAGTACGGATCTGATACAGAGTTACGCAGATCTGATTGCACTGGCCTTTGACCCACAAGAATTTTATGCGCCAGAGCAAATTGCGCTCTCTATCATGCCATCGGCGGAAGACCAAAAGGCCTCTCTAGCAAAGTTTCGTCAGCTTGTCTTCCATCTGATGCGTGAAGCCGCTCAAAAAAACCAACAGGTGAGTAACACGCAGGCCGATCTGCTAATATGGCAAAAGTTAGAAGACGAGTTTTTGGAAATACCGGCTCTCAGAAGTACATCTACATAATAGGAAAGAGGGACGAGATACATAGATACCGCTGTATTTGACAATTTTGCCCAATCGCAATTGATTGACCAACGTTGGACCCAGACATGTCTTGGCCCTGGTAGGCTGGCTATAGTTGATTCGGCTTTGCGTATGACTATTCCTTCTGTAGGGCAGAGAGAGTACGCTGATGCGCAAATCGATGACTATGGCAAACTGCCGCGTGCCGATTTCCCATGGCGCCCGCCACTACGTATGGAAGTGCGTGCTCGTTCCTCTCTGCCAGCTGCAACTATAAATAGCACGGTGGCAAGTCCGAGTATATTGCGTGGCACTGCCGGCTTTGGTTTCTGGAACTATCCCTTCTCCGTGCGTGGTGATATCCTCATGCTACCAGAAGCAATCTGGTTCTTTTACGCATCTCCCCCTTCAGATATGGCCTTGGTTCCCGACATCGCAGGCTGGGGATGGAAGGCCCAAGTAGTACACGCGATGCGACCGGGTGCACTATTAGCAATTGTTCCTACACTTCTCGCCACAGGCTGGGGTCATTTAACCAACAATACACGCCCAGCAGCACACTGGCTGCAAAAGCTCAGTGGAGCACATGAAGCCTTGCTTCCCATCGAGATGACAGAGTGGCATACCTACAGGTTGGAATGGTATGCCACCGAAGCCCATTTCTGGGTGGATGAAAGACATCTGTTGCATGTCTCACATCCACCACGTGGGCCATTGGGCTTCGTGGCCTGGCTAGACAATCAGTATGCAATGGCTACGCCCCGTGGTGTGCTGCGTTTCGGTACAGTCTCATGTGAGCCCCAATGGCTTGAATTGAGTAGCGTGAGTATTAGTCCGCTGTGAGCAATGGTATGTGAAAGAACTCAGTCTTTCTGTGCCAGCGGTAGCACTTCATCGACAATACCATACTCGACAGCTCCTTCTGCACTCAAGAAAAAGTCACGGTCAGTATCTCGTTTGATACGTTCAAGACTCTGCCCCGTGTGGTGTTGAATGATGGAGTTTATCACGTCACGAGTGTGCAAAAGCTCTTTTGCATGAATGTCGATATCAGTTGCCTGTCCTCCAATTCCTCCATGGATAAGTGGTTGATGCAAATGGATGCGGGCATTGGGGAGTGCCCGACGTCGTCCTTTGTCTCCGGCCAGTAGCAGGATAGTCCCAAAACTAGCTGCGTATCCTATACAGGTGGTTGCTATGGGACAGGACAGGTAGCGCATCGTATCATATATTGCCAATCCTGCTGCGATTAC
>DASYAN010000408.1:0-5904 GCA_036501345.1 Ktedonobacteraceae bacterium
CCGTCGGGGCAAAAGCAGAGACTGAGAGGAGGTGATATACTGAACCAAAAAGAGAGACCACGAGAGCCCTTGCTCAAGGAGGCAGCAGATGAAAAAGGCGAAAAGCTATGCAGAGGTCACGAGAAGATTTTATCGTCCAGAACTGTACTATTGTCCCGAGTGCCAAAGACATCTGCGGCGAACGTCAACGCTCTCGCAACGGACGGTTGTCACGTTGAAAGGAGTGATCAGGGTGACACACGCAGGCTATCGCTGTCCGAATACCGAGTGTGAAGCTCATGCTCGGACGTACCGGAGCGCGGCAGCAGATGCCTTAGCATTGCCAAGCTTCACTTTTGGTTTAGACGTGATCGTCTTGTTGGGTCATTTGCGGTTAGGAAAACATCAGACGCTGGATGAAGCACATAGCGAGATCAAGGAGCGTTTGGCTCTCTTAGGAGTGAGTATCAGCCGACGGGAGGTGCTCTATCTCTTTGATGCGTTTTGTACGCTGCTCAGAGCGGCATCGGATGCCAAACAAGACGAGGAGTGGCTGACTCAGGTGAAGAAGAATCGAGGGATTATTGTCTCGATCGATGGGATTCAACCGGATAAAGGCAATGAAACAGTCTATATTGTGCGTGATGCGCTCACGGGTCGGACTCTCGCAGCTGAGAATGTGACCTCATCGGAGGTCGAGGTGATGAAGCAGATTCTGGCTCCAGTGGTGGATCTCTCGGTGCCCGTGCTAGGAACCATTAGCGATGCGCAAGACTCCGAAGTCAAGGCCCTTCAAGAACTCTGGCCGAATGTTCCTCATCAAGTGTGTCAATTCCATGTATTACGCGAGGCGAGCCGTCCAGCCTTTGAACAGGATTGCAAGATCAAGAAAGAGATGCGCAAGAGCATGCAGCCCAAGGTCAGAGAAATGCGTAAGCAGATCCAGAAGCGAATGAGACAGGGAGCAGGGTCTCAAGCTGAAGCAGAACAACTTGCTGTGTTGAATGATTATGCCTTGGGAATGCAAACAGCGGTCAACTTGGACGGAAAGTTACCGTTTACCTATGCAGGAGTAGAGGCATTGGATGCTTTAGACGAAGTAGCGACTAGCCTAGAGGAGATGGGAAAAAAGGGGGTCCAGTAAGTAAGGTATGTAAGCAGAAATTGGATCGTTTGAAGCAAATAGTGAAAGAGCGGGAGCGTTGGAGAGAGCAGATCGAGCAAGGGAGACGAATGAGACAATGGGTCTTGGAAGCTGAGTACATGCTGGATGGCACGTGGTCTGAGCAGGGGCATGCGAAAGAGAAGAAGGAACAGAGGGAGAAGAAAGAGGATAAAAAGAATACATGGTGTGTAACCAATGAAGAGGTAGGCCGACGCTTTGATACTTGGAGGCAAGACCTCGCTCAAAAAATGAGAGAAGGCACAGAAAATCAGAAAGCCTGTGAGTGCTTCGAGCAATTTTTGCAGGTCCTCGCCAATATGAGACCGTACTTGATCCAGTGCTACAATCTGGAAGGTTTCCCCAGAACCAACAACGAGACCGAAGGGAGTATTCGAAGGATTAAAGCAAGGTATCGGCGTATCAGTGGGAGAAAGAATTGGAATGCCTATTTGCTTCGTTATGGACGATGTATTGTTTTTTACGAATGGTGGGAACAAGAAACACGGCGCTGGCAACATCTTGAGAAATTGGCTCATCACGTCAGTCTAGATCGCTGGCGCCGGATGCGAAAAGAGACCACATCAGCACAAAGTGAGCAACTCAAGCGCTTTCGCTTTCGCCATAAGCGAACATCTTTCCTTACCTCGCTTGAGGACCGCTGGGCTGCTGCTGCTCAGTCGATCCTTTTGCCCTGACGGTTTTTTTTTCTGGTCCATCCATGCGCTGCCCGCGTTCGATTGAGGTGGGTGATGCTCATGACAAGACCAAACTGCTCCTCAAGTCGCTTCTGGATCTCCCTGCTACTCATCGAAGGCTCCTGGCGGCAGACCATCTCAAGCCAGCACACAATCGGTTCTCGCAGTTTCGCAACGTGCCCCTGTCTGCCATCTTGCAAACCACTCTCTCCCTGCTCACGGTACTTCTTCCACCAGCTATATGCCGTTGGTCTCGTTGTCTTTAGTCCTGCTTTCTCTGACGCTTCTTGCCAGCTGTAACCTGCTTGCATCAACTCCACCAGGGCTTTTTTGGCTTCCTGCTTCTCTTGCTTGTCCATTGATCTTTTCTCTCTTGTTCTCGGACCCCGATTCCTCCCTTCTCCTTCTCTGAGTATAGCAGGATTTCTTATCTTGGTCTAGATGGACACCTCTCTTGGATTGCTTGACACCCTGGTAAAGTAAAAGACGATTTTATCTGCAAAGAAACGGGATTGGTATTCAAAAAAGTCTGAAAACGGCAGGATTTTTGTACCCATCATGCTCTGCATCAGTGTATCTCACAGTTCTCAATCCATTGGATGGTTTGAGGACAGAGGCGTAAGAAGGCATGAGATTGCGTGACGTGCTAGTGTCAATCTGGCTCAGCATGCTTGCGAGAAGAAGACGTTTTCTCCGTGTATAAGGAGGCAAAGTGTTCAAGAAGTAATTTGTGAATAAAGATATATCCGCCTCCAATCCTTCGAAGCAGAATGTGTTCTGCGGCATAGTCTAGAAAAGCAGGATAATCAAGAGGAGTAGATCCAGCACACCAGAGAAAGAGCCGCAAGATGACATGCTCTATCCATGCTCGTCCGCCACCAGCAAGCCAGAAAAGGACAGCAAAGATCACTCCAAAGACGAGCCCATAGGCTCCTCCCAAGATGGAAGCCGAGGATAGCCTTCCTATCAGGAGAAAAATCAAACCACTCACCAAACCACCAATGAGCCCACTGCTGATCCCACCGATGAGCCCGGCAAGCAGACCATGGCGCATGGAACGCCTTATTCCCTGATGAGGGCGAAGCGTCTGCTCATCGAGGGTCGGCTTTGACCATCTCTGCAGGCCACCAGAGAGGAGAATAATGAGTCCGACAATCAGTCCACCCATCAGCCCGAAAGCTAGTCCAAAAGCCACGGCATACCCGATGCCATAAAACCATCCACTTATGAACACAAAACCTCCTATCAGCGTGCTCGTCGCAGCCAACCCAACAGCAGCACCATCCTTGAGATTGTTCACAAGCCCTTGCATCATACCCATCCATGACCATGCACCCGTCTCTGCTGGCCTGATCTGGACTCCCAGACCTGCAACGAGTCCTCCTCCTGCTCTCCCTCCAAATCCTGGGATGGCTCCCCAGCCCAGCAACAAGAAGGTGATCACGCCGTCAACCAATCCAGAGACGACCCCGCTCTTGATGCCAACAAGCAGCGAACTGACGACCCCAAAGCCAAGCCCTGCCAATAGTCCAATGACGAGTCGATCAGCCCACTGCAGAAAAAGAACCCTGGAGACAAAAAGCCCTCTTCGTCGCCAAAACGTGCCTCCAGGAGATGGAGCAGCTCCCAGATACATCCGTTGCCCTTCCAGGGCAGAAGCGACTCCAGAGACGAGTCCGACAAGCAACCCTCCAACTACGCCATACGTCAGTCCACCGATGAGGCCATCTGTCCATCCAAGCACCACTTGAAACAGCAGACCACCAACCAGACCACCCATCCCCCCAGCGAGCAGTCCATCTCTCACTCCAGAAACGATTGCTTGCAGGAACTGAGCCCGAGTTTGCTCAGCTCTACCAATGTGATCTGGATCTGTTCGACACAGCACGATGAAGACTAACAAAGAGACGATGGCATAGACGATCGCAACCGTCGTCCCACCAAAGAGCCCACCACCCAGTCCCGGAGCCATCCAGCCAAGGATCTGATCGCCAAGGCCAGATTGGCCTCCACTCAACCATCCCATGATCCCTTTGGCTAGGTCTCCGCCGAAACCTCCAGGAGTCTTCCCACGTAACCAGGCAAAGACAGCTGCCCCCACTGCGAAGATGAGGCCATACAGGAGCCAGGTGACCACATGACGATAGAATCGACGGACCCAGCCATCGGTAAGCCAATCCGGCTGGATCCATTCAAGGGAGAATTCCGTTTGGTTCTGCTGCGCTAACTGGTGTGCCAACCAGGCTAGCCAATGCACAGTCTGCTCGTGGCTATAGCGCGTTTTCGCTTCCCGACGAGCAAGCATGTGCTTGACATACATGGCAAAGACCCGCTCTCGCCGTGCCTCCAGAGAGCTTGCGATGGGAAAAGGAGCATTGGCTTTGCCCTGATAGACGAGGGTGACAATGTTGAGCATCAGTGGGGTCGTGACCATCTCTCGCATTTGTAAGTCTTCCTCCAACGCCCGACGCACAGACTCAAGCTGCCCGCCAGTGCTGCAGAGATAGGCATCAATCTGCTCTGGTGCGAGTGGTTGCACTGCGACGGCTTGCTGGAGTGCGACCCGTGTGGCTTCTGCAAGATATTCCTCTCTGCGGCAGCAGACCACCAGAGGATCAAGCTCATGAGCGAGCTGATAGGCATTGATGGCTTTGACGCAAGCGGCACGAGCCGTCTTGGCCACCTCGTCGAGGCCATCAAGCAAGAGAAGCAGTTGGTTGGTGTCAACCCACTCTTGTCCAATCTTGCGAGGCACCCGGTATTTGCTCTCAAGCTCTTCTATTATCCACTCAGCAAGAGAGGCTTGCTTGAGGGCCCATGAGGAGAGATCGAAGATCACAGGGATGGGATGGCTTTGGTCGACTTCTGCTCGATTGAGCAGATCACGAGCCAGTTCCAACAGCAGAGTGGTCTTGCCTGCACCAGGCTCTCCGAGAATGAGCAGTTGTCCATCCGCCCCATCATAGACCTGGAGGATCCGAGTGCCTGCAGGCAAGGGACATGGGGGCAGATCCGATTCCTGGACGGCCAGTCGCCAGGGCTTCTGAACAGCATCGGGTTGTTCCTGTAATCCCAGCACGATGAGGGTTGCACGGTAGAGGGAGTGTTCCAGGACACCAGTAATCCAGAGCGAGCGCACACGCTTCAGCATCCTTTGGCGGTTCTTGTTCACCTGATGGAGGACCAGGGATGAAGAAGCTTCCTGCAAAGACTGCACGGCAGCACCATTGAGAGGACCGTCTTGTAGCAGAGATGGAAGTGGTGGATCAGCCGACAGAGCTGTTGGGAGTGGATCAATTGGCAGAGATGTCGGCGGTGGCTGCTGTTGGGAGTTGCCAATGAGTGACAACCCGAGTTGCTCTGGAGTCTTTGAGAAGAGAGTACACAGCAGGAGACGCAATGGTGGGGAAGGGGAGCGTGTTCCTAGTTCCCAACTGCGGACGGTTTGCTCCTCCACATTCAATTCACGAGCAAGGTCGCGTTGCGTCCAGCCTCGTTCTTGACGGGCCTGTCGCAAAAGCTCATTTGTCCTGGGTGGTTTTTTCATCGCCAACTGCTCACGTATCCAGTCACAAAAGCCTTCAAAGGACAGCGGAGAAATCTCAAGAAAAAGGAGGACGTATCCTCTGTGTTCAGAGGTGATCATCCTGTTTTCAAGAATATCACCGTACGAGAATCAGTTTTTTCTTAAGAAAAGATGAGAGGCATCAGTTGCCTTCTGAACGGCTGCGACAGCGCGCTGGGGAGAGACGACATCCGGCTTCGATGCACGAAAGGGCTACCAACAAGTTGTACCCTCTTTTGATGGAGAATTCTGGCGATATTACACCAATTTACACTACCGTAAACAACCATAACACAGCTTTCGCATTTCTACAAGCCATTGGGACTTTTGGATTGGTGATTGTTGACAGAACTTGGTTCATTTCAGAGGTGTGACGTGTCCGTACAAGGACAGTGCTTTTGAATACCATCATTCGCAGAGCAGGGAGCAAAACTTTTTGCCAATCGAGGTGGTGAGATGCAGATGATACTGCCAGACAGAAAACGATGAAGCATTGTGGG
>DASYAN010000409.1:0-5018 GCA_036501345.1 Ktedonobacteraceae bacterium
GATTTGATTCTTGATCTGTACGGACAGGAGATTGGTCAACATGCACGTTCCGCGGTAGGCATGGCATCACTCCCATTCGCTATTCCTGTTGAAATCGAAGCGGAAGTCGAGATCCTCAATGAGGTCAGCGTCAATTCCTAATTTCAGGTAGGAAGGACACTTGTTATGCGCTTAATAACTTATCGTACGGGCAGCGAGGCCCCCTGGCAGGCGGGTATTGAACAGGATGGGCAAGTGCTGGCAGCTTCTGCTGCCTACGCTTATGGAAAGCAACTGCCGACTGTACGAGGACTACTAGCAGCCGGTCCAGACCAGGTTAACAAGGTGCTGGAAGATGCACGCAAGATCTTTGCGGGTGGGAAAGAGCAGTTATTAGCACTCGATGATCTGGAACTGGGACCGCCGATTCCTGATCCCGATAAAATTATTTGCCTGGGATTAAATTATGCTGATCATGCAGCCGAGGCAAAAATGGCCATTCCGCCCTCGCCCGTACTCTTCGCCAAGTTTCGCAATTCGCTGATAGGGCCACGTGACACCATCATCTTGCCACGTGTCAGTAACGAGATAGATTATGAAGCAGAGCTAGCGGTGGTCATTGGTCGTCCTTGCAAAGATATTGCAGAAAAAGATGCTCTGAACTATGTGGCTGGCTACACCATCATGAACGATGTCTGCGCCAGGGATCTACAGATGCGCACCAGCCAGTGGACAGCGGGCAAGGCCATCGACACCTTTGCGCCAATGGGACCCGGTATCGTGCTGGCCTCGGAGATTCCCAATCCCCAGGCTCTCACGCTCTCGGCCCGCGTCAATGGCCAGACCTTGCAGCACGCCAGCACCGAACTGATGATCTTCTCGGTTGCTTACACTATCGCGTATATTAGCTCGCTTATGACCCTGGTGCCAGGCGACATCATTGCCACCGGAACTCCCGCCGGAGTTGGTTTTATCCGCAAACCACCCATCTTCCTGCGCGATGGTGATGTGGTGGAGATTGAGATCGAGCGCATAGGTACTATCGTCAACAAAGTAGCCGGCCCGGCTGCTTCATAACTCTGACTCCCGCTCCCAAGGCTTGCACGGCCGTGGGACAGAAAGAAGAGAGTTCTCAAGACGACTCATGGAGTCCTGAAGAGTTACCAAGGTAACACATGAATGAAAGAAAAGACAGACAGACATTCTCATGGATACACTCAATGCAGCACTCGCTCAGGCTGTAGCTCAATGGCCAACACGTACTTTTTTAAAAATTGATGGTCTCCAAGTCAGTTTTAGAGACTTCGACGAGCAGGTTGGTCGTTTGGCAGCTGGACTCCGCGCTGCAGGCTTGAAAAAAGATGATCGTCTTGTCGTATTTATGCGGAATTCGCTTCCTTGTTTACACAGCTGGTTTGCGGCCAATCGACTTGGAGCGGTCTGGGCACCTATTAATGCTGAGTTCAGGGGACAAGGTTTGAGTCATGTACTTAGCCTCATGAATCCTAGCTTGCTTATATGCGATACGGGATTGCTTGAGCCACTTCAGGAAGCTCTGATCGCGCAACAGCTCTCTCCTTCTCTGATCATCGTTGGGGAAAGCGAGCAGTCTCCATCCCATACTAGCCATCTGACCAGCTACTACTTAGAGAAAACGGTTGATCCTATTGATGTTTCATTTGCAGATCCATCTGCCATTCTATTCACTTCCGGCACAACGGGACACTCGAAGGCTGCACGTCTCTCGCATCGCTACTTTGTTAAGCAGGCGAGCATTATCATCCGCGATCTCGGATTGCGTCAGGACGATATTCTCTATTGTCCATTTCCTCTGTCTCATGCAGATGCCACAGGATTAACGGTCATACCTGCGCTACTGTTAGGTGGTTGTGCAGCTATTAGCCCTCGCTTCAGCGCTTCGCGTTTTTGGGATGAAGTGCGTGCTACTGGATCGACAGTCTTTGATTTTATGGGAGCCACACTCTCTATTCTCTACAAAACGCCACCGCGTCCAGATGATACAGACAATCCTGTACGCCTGGCCTGGGGAGTGCCAGTTCCAAAATGGGCAGCTGAATTTGAACGTCGTTTTGATTTACAGATCGTCGAACTCTACGGGTCTACGGAAGCAAATATCCCTGCCACCCAACGCTACAATAGCCCTCGGGTCCCTGGCTCATGTGGGAAGGCAACATCGGAGTTTGAGCTTCGTATTGCGAATGACCTCGATGAAGAGGTGCCACGTGGCACGGTCGGTGATCTCCTCATCCGTCCATTGGAACCCTCAATTATAATGGATGGTTACGTAGGCATGCCTGAAGCAACCCTGGAGGTATTCCGCAATCTCTGGTTTCACACTGGCGACCTTGCTCGGATGGATGAAGATGGCAATCTCTTTTTCGTTGGACGCAAGAAAGAAACCATCAGACGGCGTGGAGAGAACATTTCAGCTTTTGAGATTGAAGAAGCATTGCTACTCCATCCTGCTGTGGTCGAATGTGCTGCTATTGGCGTTCCATCCGAGCTAACTGAGGAAGATGTCAAGATCTGTATTGTGGTGCGTCCTGATATGCAAGTGGATGAGAAAGAAATCTTGCAACATTGTACGCAGACCCTCGCTCGCTTTCAAGTGCCACGCTATATTGAGATCCTGCCGAAAATGCCACGTACTTCCACCGGAAAAATAGCGAAATATCAACTTAAAGAGGCAGCTTTCACCCGGGCAGCCTGGGATCGAGAAGCAACGAGCTGTGAAATTACTCAATATTGCATGCTTGATTAAGAGTTGTCGATCTCGCTTTTTGCCAATCTTTCAAGCTCAACCCCTGGTCACCGAGAAAAGCCATTTCACAGGTCGAGTAATTTCATGTTGAACTCGTATCTAATGCTTAATAGCAAAGTATATAACTAGGAAGGTTTAAGACAGATATGAAAGATATAGCTTTTGTTACTTATAAAAAGTCATCACAAATATATCTATCAGAAGATGATAGTTTATTAATAGATGCTTTAAAGCAAGAAGAAATTAAAGTAAATTTGGTATCTTGGGATAAACATGATGTGATATGGGAACAATTTTCAAAAGTGATCATACGGTCAACCTGGGATTATCACTATAGAGTTGATGAGTATAAAAGATGGCTTACCAAACTGGAACAAAAGGGAGCTTCGCTATGGAATCCTTCTGATGTCGTCAAGTGGAATATCGATAAAAGATACTTGTTAGAGCTTAAAGACAAGGGGATTTCTATTATCCCAACAGTACTACTAGAACAAGGTCAAAAACACGAGCTGCAAAGGATTATAGAGCAGAATGGCTGGCAAGAGGTCATCATCAAGCCTGCTATTGGTGCATCCGCTTATCAAATCTTCAAAGCAGAAAAAGAAAATGCATCATCTCTACAGATAAAAATGGATGAGATGCTAGTAAAATCAGCAGTATTTGTACAGCCATTTATGCCGCAAGTTCAGACAGAAGGAGAATACTCTTTCATTTTTATCGGTGGCCGATACAGTCATACCGTTCTTAAGCGTCCGCAGTCTAATGAATTTCGTGTAAACAGAAAATTTGGTGGGATATGGTCACTTCATCAACCAAGTATCCAGCTTATACAACAAGCTGAAAATATATGTAAGATGGTACGATCTCCACTTCTCTATGCACGCGTTGATTGTTTTAACGTGAATGGACGGCTAGTATTAGTTGAGTTAGAATTGAATGAACCGTTACTCTTTATTCAATGGTATCCTCAATCAGCAAGACAATTTGCTCAAGCAGTAAAAGATCAGTAACCATTACTGCTAGTTTGCCTCTTTTCTTCTCTCAAGTGCTTGTCGATGTTTTTGTATAATTTCTATTTCTAAACCATTTAGTCTCAAGATAAAGTTTTTAAAGTTTGTAGTAGATGGTAGTTCAGTAAAGCGGTCGTCTCCCTCTTGACTGCGGGGGCGAAGATCGATGAAAAGTCTGTGGAGGTATCTGTGATAGCAACGACCAGACTGATTGAAAGGAGTTGACATGACACAGTCAGAGGGAGACCACCGAATAACGTGACCCAGAGTAAAAATGCTCTTTGTGAACGCAAGTTGCTATTGCCCATTTCCTAATGAGTTGTGAGTGATGCTGGTTGATGGTAATGAATGATACGACGGTAGGCTCCTGACTTGACACGATTTTCCACTAAAAACCAGATCGATAAGAATACCCTACGGAGCAATGTAGGGATATCTACCAATGGACAGGGGTAGGAATCCTGATCTATACTCTTCCTCAAATAGTATGATCTTGGGTTGAGGAAATAGGTCATTAGATTATGAAGAGAGAATATACAGTTCCCAATATCTCAGGGGTTCATTTTGCCATGAAAAGGCGAAGATATCTGTGCACCAACATCTGTCTGATTATACTGCTCATGATTGCATTCACTGCATGTGGGGGGACAGCGACAGGTACTTCCAATGTGGTCCATCTGGACACAACCAATTTTGAGCAGCCGTCAATCACCATCAAGAAAGGGGAAATGGTCACGTTGGTCAATGATAGCGCTGTTACCCACATCATTGAGAACGGAACGTGGGAACACGGGAGCAATGGAAGTGCCTACCAGGCAAAGTCCTATCGAGAGCCAGGAGCACCGAAGGTCGATGTCCAAGTAGCAGGCAATGCCAGTCAGATCATCGGACCATTTCAGACAGTGGGCGTATTTCACCTGTATTGCGTTGTCCATCCAGGAATGAACCTCACGGTAATCGTGCGTTAACCGGATTCCTGCTCATGCCTTTGCTCTTTTCTGAGGTTTCTTGGGTTGGGAACTATACACCTTAGGGTGAAAAATAGGGATTGATCCTGATGTGATGAAAGAATGTTAGAGAATTTGTAAACCGTTGGCCGTTGGTTTGATCCCGACCACCAGCTTCCTCTCAATCCCCTTCTGAGGCGGGTCTATTCTTGAGATCCTTGAGGGCCATCTGCCTACCTGTGTCTCAGCCCTAACCATACTTCCAATCGATGCGCATCGGCTGCTTGTCGATCGGTGAGA
>DASYAN010000410.1:0-4573 GCA_036501345.1 Ktedonobacteraceae bacterium
TGTACGCACATGACACCTTCAAATTCCTGGCGCTCGGAGCTTGATCCAGAGCGAGTCATGCAGACCAGCGTTATTCACTGGCAGGAGGGTGACTATTATGAGCGTGAGGATCACCTGACTGTTGAAGAGCCATTTGAGGTGCGTATCGCGCATAGTAGCCTCGCAACGATTATGCGGACGCCCGGTCACGATTTCGAATTGGCGTTGGGCTTTCTCTTTTCTGAGGTGGTCATCCAGGAGGCCAGTGATGTCCTTTCGCTTGAGCATGAACTGGACCCTGACGGTTTGCCACTGCCAAATGTAGTGAATGTAGTATTACGACAACGCGAACCCGAGGGAGTAGCGTGTACATTTCCAGCTTCTTTTGAGCGTCATTTTGTGGTTTCTGCCAGTTGTGGACTCTGTGGTAAGAATAGCATTGCCGATCTCCTACAGTCTACGCCTCCGTTAGAGCCTGATACTCTGCGAATTTCTTCCTCGACACTCTATTCACTGCCGCAACAATTGCGTTCCCAGCAAGCAGTCTTCAAGCACACAGGAGGACTTCATGCCGCTGGCCTGTTTACCGCTAGTGGTGAAATGCTCTTGCTGCGCGAAGACATTGGCCGTCACAATGCAGTTGACAAAGTGATTGGTCATGGTTTATTGCATGGAGATTATCCCTATAAAGAGCGTATCCTAATGGTTAGCGGGCGTAGTTCATTTGAAATTGTCCAGAAAGTTTTGCTAGCTCGTATCCCCTGTGTTGCGGCTATCTCTGCCCCATCGAGCTTGGCCATCGAGCTGGCAGATAAGTGTGGTATAACGCTTGTTGGTTTTCTGCGTGATCGCTCGATGAATGTGTATACTCACCCCGAGCGTGTTTCCTCTTGACCCTTTGCTAGAATCATGCCTTTGCTTGCTTAAGTTTGTATAAGTGGCTCTGACTCCTATGCTGATGAAAGGTAGAAAGACTCTTATTAAGAAAAGGAGTTTTGGATATGCAAACTCTACTGAGGAGACATCTCATACCAATTCAGGCATACTTTGACTTTTCGCTTGTGTTGACTTATGCTTTTCCACAACGCATTACAACCCCTTCTTCCTCCAGGTTTGAGCTTAAATATGTATGAAGGTTTTGGCTTTCTTGCTCTTGCGATGGTGCAGACAAGAGAAGCGTCACTATGAAGCTCTCTGATTCGGCGATGATATCTCTTGTGAGCATCTGATAGATAGGCTATAATTCTGCGTATGCAAAACGATACGATTGTCGCGATTGCCACCCCGCTAGGTATTGGTGGTATCGGTGTGATTCGGGTAAGTGGAAATGACGCTTTCTCGCTGGTGTTGCCGCTCTTACGTAGGCCCGGTGGACGTACTGATCTTCCCCCTTCACACCAGCTTACTTATAGTCATATTGTTGATCCATCAACACGAGAAGTACTCGATGAAGTGCTAGTGGCTTTCATGCAGGCTCCTCATACCTATACTCGTGAAGATGTAGTTGAGATCCAGGGACACGGTGGGCCGTTGATCCTGCGCCGTATGCTGCGTGCGGTCCTGGCTCAGGGGGCACGTATGGCCAATCCTGGGGAATTTACCTTGCGTGCATTCCTTAATGGGCGTCTGGATCTGGCTCAGGCTGAGGCAGTCATGGATCTGATTGACGCTCAGACGGAAGCTGGTCAGCGTCTGGCGCTCCAGCAATTGCGTGGGCACCTTTCTGAACAAGTGGAAGAGGCTCGTTCGGCTATGCTCGGTGTTGTGGCTCGCATTGAAGCAAGTATCGATTTTCCTGAGGAAGATGTTCCAACTCCCATGGCGGACGAATTACGTCCTTTGATCGTCGTGGCGCAGCAGCATGTTGACAGATTGTTGGCAGGCTCAGAGCAGGGACGACTCTACCGCCAGGGGTTGCGTACGGCTATTATTGGTCGTCCAAATGTTGGTAAATCAAGTTTGCTCAATGCCTTGCTGCGTACTGAACGTGCAATTGTCACACCAATTGCTGGTACTACTCGTGACACTGTTGAAGAAGTTGCCAATTTGCATGGCGTTCCTCTGCACCTGATCGATACCGCAGGCATCACACCATCAGACGATCCCGTTGAACAAATCGGGGTGCAGCGTAGCCGTGCTGCTGCGGAAACTGCTGATATCGTCCTGTTAGTATTCGATGGCTCAGAGCCTCTGACTGAGCAGGACCAGCATGTTTCGTCCGAATTACAAGCTATGGGCTTTGGGACTACTCCAGCTCGGGATGGATCTTTCTCTGGTTACCGAATGGTCATTGTTGTTTTGAATAAATCTGATCGTGAACAGCGTATAGAGCTGCAAGCATTACAACAGCTATGGCCGAATGCAACATTTGTGCATACCTCAACGCTCACTAGTCAAGGTCTCTCAGAGTTGGAGGAGACGATTGCTGAACTTGTACTCGGCGGAAAGATTCTTTCTAGCGAGAGCGTGTTAGTAACCAGTGCACGTCACCAAGATGCGTTGCGTCGTACTGCCGAGCACTTGCAAGCTGCTATTTCGTCACTTGAGCAAGCTTTGCCGCTTGATTTTATCTCCATTGATTTACGTGCCGCGTATGATGCTCTCGGCGAGGTGACCGGAGAGACTGCCAGCGATGATTTGCTCGATCGCATCTTCAGCGAGTTTTGTATTGGCAAATAAAATATTCTACATATTTTGCGTGATAAAAGGCAATTCATTGCCTGTGGGGTAGGGACCCGATTTATCGCGTCCGTTGGTCGACATATCGCGTCCGTTGGTCGACATATCGTATCCGTTGGTCGACATATCGTATCCGTTAGTCAGCTCTGTAAATTGCAGACCCTTTGTTTAGGTCTTCCACTGATGGTACAATAAATACCGCTATCGTTCCTCATCAAATTGTCTCTCCCCAAAATTGTTTTGGAGGTAATTAAACAAAGTGAATGTTGTAAAGAGTACTCTAACTGCGCTAAAGAGGCCTCGGGGGGCTATTCTGGCTATCGTCGTCGTCGTGGCTATTATCCTGACCTCATTGTCATATCGCCTGATAACACAAAAGTCGGGATTGGCTCCTGCTCCTATGGTAAAGGCAACAACAAAGCGTCCAGTTCCAACGCCGACGATGCCGCCTACCGCCAAAATCACACCAACTCCAACTCCGCTTGTGCTGCCACCGCCACAGGACCCGTCCAGTATCCTAGGGGTAGAGGGTAATCCAGGTACTGATTATGCTGGTATTGGATGGGCTCGGTTGGCATATCCATCATGTGGCAACAGTAATCTCAGCGGGCAAGTGCTAAGAGACACCTTGCAGTCTTATCACAAGAATGGGATTCGCGTTCTAATGACAATGTGTCAGAATAGTGGCCAGGACCTCAGTGATACAACTGGATTTAATGATGTGGCCCAGAATCATCCTGATGCAGTGCAATGTGGGAATGAGGAGATGAAGCAAGATGCTTCGGTCTCGTCCCTATATGTCTCACCTGATAAATTTGCACAGTTCTATGATCTGTGTGAGCATACTATTCATTCCGTGGGCCCGAATATTCCCGTTGTACTTGGTTCGCTGGACCCACATGTCGCAGGGCCGGACTATCAACTGATGGTTAACCAGGTAGGCTATCTGGATCAGATGCAGGCTGCGATGAATTCAACCATCCATCCTGGCGGAAACTGGAATTGGCATAGCCAAGTTTTGGGGCTGATCGATAGTTGGCATAATGAATATATGGGATCGAACAATCTTGCTGGCGTGCTCAATTTTTGGGCTCAGCAGTTTCAAGTTACTCCCAATGGTGGGCAGCTAGGAGACCATATATGGGTAGTAGAAGGGACTGGTTGCTTTAAGGGCTGTGGTCTTGCTGGTGATACTCAAGTTGCAGTCTCACATATTCTGACGTTGGTCACTGATGTACAGACCGCAATGCAAGATCACGTCCCATTCTTTTTTTTCAGTGGTAGGGACTTTATCGATGCAGGTGTCTACTGGCCAATCGGTATTCTAGATAACGGCGGAAATGCTAAACCGTTGCGCCAGGACCTCGGTATGGGAGCTCGCGCACTTACGCTCTCTTGCCCAGATGGTAGCAGTCCTGTCATCGGAGACCAGGAACAATTGCTGGCTAAAATGTATAGCCATTGCTCTCTTCCTTCTAATTATTCGGCAATCCTCTCAAGCTAGGAGCATAGAGAAACGCAAGGGGCAATTGCTAGTGAGCAGGAATTGCCCCTCGTGGATTTATCGATCGTTATTTAATATGAGAGGTGGGCAATAATCACTCTTGCGAGTTGAGTCCCGCATCTATAGTAGGGATGTGAGACGTATATAAATTAGGTTACTCTTTCATTTTTGGCTTTCAAGGGAGATGACAAGTACTTATGTCTCAAAGAACTTCAAAAGACGCAAATGTACATTTTCAACCAGATTTCCTAGAAAATGCTCGTCAAGAAGAGGGAGAGCAAAGGACGGATCAGCTTCAAGAAAACCCTTATCAATTGTATTTAGCAGCAATTGTAGAATCTTCGGATGACGCTATTCTAGGAAAGACACTTGATGGGATTATCACGAGCTGGAATCCTGCCGCAGAAAGAC
>DASYAN010000411.1:0-5631 GCA_036501345.1 Ktedonobacteraceae bacterium
GCAGAATCAGATACTAAAGGTGGTACGTGGGAAGGTGCCAATGGTGCCTTAAAACAGGGGAGACGTTTGTACGTACGTAAATCAGAGCCACTTGACGAGTTGCCTGGAAATAAGCTGTTGCTTGAAAAAGGTGGATGTCCATTGAACTGGCCCGTTGAGGATATCAGCGAGATCCTCTCGCCATTAGTGCAGGAAAGTGCAGTCATGCATACGAAGCAGAGTATGGACTTGGCACCACCAAGCCAGTTCTCTCTCTTAGCTCTACAAGCTGAGTAGCTGGGGGCAGCAATTTGTGGTTTTTTCTAGTCCTAAGGGAGTCTTTACATGGTTGCACAGCCATCACAGCCACAGTTTATGACTGTGGATCAGTGGCGAGAATTGGAACGGCATAGCCACGATATTAAACATGAGTATATTAACGGCCAAGTTTATGCTATGGCAGGGGGGAGTCGTGCTCACGGTCGTATTAGCAGTAATGCTGTGCGCACTCTTGAGGATGCACTAGAGAATAGTCCGTGTAATGTTTACAACTCAGATGTTGCCGCACGCCTCTCGCCAACGTGTTATACATATCCCGATGTAACAGTTACATGTGACGAGCGTGATCAAGCCACTCCCGACGAGACAGAGATACAGTCTCCCCGTGTCGTTGTTGAGATACTTTCAGATAGCACAGAGGCATATAATCGAGGCGAGAAGTTTGCATTATACCGTGCTTGCCCGACCGTCCAAGAGTATGTACTCGTTAATACAAAGTACCAAGCTGTTGAAGTCTTCCACCGCTCATTAAAGAGTTGGGAGTACCAAGTGTACGGACCAGGCGACGAAGTAGAGCTAGCCAGTATAGGTGTCTGTTTCCCATTAGCTGCGCTCTATAGGCACACTACCGTTCCGGAAACATTGGGTGTTCCTAAAGGCGAAGTATAGGGTAGCTAAGTAGCAATGCTTTTACCTAATAGAAATAGTGTACCAATTATGCAAAATACGAATACAAAAACTGACCTGCTCGCATTCACTCTCCCCCAACTCCAGCAATGGCTGGTAGAGCGAGGTGAGGCAACTTTTCGTGCCAAGCAAATCTTTAGTTGGCTCTACCGACAACTTGTGACCGATTTTGCGGCGATGACCAACTTATCTGCATCCCTGCGCCAACGTTTAGCGGAAGGGGCATGTATCGGGCCGATGATCGTACGGAGCGAGCTTCATTCCAAGGACGACCGCACACGCAAAATCTTACTGGAGTTGGCAGATGGCAAACTTGTCGAGTCGGTGCTGATGCTCTATCCTCCACTCGGTGAGAATAGCTCTCGGGCAACGATCTGCGTCTCCAGTCAGGCAGGTTGCGCCTATGGCTGTACCTTTTGTGCAACTGGGCAGATGGGCTTTGATCGGCACTTGAGTGCGGGCGAGATCGTAGCGCAGGTACTTTATTTTGCTCGCGAGCTACGAACCGCGCCCTGGACCGCTATGGGATTACCGGGCAGTGTAGCCATTGACCGTATCACCAATATTGTACTGATGGGCATGGGTGAGCCACTGCACAACTACAACAATGTTTTGCAAGCACTACGCATCCTCAACAGTCCCGACGGCTTCAATCTTGGAGCACGCCATATGACTGTTTCTACGGTGGGACTGGTGCCAGCGATCTATAAACTGAGTCAGGAAAAGCTGCAGGTTAATCTTGCAATTTCGCTCCATGCGCCAACTGATGATTTACGTAGCCAGACTATGCCGATCAACCGCAAGTATCCGCTACAAGAACTGCTAAAAGCTTGCCAGGACTATATTGCCGCCACCAGACGACAAGTCACGTTTGAGTATGTCTTGCTCGCCGGAGTGAATGATACATCCATACATGCACGACAACTGGCAGAATTGCTAGCTCCTCTGCGGCAATTCGCCCATGTCAACTGTATCCCGGTCAATGCAACTTCAGCCGACTATAAAACGCCCGGTCCCGATGCCATCCGTAGCTTCCGCAATACCCTCTTTGAGCACGGTGTGAGCAACAGTGTACGAGCCGAACGCGGCGATGATATCGCTGCAGCCTGCGGACAACTACGCACACGCTTTGAGGACAATCGCAAAAAACCAATCACAATCGAGAAAGGATTTTAGATTATGACATCTCAAAACAATTCACATAGAGAACTACATGCTAGTCTAGTCGGTTCCGTCATGTTGGGTGATATAACAATCAATCGTATTGCTTTTGGAACTATAAAGCTGCCTGGTCCGGGAGCATGGGGCTATCCAGACAATCCTGAAGAAGCACGCCGAATATTACGCCGAGCGATTGAATTGGGAGTCAATTATCTAGACACCGCTGCATACTATGGTCCACTCGTCTCAGACCGCCTGATCGTCGAAGCGCTCTATCCCTACCCACCCGATTTGACCATCGGAACCAAAGTCGGTGGCTGGCGTGGCTCTGACAAGCGTTGGTTCGCTGAGGCGCATCCCCAACAACTCAAAGCTACCATCGAGGATAACCTCCAACGGCTTCGCCTGGAACAACTACCCCTGGTCCATTTCCGCTCTATCGAACATGCAGATGTGCCATTCCTCGACTCGCTAGCAGCGATGGCCGAATTACAGCAAGCAGGTAAGATACGGCATATCGGATTAAGCAATGTTACTCTCGATCAACTCAAAGCAGCCCAAAAGATAGTCCAGATCGCTTCGGTGCAGAATCTGTTCAACCTCATTGATCGTCGTGACGAAGACATACTAGACGTCTGCACGCAACAGGACATCCTATTTATGCCATATTTCCCGCTTGCCATGGGCAAACTAGGACACGGAGTAGGACTGCTCGTAACGATCGCGCAAAGGCATCAGGCGACCCCTGCTCAGATAGCTTTGGCTTGGTTGAGGGCACGATCACCCCAGATGGTACTCATCCCGGGAACGAGTTCAGTTGCACACCTAGAGGAAAATATAGCATCAGTTAACATCAAATTAAGCAACGAAGAGTTGAAGGAGCTGGCAGAGAGTCCGGAAGTAGCTGCTATTCCAACATTCCGCTATTAAATTAAAGATTTCAAGATAATCGCTTTTACGCTATGAACTCTTTTCTTTGAGTTTTTCCTGTATCAGACGTTTAATGTCGAGTTCACTTTTTGGCTTGCTGTGGGGTATACTTGATAATAAGATTGCATGGAGGCGGATATTGAAGGTGCGTGATGTTATCAAAATTGTTGAGGGAGATGGATGGTGTCATGTCAAAACAGTGGGAGACCACCGACAGTATAAGCACCCGACAAAGATGACGAAAGTCACCATTGCTGGACACCCTAGCGATGAAATGAAACCAAAGACATACGCACATGTCTTACAACAAGCACAAATCGATAGAAAGCAGGTAAGGAGAAAAAGATGAGATATCTTGTTGTTATTGAAAAAGGTTCCAACTCACATGGTATCGAGAGCTATAGTGCATACTCCCCTGATGTACTAGGCTGTGTTGCGACAGGAAAAACACGAGAAGAAGTTGAACAAAGAATGCAGGGTGCTCTGCAGTCTCATCTTGAATGGATGCAAGAGGACAATGATCCTCTTCCAGTACCTCATGCCTCTCCCTCTGATCCTGATATTGCAGGAGATCTAACCCTGATTCCCATTTATATGGATATTCAAATTCCACACAGGGCTGCGTAGTTTATTGCAATAAGGATACTCCTGCAATAGGACTAGCCACATAGGGCTGAGTCGTGCTATTGCAGGAGTGTTTCCTTGTGATCATGCATATCTGCTGCTATCCCGGTCTTAGCGGGCTTTGGGCACCTTGTTCATTGTACGCAAGCAACGCGTACAGATATTTAACGTGCGCCGAGCGCCATTGATGATAAGACGGCGACGGTGTACATTGAGAACAAAGCGACGACGTGTACGATGCTGCGAGAAAGGAACATTATTTCCATGCATCGGCTTACGTTCACAGACTTCACAACGGCCTGCTGACATATCTACCTCCCGAATAACTAACACTCGAACGGATACAGTATGGACAAACCAGGATGGACCGTTCCAAAAGAGTGGATCCGTAGAACCGACTTTACTTGATTATCGTGGGGTCCTCTGGTATACTGCTTCAAGAAACTTGTGCACTGGTTGGATTATCCAAACACGTTACGCGAGTATAAACGATATTGGCTATTTTGGCAAGAGAGAGACATATGCACATGCCAAAAACATCTGCCATACAGCCGCAGAGCGGCTCCGGTCCACTCGGGAAAATCGAGGTCCTACCCACCGCTGTCCATTCAATTGCGGTTCAGGCTACCTATGAGTGTTATGGAGTATTAGGTATTGCTTCACCTCACCTGCGCAACGGACAAGCTGTGATTCTCGCACCAGAGCGGCTCAATCAAGGAGTACGAGTTTCTATTCTTAACGATCAACTCATTATTGAAGTTTACGTTGCACTGGAGTATGGACTACGTATCACTGCAATCGCACACAGTATTATGAGCAATATTAAGTATTCAATTGAGAAGATGCTCGGTATACCAGTCACGCAAGTAAACGTGAATGTTCAGGGACTTCTCCATGGGCCAACATCTCCAGATCAAGAAATAAAGGACCGGAGGTAGCTAACTGCAATGGAGAAATTATCATCGCCTAAAATACGTCGACATCTCAGACGTATTAGCGTATTTGACGGGCAAGATCTTAAGAAAGCTATTCTAGCAGGAGCCGCATGGTTAGAAGAACACCATCAGGCTATTAATGCCCTGAACGTTTTTCCCGTCCCCGATGGTGACACGGGCTCCAATATGGCTGCCACTATGAAGTCTGCAATTCGCAATATTGTCGACAGCGACGAAACCTCCGCAGGCATTATCGCAGCCAAGGTTGCTCACGATGCATTGCTAGGTGCACGTGGCAATTCAGGAGTCATTCTCTCGCAAACACTACGTGGCATTGCTGCGGGACTAGATAAGAAACGCACCTTCACTGCTCCGGATCTTGCCACTGCACTTGAACAAGCAGCCCAACTCGCCTATCGCGCCGTCATTAAACCGGTTGAAGGCACCATCTTAACCGTTGTACGCGAAACAGCGGAGGCATCCAGACGCAGCGCCAACCAAAATGATGACTTGATTACACAGATGCAAGAAATCGTCACTGCTGCACGCCAAGCCGTCGCACATACCCCAGAATTATTACCCATACTAAAACAGGCAGGCGTGGTCGATGCTGGAGGACAGGGTTTCTGCACCATTCTCGAAGGTATTCTGCACTATATGCGGGGCGAAGCAATAACTCCCATCGCGACACCCACACCTGCTGAGGCTAATCAGTCTGCTCAACTAAATGCACACGTGAAAAAAGGGCGTGTTACCGTTGAGGAAGACTTTGGCTATGAAGTCGTCTTTCTCCTGCGAGGCGACCGGCTGGACGTTGAGAAAATTCGTCAGACGATCATTGACATGGGCGGCGTCTCTACTGTGGTAGCAGGCGATGAGAAGATGTTGAAAGTGCATACCCATACTCCAACACCCGGTAAAATCCTCGACTACGGCGTGAGCCTGGGTAGTCTGCTGGATATCAATATCGAAAATTTACAAGAGCAGAGTCTGAACTATGCCGCTGAAAGTGCTATAGAACACTCAGCAGAAGTGG
>DASYAN010000412.1:0-6310 GCA_036501345.1 Ktedonobacteraceae bacterium
TGTATTGGTGACGACAAAGGCACTCACTGCGAGCGGAGAAGCAGCCAGGGCACTGCCAGCGTTAAAGCCAAACCAGCCGAACCACAGCAGGCCAGCACCTAGCAGTACAAAAGGAACATTATTTGAAACAATTGCTTCCCCCCGCTGAAAGCCTCGACGCTTGCCTATCACAATCGCAGCGGCCAATCCTGCAAAACCAGCACTGATATGCACCACTGCCCCGCCTGCAAAATCGAGGGTACCCAAATTATGTAGCCATCCACCAGCTCCCCAGATCCAGTGGGCGATTGGATCATAGACTAGCGTTGACCATAAAATAACAAAGAGCACCAATGTGCGGAAACGAATACGTTCAACAAATGAACCGATAATCAGGGCTGGAGTGATAATTGCGAACATAGCCTGAAAGATCATGAAGGCAAGTTGGGGAATTGTCCCTGCGTAATCTGCATTAGGTGCATAGCCGACTCCTGCCAGCCCAAAGAAGTTCAGTTCACCAATGATGCCATGGAAATCCTTACCAAAGACCAGACTATATCCCACCAGGACCCATTGAATACTCACAATAGCCAGAATGAGCAGCGTTTGTTTAATCACGCTTACCACATTCTTGCTAGTTACCATTCCCCCATAGAAAAATCCAACGGCCGGAGTCATCAATAGGACCATTGCAGCGGACGTTAAAACCCAAGCTGTATCGCCGGAATTGATCAGCTTGGGATTAAATGATCCTGCCGATGCGCCCGCAAAAAACGTTGCGGCATAACCGACTGCAATGCCAATGACTAACAAAATAATCAAGTAAATAGGAAATCTACGATAAATAATAGGTGCGGTTCTGGGAGACTGCTCAGTCTCAATTGTTGTCATCTGCTTTCACCAGCCTTTTTGATGAATACGAGGGTATTCCTTCGCCCAAGGGCAGAGAGCGGTTCTGAGCACGATGAAGCATCAAGCATCTCATTCTAGCTTACCAAAACCCCCTTTTTTTCATTTCTTGGTCCTCCATCCGAACATGTTTTCTCATTCGTTGAGTAACATTTCGGCAGTGAAAAAATCCCTCAAAAAAACTCTCAAGTTACCTTGCTCATCCTTGCAAATAACTTGCCATGCATATTGTACCAGGAATCGCATTTCCTTGACCACTAAACCGACGCATCTACTCGAACGCGATGCGGTCGTGTAGCATTACGTACCTTTTTGGCTCGCTTGGACAGATGCTTATACAGCTTCTACTCGGCAGATTGTTCAAAATCTTGTTATATGCTACTTTAGAGTATAGGATGATTTATATGAAATGAAAAGCATCAGATTAGTACCCAGTAACCTAGCTGTCTGTCTTGCTCGCTGTTAATCTGCTTGACTCTGCCTTCTCGCTCTAGTTTGTGGAGATGCGCGGTAATTGAGAGCTTGGCTAGATCATGCAAGCGTGTGTCTGTCGTAGCATAAATTACTTGCACCATTGTGTGGATATCAATTCCCTGTGGGGTGCTATGCAGCAGATTGAGAAGTTGCTGTTCGCGCATCTGACGGTGCTGGATATAATCAGCCAGCTTTTCCTGTGGATTGGTGATGATCTGACCATGTGCCGGAACAATTTCATCTATCGCCAAGCTTTGCACTCGTTTAAGAGAATTCATATAGTCGAGCAAATCACCTTCGGGTGGTGGTGGGATCACGACGGTGCCGTTACTGGCGAGCAGGTCACCTGCGAAGAGGGTATGTTGCTTTTCCAGCAAGAAGCAGAGGTGGTCAAAACGGTGACCTGGTGTGTAGATAGCACGCAGCGAGTCGTCTCCTACCAGAAAAGTGGTACCATCTGCAATGTCTTCATCTGCAAAAGGAACTCCCTGTCTGCTAAATGCAAGAATGGGGATACCAAATTGAGTACGTAAGCTCATGGCTCCGCCGAGATGGTCGGGATGTCCATGGGTGATCAGAATGCGTCGGATGCCGCCACTCACCTGTCCCTCCTGGATAATGGTGGCGAGATACTCTGGCTGATCCTCGGCGGGATCGATGACTATCGCCCCTGTGCTCGGGCTTCCGAGTACGATTGTATTGGTTCCTGTTCCTGTCAGCAGCGAGGAGTTGGGTGCAAGAATGATCCTGTAGCTGTTTGTCATGTCTATGCCTGCATCTCTCTTTGAAATTGCTTTATTCTATCATTTCTTTGGCTCTCCATTGCGGAGATAAAAAAGAGACATAAAATAGGACATATTTAAAGAAGCCATATGTTATACTCTTGGTATAAGACGTGTCTCAAGATCGGTCTCCAGTGCATTGTCAAGAAAGGTTCTCGGGAATATGTTCCTAATGAAACTCAGTTATCTATTCTCGAAAAGGTCGTGTGATTATGCACTAGTTTAGAGAGCAACGAAGAAATCGCTTTATGTCTCGTTCGACTACACACACATTTACCTGTCCATGTGGCAAGGTGTTTAATTATCAGCAGTACGAGTATGTGAATGTGGTGGAAGATCCACTGTTGCGGTACATTGTGCTAGCTGGTTTAGTAAACATGGCTACCTGTCCGAACTGTGGACGGCGTGCAGCCTTTGCAACTCCCTTCATTTACTCTGACCCGGCATATGACTTGCTGGCGTATGTGCACCCGCGTCCCAATGTGCCAGATGAGGCTCGTATGTTAATCCTGGAGAAGTTGCGGACCACCTATAAGGACATTGTGTCCACGCACGTCCAGCAGGAAGAACATGTCAATGGTGGCCGGGTAGTTGCTTTATCACCCTCAGAGGCTAAGGATTTCCCTTCATTGAAGGTGCTCTTTGGCCTTGAGCAGCTCACTGATGTAATCAATGGCGTGCTAAGTCCCGAGGAGCGCCTGGGCAAACTTGCTTTGCATACACAGAGCCGTAGCGAGGCTGCACGTGGACAATTCCTCGATATTATGCGCAAATTTGCTACTGAAATGGGCTGTTTTATTGAGGTAGAAGATTTACCTGATGAATATACTGTGTGGCTCTACGGCTCTCGTCGGCAGATTGGGGCAATCATGCGTGCTCTCGCTCCGCGAGGATAAAACATGATTACCATTGGCGTGCTGACTATTAGTGATAGTGTCTCTAAAGGAGAGCGAGAGGACCTGAGTGGGGCCGCAATCCACTCTCTGGTTGCGCAATTGTCCGATGCTATTGTCAGTATTGAGACAACTATTCCCGACGAGCAAGATCAAATCGCAGCATTACTACGTGAATGGAGCGATAACCACCGGCTCAATCTTATCCTGACCACAGGAGGTACCGGGCTGGCTCCGCGTGATGTTACTCCTGAAGCCACAAAAGCAGTAATTGAGCGCGAAGCTCCGGGCATTGCCGAGGGACTGCGTTCCATCAGTCTGCGATATACGCCTATGGCAATGCTTTCGCGTGGTATCGCAGGCGTGCGGGGGCATTCCCTTATCATCAATCTGCCAGGGAGCCCCAAAGCGGTAAAAGAGTGCCTCGAGTATGTTCTACCAGTGTTGCCACATGCCATCAATTTATTAACTGAAGGGCCTAAAGAACACTAATTTGATCAAAATTTAACAAATTTTTTGTAATTACTTCACACGGAAATGCGAAACTAAGATCAGGAGACCGTATGAAGATACTCATTATCGAGGACGAAGCAAACATCGTTCAGGTCATCCGGCTCTACCTGGAACAAGCTGACTATAGCGTGGTCAGCGCGAGTGATGGTATCGCCGGGCTAGAATTGCATGCCCGCGAACATCCCGATTTGGTTATTCTTGACCTGATGCTGCCGGGACTTGAGGGGATGGAGGTTTGCAGGCGTATTCGTAACTGGGCAAATACACCCATCCTTATGCTCACAGCACGCCAGGGAGAAGAAGATCGCATCCTGGGATTAGAGTCAGGAGCCGACGATTATCTAATCAAACCATTCAGTCCGCGCGAACTGGTAAGCCGGGTTAAGGCCATCCTGCGTCGGAGTGCTGTGAATATGACTGATTCGGACAAGTTGGCTAAAGAAGAGCTAGGGGTGACAAATGCTGACGAAATCCGTTTCGGAGGGCTGGCGATCAATATTCCAGCTCGCAAAGTCATCGCTAATGGGCAGTTGGTCACACTGACAGCAAAAGAGTTCGATTTACTAGTGGCTCTTGCCTCAGCACCGGATCGTGTCTTCACGCGAGAGACCCTGCTCAATCAGGTGTGGGGCTATACCTATCTGGGTGATGGTCGTACCGTCGATGTGCACATCGGCACCGTGCGCAAAAAGCTCGAAAGCATTCCAGGTGTTCCACATCATATCCAGACAGTTTGGGGTGTGGGCTATAAATTCGTAGTGGTACCAGCTTCGTAGTAGTACCGACGATATCCTAGCCTTGCACATGAGGAGAATCTACATGGATACCGATACTTCCCATCCTGCATTAAGCCTCAGAACAAAACTCGTTCTGAGCTATCTGGCTGTGATTCTTGGAACGGTCCTTGTGCTGAGTTTCGCCGTCTCATGGACAGTACATAACTATTACATTAATTTACAGCATCGTCGCCTGCAAAACACTGCGGATCAGATAGAGCAAGACTTAGAGCATGGCATCCAATATTCTGGCGGTCATCGATTCTCAGCTCGTCTTTTTGATGCAGATACCTTGTTCGCCTTCATGTACAAAGGTGATAATAATCCCCAATGTGATCAAGCATTTATTGGTGCTGAGAACTGCAACAATCCAACAATTATCCAAGCACTTAAGCAGGCATTACAAGGACAAAGTACAGATTTTGGTCAAATACCACTTGCAGCTCCTGATGGTAGTATCTCCTCGTTCTATACAAGTCGTCCTTTACAAATTAATGGTCAGATTGTCGGTGCGATGTTTTTAGCTGAGCCGCAATTATCACCCAATCTTGATTTCTTGCAGCAGATCAATCAGGCAATCCTGGTTGCTGGCTTTGTGGTAGCTGGTATCGCTCTCTGCACTAGTGTCCTGCTTGTGCGCCGTTTTACTCGGCCACTCGAGGATTTAACAGTGGCGGCAGAGCAAATGAAACAAGGGAAGTACACCCAGCGCGTCTCCTTACCCAAAAATCTCGACGAGCTAGGACAACTTGGACTCACCTTCAATGAGATGGCAGATACCATTGAGACTGATATTACAGAATTGCGCCGCCAGGATCAAGTGCGTCGCGATCTGATCGCCAACATCGCCCATGATCTGGCTACGCCCCTTACCGCTATCCAGGGCTTCAGCGAAGCTCTAGCTGATGATGTTATCTCTGACTTAGATGGACGTCAGGAAACGGCACAGCGCATTAGACGAGAGGTACAACGCTTGCGCCGTCTGGTTGCTGATATCCAGCAGATGACATCACTCGAAGCCGGTCATACAAAACTCGATCTTGCTCCCTTGGATATGCATGCTCAGGTCGATGAGACGATTGCGGTCATTGCCCCTGAATGTGAACCGATAGGCATTAGCGTGCATAACGACATTGAGTCGTCTATTCCACAGGTGATTGCCGATGGTGATCGCATCACACAGGTCTTGCTCAATTTGCTGGACAATGCCCGCCGTCATACGCTAGACGGAGGAACTATCCGTGTTGGAGCCACACTGCAGGGTAATTCTCTACGCGTCTGGGTCAGCGATACCGGCATCGGTATCGATCCCGCAGACCTGCCCCACATTTTTGAGCGTTTCTATCGCGCCGACCGCTCACGTACAACTTCTACTGGTGGCAGTGGCTTGGGGCTCTCTATCGTCAAAGCGATTATTACTGCTCATGGCGGCAGCATCTGGGCTGAGAGTACTCTCGGTCAGGGTACATGCATCACATTTACCTTACCCATAGCAGTGCAGACACAAACAGTGACTTCAACCAGCATAACCTAGTACCAGCACTAGTGCAACTAGACCCATCGCTCCTATTATACAGAAGCAATAGCCCATTTGGGCATTGTGGATGGCTCCGCTGGAAAAACTTGTAAGCATGTCTGGGATGGTGTGTTGAGGAGATATTCTGGAAAAGAAGAATGAAGTGAGTGCCCACGAGAGGAGTCGAACCTCCAACCGTCGCATTAAGAGTGCGCTGCTCTGCCATTGAGCTACGTAGGCTTGACCGTGTCAGTATAGGAGAGCACTGACTAATCTTCGATAGCGCTAGTATAACACGGTCTGTCGCGGATTACAATACCCAGTTTCCCCTTGGGTGTGCGGAGGATTTTTGCAAGGGGGAAGGAAGTGTGATAGAATCAAAGAGAGTACAAAGCTAGTTTGTACCTGATAGAGGTAAGAAAAAGAGAGGGACGTCATGGATCGAGAGAGATGGGATAAATTAGCGAG
>DASYAN010000413.1:0-13561 GCA_036501345.1 Ktedonobacteraceae bacterium
GAGTGCACGCTCGACGGAGAGATCACGGTGGATAATGTCGTCCTGTGGCACATAACCCAGCTGAGTGCTAAAGGCTGCAAGGTGACGATAGTAGTCCAGACCATTGTAGAGAACTACTCCTGACTGGGCTGGTCGTATACCGTTCAGCGCATTCATCAGAGTCGATTTGCCAGCACCAGAGCCGCCAACCAGAGCGACAAATTTGCGTGGTGGAATGGCGACTGAGATATCGTTGATCAAGACGGCATTTCTATTGCCTGTTCTTTTGATATGTAAAGCATCAATGCGGATACTACTGCTCTCATCATGCTGGGTGAGTTGCGTGCCAGTGTAGGTAAGCTTGAACGGGCCGATACGAATCTCATCGCCGGGCGTAAGTTCTCGTGTGTGGACGCGTTGGGCATTGACATAGACATGGTTTGTACTACCAGGATCGATGATGCGATAGCCACCTCGCACCTGTTCCAGGCGGGCATGATAGCCAGAAACCTGTGGATGATTGAGCACGACTGTGTTGTCTGGAGCGCGACCGATAGTAATAACAGGAGCTCCCAGCGGGATCGGGCGGATATCTGGTAAGACCTCCTGTGCCATGCCGCTGCCATCGTTATAGGTGAGCGTGACAAAGGTCCCGTTCTCATCACTAATACGAAATACATCACCACGTGAGAGGACATGACGAAACTGCTCGTGACCATCGACGGTCCTGCCGTGGTAGGTAAGACCATTGAGTGTATGCCCACGTGAAGGGTGAGGATGAACCAGGATAAGCTGACTACCGTCACGGACGATCTGGGCATGGAAACTGGAAACCGTTGGCCGATTGATCACAATGGTATTGGAGGGATCGCGGCCGATGTCGAAAACCTGACGGTCTGGCGTAAGAGGGTAGATCGGTTTCTGGTAATCGGTATTAGTGCTCACTTCGAGCGAAGGATTATGAAGTTGACCAGGGAGGGTGCCAGGTTGACCATGATCTGGATCTAATGCACGCTGTGTCTGACCTTTTTGTTGAAAGTCCGGTTGCGGAGATCTCTCAGTTGCTATGTTAGGGGGTGACCCATATGGACTCTGTGTCGGAATTACGAATGGCGGCTGCGGGGTAGCTATTTGCGATGGCGGTGAAGGTGCAATGGCTGGCTCGGTATGCATGACTTGTGGAGCATAGGCTGGGTTAGCCGCTTGAAGATTCTGAACAGGATATGCAGGTTGCGGGGCCTCCTGTGGAGCATAAGCTGGATTAGCCTGAAGATTCTGAACGGGATATGCAGGTTGCGGGACACCCTGTGGAACGTAGGCTGGATTAGCCATTTGAGGATCCCTTCCGGGAGTAGAAGGGGGCAGGTTTGCCTGAGATGCATTTGGCTGTTGGAATGCATTATTATCCATTAGAAAGAGAAAAGTTGTTCCTGGTCCCAGGCCTATGGTATCTCGGTCATGCAATGGTGACTGTGGCAGATCGTGCTGGTTGACGGTTAAGGTATTTTGCGTGACAAGCTTCTTGACAGTCCAGGAACCATTTTCCCAAATAATTTGTGCATGATGTCGTGAAACGGAAGGGTCAGAAACAACAATATCGTTTGATGGATCTCGCCCGAGGGTAGTGATTGCCTTGGTAATTGGATAGGTATTGCCGGCCAATGGTCCGGTAAGAAATCTAAGTGAGCCGATTGCCGATGGCTCCTTCCCTATATTCATAAAAAATACGCCGCACTAATATAACTGCTCAGCTCAGGCGGGCGCAATGATGGTTTTTGACACATTAAGCCGATGTCTGCAAACCCCACCCCACGGGCGCAATGAATTGGGCCCCTACACTCGGGCAATGAATTGCCAAACCAGTGCATTGCATTGACGAACCTGAGTAGATATGCACCAATAGTTGTAGTGCGACAGTCCCCTTTCTTTAACTAAGACTCTGCCATCCAAGCTCTATGCTCTCATTGAGAACAGGCTGAAAATACTACACAGTAAACGTTCTGGTTCTGTTTTCTTGGGCTATTATATCATCAGGTTTAGTCCGAGGGCTATACATAGGGTTTCGTGCTTAGAAATCTGTTCGGAGAGTCCATCAGAGTGCATGGTTGTAAAACTTTGTCAAACGTGTCTGATGTAGATGGTGATGTAGAAATTGGGTAGAAAAAGCCCTCGGGCAAGCCGCTTGGTGGGCGGTTTTCCTGGGTGGTCTTTTGTTCAGTTTTCTCGTTGAGCTAGGAAATTTTAAGTCTTCCTAACTGGGAAAGTCGAGAGTTTTTCTGAGCTGAAATCAGGAAAGATCCTATCCGTCTGAGTACCTTTCCAAAATGGTGCCTAACGTTTCGTAGCTCTTTGATTTTTGGGGTCGGAGCTGTTTAGGCTTGAGAAGAGATAAGCGTTTATGTTCAATCTTTACAAAATTGAACATATTGGTTATCATAGAGAATAAAGATTGCTGTCTTTGACTAAGAAAGGAAAAGAAATATGAGGCTTTCAATTGAAATTGAAGACTTTCAACACCAGCAAATTAAAGCTCTGGCTGCCATTGCCGGTATGACCATCAAGGATTATATCCTTAATCGCGCTTTACCGGATGTTACCGAACAGCAAGCATTAAACCAGCTTGAAACATTCCTTACGCCACGTATTGTTGCTGCAGAGAACGGACAGGTTAGCAATATCACTATTGAAGAGATTATCGAGCAAGCCCGTAAACGCAAGGCTCAATGATGGGTTACAAGCTTACCGAACAAGCGAAAGAGGATCTCATTGAAATCTGGAACTACTCTGCTGATATGTGGGGAGATGTCCAGGCTGATCGGTATCTTCGCAAACTCGAAAGTGGCTTTGAAAGGATTGCTAAAGGCGAGGTTGTAAGCAAGAGGCCGCTTCCAAGCTTTGAAAATGTCCGGTCGGTACGGTGCGAACATCATTATGTCTTTTTTCTATCCAGCTCGCCGCCAATTATCCTGGCTGTGCTGCATGAAAAGATGGATCTTATCTCCCAGCTTAAAAACCGCCTTAGTGATGATTTAGGAAACTAAGGTAGAGGAGCAACAGTCGTAATGAAACAATGCAATGGTAAGGTGAGATGGCTTCTCGAGCGAGTTTGTGCTTGATAAGAAGGTATAAAGGGTCTATTTGGGTACATCATTGTCAACTGTTGTCAAAGCTCTCTGATGTCAAAGGTGATGTCAGGATGAGATAGAAAAACATCAGGTTTGAGTGCTTGAGCAGTTTTCTAGTTACCCGTTTTGTCAGAAATCACTCTCATTAGGTGATGCTCATGGCGGCTTGAGTCTTTCTTTCTGAGTCGTCCAAGTCGTCCAACTTTCGAGGATAGCTTTGCAAGGAGTCAGCTCCTTGTGTTAGAATATCCAAGAAGAGTGTATTCGCGTGCAGTGAAGAGGTTCCTTTGAGAGAAAATGAGAAGCTCTTGCCGTTAGAGATCCCAGTGTAAAGATCTAAAGAGCGAGATGGGAGTTTGGATGAGCGCCCTTTTTTAGTTGAGTCGTTTGTTGACTGCCCATTTCTCACGCTTTCGCAAAACAGCTAAGAAGCAACTTTCAAGCTAAAGAAGACTCAAGTGATGAGTTTCTCTCTCTGGCTTCAAGTGCTTGAAGAGTGTTCGAGAATAAGTGAATAGTAAAGTCTTTGTCCAAGAATGGGCTCTCATCATAGGCCAGTCCTAGGTCTTTAGTTTTCTTCGCTGAGATCAATAAAAGAGACGATCATGAATGTATTAACGTCCTTAGAGAATCAGCTTCTGGTCACCAAGTTCTATGTGCCCGTCACATTAGGCCCTCTCATCTCTCGTCCTCGTCTGACTGCCTTGCTCAATGAGGGTCTGAAGTGTTCCCTCGTACTCGTCTCGGCTTCTGCTGGCTTTGGCAAGACCACACTGCTCTCTACTTGGTGCCAGTCTCTGCCTCCTAACAACCCTCGGGTCGCCTGGGTCTCTCTTGACGAGGAGGACAATGAACCTCGGCTCTTCTGGACCTATGTCCTGACAGCGTTGAGTAGACAACTGCCGGAATACTTCACTCCTCTGCTGGCGCAGCTACAATCGCCGCAAGTGTCCCCCCTCAAGCATATCCTCGCTGTGCTTATTAACCTCCTGGCAGAGAGCACAGATCACTTCCTACTGATCCTGGATGACTATCAGGTCATCAGCGAACAGCAGGTGCACACCACCCTGGCATATTTGATCGAACACCTTCCTCCTCAATTGCGCATTGTTCTGGCAACACGTGCTAATCCTCCCCTGCCGCTTCCGTTACTGCGGGCACGGAAGCAAGCGTTAGAAGTGCGCACGGACCAGTTGCGCTGTACAACAGAGGAGACGAGGGCCTTTTTGCATGAGGTAATGGGTATCCAACTGCCAGATGAGACAATTCAAGAGGTAACAGATTCTACAGGTGGCTGGTTAGTTGGCTTGCAACTGTTGGGTCTTTCTTTGCCAGAGCAGGTGGGTCCTCTCACTCTATTGAAGGAGATAAGCGGGAATCAGCGCTACATCCTGGATTATTTGACCCAGGAGGTCCTCCAGCGGCAACCCCAGGAGTTGCAAAGGTTCCTGCTCTCAACGTGTATCCTTGATCAACTGAGTGCGCCACTCTGTGATGCCGTTATAGAGCAATCTGGTAGCCAACAGATACTCCAACGGATCGAGCAGGCTAATTTATTTGTCGTATCGCTGGATAGCAAGCGACAATGGTATCGTTATCATGGGCTGTTTGCTGAAGCTTTACGTCACCAGTTGGAGCGGATGTATCCTGATCTGGTGCCCACTTTGCATCATCGCGCTAGTCTGTGGTATGCTCAGCATGGCCAGCCCACTCAGGCTATTCTGTACGCCTTGCGTGCGAAAGAGTGGCCGTGGGTGGCTGATCTGATTGAGCAGAAAAGCCAGCAATTGATGGCCTTTACCTGGGGGGTAAGTGAACATCAATTGGTCACCTTCCAACACTGGCTTGAGCAACTTCCCATAGAGATCATCGAAACCCGGCCTCGTCTCTGTCTGGCCTGTGCTCATATGTTGTGGACGGTTGCTCCATGCTCCTTGCTCGATGCTTGGCTCGATGCTGCCAACAGAAGACTGACGGCTTTGCTTACCGCACAAGCCTCCGATGTGATCTCAACCACAGTGCTGGCTCCACATGCGAGACAAGAACAAGAAAATCTCCTTGGGGAGGTGATTGCTTGGCGTGCCTTCCTGTGGAGCCAGGTGGGGGATGGAAGAACCGCACTCTCACTCTGTCAGAAGGCTCTCTCCCTGCTCTTGGCAGACAATTGCATGTTTCGTGCACAGGTTGCGGTTGCCGAAGTCCTCATCTACTATGCTTCTATCAACGATGCAGTGATTGCAATTCAAAGAGGACAGCAGGCAATCTTCCTTGCCCAGACAGGAGGGCAGCATGCTCTCACTATTAGTATCATAGGAGCGACTGCCGTTCCCATGCTAGCAGCAGGGCAGTTACACAGCGTTCTGGAATTGACAAAGCAAGCGATGCTGTTGGGAAAGCAGTCAGAAGGACGGATGTTACCTGAAGTGAGTTGGTCATCTGTCTGGCAAGCGGAGGTCCTCTGGGAATGGAACAAGCTTACAGATGCACATGCTCTCGTAAGAGAGGCCATCTTACGAGCCGAACAGAGCGAATCGATAGGATCGCTCATTTATTTACTCTATGGGTACATGATCCAGCTTCGTATCTTCCTGTCATACAAAGAGTTGGATGCGGCACGCTCGACTCTTAAGCAAATTGAAGATATCGGTAGGAGGATGAACCAACCTGTCTATGTCTTTTGCTTCTCCCATACGTTCATGATAGACCAAGTCAAACTCTGGTTGGCCTGCGGTGAATTGGATCGTGCCATCCACTGGGCAAAGGAACGAGATATCGCAGGTCAGTCTGGTATTCCACTTTCTCACGAACGGGAAGAGGTGGCATACGCATATATCCTCCTAGCGAAGAAGCAACCAACTCTTGCATTAGAGCGATTGGAGCCTGTGCTCCAGAGAGCAGCCGAGGGCCAACGCTGGAGCCATGTGATTGAGATACGGCTCTTGCAAGCCCTGGCTTACCAGATGTCTCAAGAGGAGACGGAGGCTCTCAACACGCTCTCCGAGGCAGTACACCTAGCTGAGCCAGAGGGCTACATTCGCCGCTTCGTCGATGAAGGAGCACCGATGGAATCTCTGCTCTATCGACTGCGAAGACGGAACCGCAAGCACGGACCAACCCCCTATCTGGACACACTGCTCGCTGCCTTTCAGCAGGAGACGAGGACATGTGTCCAGACAGAAGAGCCGACTAAGGTCTATCAGTTGCCGGAGCCACTGAGTGAGCGAGAACGAGAGGTCCTGCAATTGCTAGCCAGTGGAGCATCGAACCAGGAAATTGCCCAAGAATTGGTCATTGTCGTTGATACCGTCAAACGTCATGTCAGCCATATCTTCTCTAAGTTGGGTGCCCACAACCGGATGCAAGCGGTGCTACAGGCGCGAGAGCTTGGCCTGCTGGGTGAGAAAGGGGGTTAATCTAGGATTGAAGGATGTTTATGAGCTTATGCTGCTTCAAACGTATAGTTGAGGATAAACTGTTTCATGAAGAGATGAGATGGCTTCTCCGTAGGGTTTGTACTTAATGATAGGATACTGATCGTTCATTGGAGTCCATGATCGTCAATCCTGGTAAAAGCTTTTTGATGTCAATAGTGATGTCAGAGTTAGATAGGAGAATACCTAGATCAACCGCTGTAAGCAGTTCCTTAATACCTCTTGAAAAGTGTAACCAGATGGGATACACTTGCGTGGAGACTGGAGAAATCTTAAGATGCAAGTAAGTTAAAGATGATGGAATATTAGAGGAAAGAAATCTTGATGACCCTCACTGAACAACTGGAAAATGCAACGAAGCTTATTGATCGCTGGTTAGAATACCAAGTCTATGCTAATGATATACCTGGGTTATCCATAGGTGTCGTATACAAAAATCAGGTGATCTTTAGCAAGGGATACGGATATGCAGATATTCAGAGAAAAATAAAAGCAAGTGATGTAACATGTTACAGAATTGCATCGTTTTCGAAAGTGTTCACTGCAATTGCTGTTTGGCAATTGTTTGAGCAGGGAAAACTTCATTTAGACGATTATGTGCAGCATTACTTGCCTTGGTTTCTATCTGAACGTGATGAAAAGACAAAGCGTATCACAATGCATCAATTGCTTACACATACTGCAGGTCTTGATCGTGAGGGCGATACTCCTCATTGGACTGATTTTCATTTTCCTTCTCTGGATCAAGTGAAACAGCATGTAGCTGCTGGCGCGATGGTCTTTGCTCCTGCACAGAAATGGAAATACTCTAATTTCGGCTATGCCATTCTAGGAGAAGTGATCAAGGTAGTCTCTGGTATGTCATATGAAGAGTATATGAATGAGCATATTACTCGGCGGCTTGGCTTATTGCATACTGGACCAGTGTTGACTAATGAGATCATACAAAACATTGCAATAGGTTATGGCAGAAATATTCCAGGCCAACAGAGGGAGAGTTTTCCTCTGATTGAAACGGATGCAATGGCTCCTGCAACGGGTTTTTCCTCAAACATTATAGATTTCTGTCAGTTTATGATTGCTCAGTTTGATGGTAATCCGTCTCTCCTCACAGATGAGAATAAGAGAGAGATGAGACGTATTCAGTGGTTACGAGAAGGTTTTAGTTCAGATTGGTGTTTAGGATTGCAAACATGGAAAATCTCTAAAATGAGAGTATATGGACATGGGGGAAGCTTTCAAGGATACCAATCAAGGTTTGGCATAGATATAGAGCGGGAAATTGGTCTGGCCGTTTTTGCTAATGCTATTGATGCTCCTGTAACTGATCTCACCAATAGTGCATTACAGATTATTGACTATCTGACCAATCATTTTGAAGAGTTTACGCTACAAAGTAACAGAGTCGAAAACGCCCAAAGGTATGAGGGAAAATTTAGAAATATCTGGGGAGATATTGAGATAGCTGCTATTGATCATAGCCTTATTCTTTACAATTTAGGACCTAAATGTCCTGTCCTTGATTTTTATCAATTGCGACCTGATGAAAATCATCGATTCACGGTTATTAGCGGAGACACTCTAAAATATGGTGGTGAGTCTGTAAGATTTGAGTTTGGTGACGAAGATAGAGCTAGCAGGGTGTTTATCGGTCCTGAGCCTTTCACTAGGTTCGAGTGCTAGAATTAAGATCCTCATCATTTGCCGCTGGCTGATCTGCTCCGTAGGTAGCTGGAAAGTGTCACCTATAGAGAGTGTTAATCACAGGGTATTCCATTTAGATTTATTTTCCAAATGCATACCTATTTTGTGATTTGTAAGCTTTCTATAGCTTTTCTGTACCTATTTACCAATAGAGACTGGCTGTTCTCTATATTAAGCTTAAATGGTATTCTATCCGCTCTGGTGCCCTCTGGTATATTTAACTCTTCAAATCCTAAAGATCTGCACGCTCTAATCCCAAATGGCGTTGTTCCTACAGCATATATTTCCTTTGCAATTGTTTTTTGCTGCTGAACAAGATTAATAAGGAAATTCATAGCTTCTTCCATCAGCTTTCCCCCTATTCTCAGCCTATTTGGTAGACTTTGTTTGGCTGCTGCTTCAGCAATGTAAAGGATAAGCGTTTTGTTGGGTACAAAAGGTTGGATATCGTCTATTGGTATTGTTCGGTTCATAAGCTTACCGGCTAGTCGATCCATGATGGTGCCTAATGGGAGTGGAAGTATCGAGATATATCCTATAATTTCTGCACCTCTGTGTAAGACATGAATGGACTCGGGATTCTTCCTTATCCAAGCTTCAAGAATTTCTTGAGGGATAGTACGTTCATAACCCCCTACTGCTTCTGCTACTATATCCCTTATTTCTGGAATATCCTCTTTTATTGCTAAACTAAATGTTAGTGTTTGTTCATTATATTGATCTATATATGACTGAATTGCTCTTGCATACCTGTCAATCTCAATCTTAGAATAAAATGCCTCCTTCCTTCCTGGAAGAGTGACACCTTTTATTGTTCCTGCCTTAACAAGTTTGTAAAAATTAGTACTTGGTACTCCTATTTTTGCTATTGCTTCTCTTGCTGTATACATTCCAGCAGGTGCTTTCTTTCTGTTTTGCATAGATACCTCCTCGTAGAAACAACATTGTTTATTGATTATACATGATAATTTGAAAACTTGGAAGAGTATAAAGTCTTGACAAATTTTGATGAGTTACTATATAATCTTGGTAGTCTTGAAAATCTTGGTAGGCTTAGAAATGTAAAGCATCTTGATTGTCTATAAAATACTTGGTCCTCTGACACTATCTATGAGGAAAGGATGTTGCACATGTTAGAGATTGTTGGTACATCTGAGAGCTTACCTGTTGTCTCTCTTCTTCTTGATGATGGTCCTCTTGATTTTTCGTGTCTGGATGGTTGTGTTACTTCTCATCCACAGTTTACCTCAGGCTATCGGTGTGGGTATGCTGTCTACTTTGATGTGGAGAGTGCTGACCCTGGTGACATTGTCTATGGGGTTCCGGTCACGAGTCTGGGTGTGATTGAGAGCACTTGCCGAAGTATGTTGGGAACCAATTATCGTGAGGCTACTGATCTCTTCTTCTGGTCGGTAGGCACCTGTGCTGGCTTCCTGACTGCTCTGGCATCCTATCATGCAAAGGAAGCCCAAGCTGGTTTTGTGGTGCTCACAGCGCTCTCTCGTGTGATCTTCTCAGAGGTGCTTGCATGCTAACCAACTTGCTTGATGGCATATCACACGCCACATGCTCCCGTGGGTTTACCTGGTGCTCAATGAAGAGCATCGGGTCTGTGTCGTTGTGCAACAAGATACCTTCGTATCTCTTGCGTCGCGCATCAATCAGAATGGCGATAGTTTCTTGTCTCATGGCGCATCTTTTATCATCTATTATATGTAAAGTCGATCTACAAGATAATTCATATCTTTTTACTAATAAGCATCCCATATGGACATATATGTCTTTTACGTATGAAACTATTCAGGACAGAAATATACCCCTAGAACGAAACAGAATCCAAATATGGGTGAATACTCCCATAAACAAAAACACAGGGCTCGTTCTTTTTCTCTCTCAACGAAACTATCTCACCCGTTCCTCTGTGCTGTGTTGGTCTGAGACTCACAAAAGCTTCTTGCACGCCTGCACGCCAGAACGCCGTACGCGTGCACTTGCACATCTGTTCATTCAACGAGAACACGGTCACACACCAAACACAAAAAACATATCCTTCAAAAAAATCTTTGGGTATCAGAAACGTTGGGCAACGATTCGAGCGGTGGAGCAAGTATACCACACCGCGCTAAATACATCGGGTCTGCATGCTGTCTTGAGAGGGTCATCCCTCTTCATACCTTTGAGTCTTTGGAGGTGTTGCTATGACTGCGGATCTTGCCGCTTCAGGTTCCAAGGTAGTCGCTTTGAGCTTTGGTCCTGATACAGCGACCTATAATATTCGTCCAACGGATCGCGATTTTGAGCCAATCAAGCAAGAGTTGTCTGCTGAGCTGCAAGAGGAATTAGATGCCCTCAAAAAGCAAGCGCAAGAGGTAGATGAGGAGGTACCGACGCGCTGGATTTTTGAAGAGCAAACCCTCTTCATGCAGGATAAGGGAGGGTCTCAGTTCAAGTGGATTCTCAAGAATGACAAGATTACGCTCTGCATTGGTCGGGGCAAAAAGACGGGCATTATTGGACAGCTCCGCCTCAATTCGGAGTACCTTTGGGACTGTGATGGGGATCTGGGACTGGCCCTCACTAAAGCCTATCTCTTCCTCTGCTCGCTTTATGGAGAGCATATCCTCTTGGATCAATCCACGTTGGATTTGGCAGTGGATGTACTTGGTCTGGATCTAAGTTCCCAAGACATCAAAGAGCATTTCATCTCGCGTGCCATCCTCGATGATGAGAATCCTTCGATCCTTGGAGGTGGTGATGGCTTTCTCGATGGCCCTTCCTGCATTCATCGGCGCTGGAAAAAGATCACGGGTCTCACCTTTGGCAAGCATATCTCGGTGGTTTCCGCCGTCATCTATAACAAAACGGATGAGATTAAATATCATTCCGGCAAGACCTGGTTTCATGACATCTGGCGGCGCAAGGCGGCTGCATTGGGAATCGCGTACTCGGAGGATATGGCCGTGTGGCGCATTGAAGTCCGCTTCACCAGAACGGCTTTTCGCGAATTTCCCGATATCTCACAAGCTTTTGATGTGCTCGAGCATGTACATGATCTGTGGACGTACGCCGTGGGTCATGTTGGTGGAGGTGAGGATGGTCTGCCTGATGGCTGGCTGCGCTATGTGGTCCCTACTGAGGATACCAATCGCTCTCGCTGGCCTGTGCATCCTGACTGGGAAGTCATCCAGCATGCCTTTGAAGAGCAGCTTCTTCCAGAGTCAGAGTATGAGCGAGAAGAGCGGAAAAAGCAGGAGCAGTTGGCCGAGATGGAGCGAGAAAAGGAGGAACTGCTAGCCGAGGTCGATGCCTATCTGGAGAAGCATCCGTTCTTAACGCCAAACACCTGTCAGCGGGTGACTCCTCTGAGAAGAGAGCAGGCGGTTGCTCCTGCTGTGGCTCCAGTTCCCTGTGATAATCGGCCCTTTATTCGTCAGCGCAAACGAGAGGTCAACATGCTGCAAGGTATCCGGCAGGTGGTCGGCTGGCTCTCGACCATTGAAGCATGGCGCGGGGGCTATGCCATCGATCAAGAGGATGATCTGGTGGAAAATGACCTCTCTGATACCCTTCACTTCATCATGGAACAAGCTGAGCCGTATCTGCAAGAGGAAAAACAGATGCCATTTTCTGAGCTGGTGCATAAAAAGCGGGTTCGCTATCGCTTAGAACCTGCTGCTGTCGCTTAAGAATAACGAAGAGGAGGTCTTCTCTAATGCAAGGATCGCTTTTTCAGGAAAATGATGATATTACTAGCCAATTATTACCATTACTTACTATTCCTGCTGTAGCAAAAATATTATGTGTCAGTCGCCCAACGATCTATACTCTCATTGACTCAGAAGGACTCCCCATTATCAAGTTTGGGCGTTCTGTGCGCATTTCTCCCATTTCGTTGCAAAAGTGGCTTGCTCAACATGAGCAGGAACAAGGAGGTTCATATGGCAGATAGCAAAAAACACCGCAAGAATGGTGAAGGAACACTCTTTAAGCGTAAAGATTGACTCTGGCAAGCCAGCTTTGTTCCTGAGAATGGCAAGCGGCTCTACTTCTATGGCAAGACTCAAGCTGAGGCTCTTGAGAAGTTGCGCAAGGCTCAACAAGAGGATCAAAAGGGTCTTCTTGCCACTGGTCCAAAACAAAAGTTAGGTGACTATCTTGTCCAGTGGCTAGAAGCAACTCGTAAGCCTCCGATGGTCAAGCCTAGCACCTATATTCAGTATCGTTCAGTCATTCATCATCATCTTGTGCCTGGTCTTGGGCACATTTTTGTTCGAAAGTTAACACCTCAGCATATTCAAGCATTTTATGCTCAAAAAATGAAAGAAGGTGTAAAGCCTAGGACAATAGCTTTTATGCATGCAACCCTTCATACTGCTTTGGAGAATGCTGTTAAGTGGAACTTGGTATCTCGTAATGTTTCCTCCTTGGTATCTCTTCCTCGTGTTGAAGAGCATGTCATGCACCCTTTGACGTCTGATGAGATAGAAAAATTAATAGCAATTGCAAAAGGTCATTGGCTTGAACCCGTTTTAATCTTAGCTGTTACCACAGGAATGAGACGTGGTGAATTGGTTGCTTTACGCTGGAGTGACATTGATTTGAACAACGGAGTACTTCATGTACAGCGTACGGCAAGTAGAATAGGGAGCTATGGTATTGTTGAAAATGATCCGAAAACGCGGTCAAGTCGACGTAAGGTAGTACTCTCTGAGATTGCATTGAGAATGTTGAAAAGGCATCGTTTAGACCAAGATCAAGCAAAAGCAAAAGCATGTGACAAGTGGAAAAACAAGAATCTAGTTTTTTCTGATGATCTTGGCGGCTTTTTAAGCGTTGATAAGATATTGAAGGAGTTTCATGCTTTGCTTGAGAGGGCTGGTCTGCCTCGTATGCGCTTTCATGATCTACGTCATAGTGCAGCGACAATATTGCTGACCATGGGGGTTCATCCCAAAGTAGTGCAAGAGCTGCTGGGACATAGTACCATTGCCATGACCATGGATACCTATTCTCACTTGCTTCCATCGATGCAAAAAGATGCGGCTAATAAGATGGATCTTGCCTTTAAGTTTGATGACGAGGCTGGTGAAAATGATGAGGTTCATTGATGTAGATAGAGATGTAGTTGAGGTTTTCTCCTGCTCGTATCCCTTATGAGCTGTGGTATAGAGCTGATTTGGCAGGTGTATCCTTGTGAATATGATCAACTGGGCTATTATATCATCAGGATGGAATAGGGATCTATACACAGGGTTCCGAGCTCGGTGAGCTGCTTTGAGAGTCCATTAAAGTGCAGGATTGTAAACCTTTGTCAAACTTCTC
>DASYAN010000414.1:0-4372 GCA_036501345.1 Ktedonobacteraceae bacterium
CAAAAACAGCCCTCTTCCGACGAACCAGAGAACCCCTCTCCGAAATGAGGTCGAACTTTCACCCAAACATTTTTTGGCTGAAACTTCGACCAAGGGGGCCTCAGCCCAGGATTTGCGTCCGAAGTTTCAGCCAATCTACCACCTCCTGTTCGTCTCTGGCGGCAATATCAAAAATTACAGCTCTCTGTCCCTGATGATTTGTCCTATATCTTGGCCTGTAAACTTATTGCTGGTCGGGCCGATAAGGATTACGGCGATATTGCCGCATTGCGTAATTTGCTTCACGTTTCTACTCGTGAACAGGCTCAAGAGGTAGTCAATCGCTTTTTCCCTGATCAAACAGGTCAAGAATTCTTTGATCTTTCCAGAAACTTGGATGAGATATTCGGAGGTGAGGAATAGCCATAACTCCATTGTAATGATATCCTTAAGAAGAGGCATTGATTCGCGAAGGAGTTTAGGTTATGCGATATATATTTCAAACTCTCGCAAGAGCATATCAAGAACTTAGTGAAGGCGAAGAATTCAGAGTAGCCATCGGCAATTTTATGAATTCCTTTTTTCTCTATGATGTCAAGAAGCGGCAACAACTTCTCGACGAGCCTATCGTCGTCCTCGATAATCCAACACTGGAACAACGCCAATGGTCGGCGTTCTGCGCTGGAGCTGCTGAGTACTTAGCAGGGCGATATGATTTGAAGTGCCCATCATGGGCGATGAATCCAGAGTACGCGCTGGAAGAGCAATGGTGCATTATTCCCAATGCCAACAAGTTCTTGCTTAAGAGTTGCCAAGAAGGTGCTCCGGAACCTTTTAAGAGACACGGAGTGCTTTGTACTGATAGGGTGTTTAGCAATGCTCATCCTTCATCTAAAGAGCCAGGCAATTGGAATGAGAGACGTGAGAGGTTGAATCAAAAGCTTTCTGAGATGACTAAAGAAGATAGAGAAGCTTTTATTAACAGTTATAATGCTAGAGTGCTTCAATGGATGCAGTTACCTGCAACGCAGTAACGGGGAGAGCAATGGATACCTCGGAGCATATATTTTGCACAACAAGATCAACAATGCGCTAATCATGCAATCTATTGATTATTTGGCGGTCTTTCAGAAACGGCACAGCATCGCCGTTCGAGCAGGAAAACAAAGAGCCTTGCCGATCCTGGCAAGGTCTTTTTGTTGCTTTATTGCGTGATGTGACCAGCTGGCCGGTACAGAGGAGTCATTGTGCCGCTCTAGTCTCTTCTCCCACCTCTGTTATTTCCATGCCCTCTACTCGTTTGATTCTTGTATGAAATCATCTCTCTTTAAAGGAGAAATTGTGCCGAAGTACATTTTTTTAGATACATGGGTATTATCTGACTACACGAAAGCAGAATATGTCCAAAAATTAGAAAACTTTATCAAATCCAATGACTACACTATTGTATTCAGTGGACTATCAATGGCTGAGTCATATAATCCAGGATGGCAAGGTGGAGGCATTGAAGAGCAGGGCGCAAGAGTGGCAAGTTTTCTAGGAAATCAGCACTGTGTTATTGTTAGACCCGAAAAAGTACAGAAGTTTGAAGGACATCAGTTTCCGGGTCAAGTTGATACTTTACCTATAGAGATGGATCTCGATACAATTGACTCCCCTGACGAAAGAGTATCAGAAATACTTAAAGTTTTGAGAAGAGATCCAGCTTTACTTGACGAAGGAATTGATATAGAGCAATGGTGCAGAGAATATGAAGCATTCAAGAAACAATGGTTAACTGATGTGCAAAAAATCATTGAGAATAGCGTTAAACAAGGATATTTAATCAAAACTAGAGGTGATCGCTACAAAACAAACAGCGAAGAGAAACGGGAAGAATTTCTCCGTAGTTTGGATTGGCGGCTTGCTAACCAGTCCACCTACTACTCTTGGCAGGACACTTCGATCATGCGCGGCATAAGATTCACAAATCTTTGTCTTTGGCATCATTACATTAGCCCGCCTCCTAACCAAATACCAAAAAAGTCAGGTTCTGATATAGGTGATCTCTTCCAACTGAGCTTACTTCCATACTGTAACGCTTTTACAGTTGATACAAAGATGGCTCCAACGGTAAAGCTAGCACTAGAGGAATTTCCATGCTCATGCCAAATATTGACACATAATGAGTTGAAGGCTGAGCTACAGATTACATAGGCAATAAAAGAGCGGCTACCCAGCACCCCACTACCTGTGCCGCTTCTGCTAGCTTTAGATTGTGATAGAATCAAGTAGTGAACGTCTATATAGTTAGCTAATCTGTGTCATTTTGAGTGTCGGAGGGAACAAAAGCTATAATGGGACGTACATGGGTAAACGGCCATTACCGCAATCGGAGAAGACCCAAGAAACGGAGTCGCAGGAGTGGAAATGGTTCCTTCTCTCGGGTTGCTGGCATTGGCATCCTTGCTTTATTTGCCTTGTATTTACTCAACCGTATTCCATCACAAGTATTTTCTCTATTTTTTCTGCTTGCTCTACTCGTCATTGTATCCTTTGCTGCTCTCAAGATCTATCAAGTTCAGCATAGGAAGCAACAGGAGCGAGAAAACCAAGCCCATCAACAATATATGCAACAGGTACAAACTCAACAGCAGATGGTTCAACAGCAACAAGCTATAGAACATCAGCAGGCTATGACGCACTACCAGATGCAAGTTCAACAGCAACGCGAACGTGAGCAACTAGCCAGGATCAAGACTCTGGGTGACATGCACACACTGTTACCTGCAGAATTCGAAGCATTTGTAGGTAAGCTTTTTGCTGCAAACGGATACTATGATGTAGAACAAGTTGGCAAAAGCGGTGACCAAGGGGCTGATATTATTGCACGCGATGTACAAGGGAACCGGGTTATTGTACAGTGCAAGAAATATTCAACAGGAAAGAATGTTGGGGGATCTGATCTTCAGAAGTTCACAGGTTCGATGGTTCATTACAAAGCTCAAAGAGGAGTCTTTGTTACAACGTCTCTATTCACACAGCAAGCAAAGGAGTTTGCTAAAGGTAAGCCCATTCAGCTGATTGATGGTGATCAGCTTGTAAAGTGGGTGCAGAATACTCACTTGTGATCAGTAGATATGGAGGGAGGAGAGCGGCACGATGACGAAATGCTGAGTGCCGCTCTAGTCTCTTTTCCCATCTCTGTTATTTCTATGCCTTCTACTCGTCCGATTCTTGTGCAGGTATTTCATCAATTTGCTATTCCATCAACAAGCACCGACCACCCTGGAAAGGATGCAAGTACCCATGTCGACAGATCGCCTTGTGGCACGCAAACACGCCGAATGGCTCTCGCTCATCGAAGTTTCCGGCCCTTTCTTGAGCATGCCCGTCTTGCTCGAAAGTTTCCCTCAAGGTCTGGATCTCACGGACGACGAGGGCAAGGTCCGCCGCCGTGTGCGTCTGGCCTATGATGAGTGGATTGAGAACCAGGAAAGCCATCAGCCAGACCCAGCCATTCATACCCAGTGGCTGCGTTTCGTGCTCGAAGAGGTGCTCGAGATGCGCTCCGACGCCATCCTGGAAGGGCAACACATCCCCGCCGATCTGTGCTATGAAGCCAAAGAACATGGCGAGACCCTGCGTCCTTTGATGGTTATTCGTTCACCTTATGAGCCCAAACCACGCTTGCTCATCGAACTCTCTGCGTACAAGCAAGATCTCTCCAAAGCCATTGCTGGCAAACGATGGAAAGCCTCACCCGCTACACGCATGATGGAACTGCTGCGCAACACTGGAGTACGCCTGGGCTTACTTACCAATGGTCGGCAGTGGATGCTCATCGATGCACCCCCGAGCGAGACCACGGGCTACTATAGCTGGGATGCTTCGCTCTGGGCTGAGGAGCCCTTGACCCTACAAGCCTTTCGCAGCCTGCTCGGTATGCACCGCTTCTTCAATGTGCCCACCGATGAGACTCTGGAAGCTTTGCTAACCAGGAGCGCTCTCAAGCAACAAGAAGTTACTGATCAGCTGGGAGATCAGGTCCGGCGTGCTATCGAGACACTGGTACATACCATCGATCAGCTCGACAAGGAAGATCGACGGATCAAGAAGGATCAGTCTTCGCTCTTGGCTGGCATCAGTGAAAAAGCTCTCTATGAAGCAGCCCTCACCGTCATGATGCGCCTCGTCTTCCTGCTCTCGGCAGAGGAACGCGATTTGTTGCAATTGGGAGAGCCGATCTATGACCAGAACTACGCTGTCTCAACCTTGCTCAAACAGTTGCAAGAGCAGGCCGATCAGCAGGGTGAGGATGTGATGGGCTATCGTTGTGATGCCTGGAGCCGCTTACTGGCTATCTTCCGCATGGTCTATGGCGGCGTTGAACACGCGGACCTGCACCTACCTG
>DASYAN010000415.1:0-10417 GCA_036501345.1 Ktedonobacteraceae bacterium
CGGTTTCTCATCCTTTTTGCTCACTGCCAAGCACCAAGCAACTGCAAGACCTTACGATATCACCTGAATTGCCATTCTTGCTGCTAAAATAGGACCAAGAATGGCTTTTTCCCCTTTCTGGATTGTGCGAATGGTGAGTCAATGAGTTGTGCATTTAATTTATGGTGTCTTTCATCTGTATGTAGGTCTCCTAAGCAAATGATTTTGGCATGTTCTAGCGATGTATTTCCTCCTGTTTGACGAAATTCCTTGATAAGATTTTTCACCTGACTTTCATTACTGTCTTGTGACTCTCCTTTATCTATTTCAGAGTGCTTAGGATGTTCTGGTTGGTCTTTTCTCTGCTGATATTCTTGTGTACTTAAACCTAAGCCTATGAGTTGTTCATGACTAGCTGAACGCTTAGGTTGAGTACTAGATGCTTGGTCTTTGGCATCCGTTCCCCAAAGCCATTTTTTCATGCTATCCATTCTAAAATCCTCTTTTTATTGGAATATTACGCTTTTAGTATTTATAGAAGTATAGATTATTTTTAGGTCTTAACAATTCTAACTACACACACAAAACGAGTACCACTCTCAACTGTACTCAAGATGATCCACTTTGTCTAGTCGAACCGAGGGACAGTTTTGTGTGCTGTGCGGGCATGGTGAAATTGTTGATGCACTGACACCTTGCGTACATCTGTCATAATTGAAACAAGTGCTTCACCTCCTAGAGTTCTATGACAATTGAAGAAGCACAAAGCCAGACCTTGCCCAATGTCGAGCGAGATCTGGCCTTTTTTGTTTCTTCCAAGACGGAACGGAGCGGGGCATCAATAAACGCTGTAACCATTGCCTCTTTATTGCCCACAGAATCGCTACATGGCCTTTATCGATCTCTGTAATACCTTTTATACTGATGAGAAAGCCCTAGAAAACGCAGTGTAGCGCGATGTAGAGTCCTTCGCACTCTTTGCTTCTCATCAACTATTCCCACAACACTATCGCCATTACACCAGTTCCCAAAGCTCAGAACTATGTCAAAAAGGGAAATAGTGTATATTAGAAGAAGAGAAGGAAGGGCTACACACACGATGCCGTGGGACAAACAACGCTACCCACATGATTGGAATGAACGCTTCATCAGCCCGCAAAGAGCAAGCAGGGTGGACCTGTGAAGTGTGCGGTGCCAAGCAAGGCGAGATCCGCTGGGCAAAGTCAACCATCGCTTCTCTACTGTCTGGCTCGCCGTGTTTTGTCAGGTGTGCCATATGAAATATGATGGCTCTCTGCATTTTGCTAATTCATGACGAACGCGTTATAAGCGACAAAGAGTGAGAATGCATGAGGCTTTCGGGGTAGATGATGCTCTTTGAGGATGAAGCGTGATGATACTATTGCTGTTGTTTTATTGTGTTGCTGTGAGATCTCATTGTTTCTCTTCGATCTGCTCTTCTTCTTCGTTGCAGCCCATTGCTCGTAGGAGATCGGCGTAGTTTTGGCGTGCTTGTTGGGTATTGGGTTGCTTGGTGGTGCTGATGTGGCAATGCTCGTCTCCAATGCCTCGTTTCCTTGCCCACAGCGTCGTGTGTAGCCCTCTCTCGACCTCTGCGGTAAACTTTTTGGATGTCTCGCTGGAAAAGCCCAAGAAAATGCATCGTAGCGCCATTATAACTCCCTTGCCCTCTCCGTGTTTTGCCAGATGTGCCATGAAGGACGATGGCTCTCTTTGCCTCAGCAACTCATAGCGCATACGGTACCAGCGACAGCTGATGATGCTGCTCTTCGGATGCGACAAGGATTCGTACAAAATTGGGCCGCTTGGCAGATCTGAGCTTGTTCGTATCCAAGTTATCGCACCTAACGCGTAAAAATGGCGAATGTTGACTAGCATTCATAGCAATATTTTCGTCATCTATCGGGGAGTTACCGCACCTAATGGGCGATTCGCTGCGATAGCATCTGGGAGCAAAGAGGGATTTCTCTGAAATGGCCCATTTTTGTACAAATCCTTGCACTCCCCCTTGTTCTCTTTGCGTCTTGCCAGACGTGTCATATGAAGGACGATGGCTATAGGCACGTCAGTAACTTGTGATTCGATACGATACTTGTCCAGCCAAGCTAAATGGTTCAAAAAATCCGTTGGGCACTTTCTGGTAAAAAGTTGCTCAATGAGTCCGTCTACGGCGATGGGCAGAAAGATTGAGGTATCCATTTCTTTCACAACCATGTTGAAAGGAGCGGCACAACAGTATGAAAGCAATCCGTCTACATGGCCGGGGTGGTCCCGATCAGCTCGCCTATGAAGATGCACCACAACCACATCCTGGACAGGGAGAAGTCCTGGTTCGCATCTATGCAACGGGCGTCATTGCAACAGAATTGACCTGGGACGAAACCTATCAGACGGCATCGGGGCATTCACGATCCTTCCCGATTCCGGGACATGATGTATCGGGTGTCGTAGAGCAGGTTGGTCCTGGCGTTACCACCCTCACCAGAGGAGCAGAGGTCTATGCCCTCACGGCCTTCGATAGGGACGGTGCTGAGGCGGAATATACTCTTGCCTTCCCTTGTGAGCTTGCCCCCAAGCCACGCTCCCTCGATCATGTACAGGCCGCAGCTGTTCCGCTGACTGCCCTGACAGCCTGGCAGGCATTCTTTGATCATGCAGGGCTGGTGGCAGGGCAAAGCGTCTTGATCCACGGAGCCGCAGGGGGCGTTGGCGTCTTTGCCGTCCAGCTTGCTCACTGGGCTGGCGCGTATGTTATCACAACCGCCTCTACGCGCAATAGCGACTTTTTGCGAGAACTAGGAGCCAACGAAATGATCGATTATACCACGACGCGCTTTGAGGATGTCGTCCATGATGCCGACATCGTCTTGGACACCGTTGGCGGCGACACATTGGAGCGATCCTGGAATGTGATGAAAAAAGGAGGTGTCCTTGTTTCCGTTGTCAGTCCACCCTCTGCTGAGCAGGCAAAAATGCATGGTGTGCGTCCGGTTTGGTTTATTGTCAAACCTAGCCGGGATCAACTGATTGAGATTGGAGAGTTGATCGATACGGGCAAGATTGGGCCTATTATCGATACCGTGCTTCCCCTTTCACAAGCACGTCAGGCATACGAACAGGGAGCAAGGAGGCACACACGAGGCAAGATTGTCCTACGTGTGGTGGACTAGAGGGTTCAATCCTTCTGTTCACCGCTGGAGCACACACGGTACTAACAGTAACATGCTACTAGCGGGGCAAATGGCGCTCTTTGAGTATGAAGCGTGATGATGCTCTTGCTGTTGTTTTATTGTGTTGCTGTGAGATCTCATTGCTCTTCTTCGAGGTGCTTTGCTTCTTCGTCGCGGCCCATGGCTCGTAGGAGAGCGGCGTAGTTTCGGCGTGCTTGTTGTGTATTGGGATGGTGTGGGCCTAACGCTTTTTCGTAGATGCTGAGGGCGCGTTGGTAGAGATGCTCGGCCTCGGCATACTTCCCCTGGCGATGATATAGAAAAGCCAGATTGTTGAGACTGAGAGCCGTGTTGGGATGAGTAACTCCCAACTCCTGTTCGCAAATCGAGAGGGCTCGCACAAACAATGGCTCGGCCTCGGTGTACTTCCCCTGGTGATGATATAGAAGAGCCAGATTATTGAGGCTGAGAGCTGTGTCAGGATGAGTGGCACCCAACTCCTGCTCTCTGATTTGGAAGGCTCGCACAAACAATGGCTTGGCTTCCGTATATCGACCATGGTCATGCAAATAACACCCTGTCTGGTTGAGTAAATGAACTGCCTCTGGAAGCACGAGGTTTCCCTGCTCAGCAAGATTAGCACACACAAGTGCATGTGGCAAATACCGTTCCCATTGTGGCCACATCGCAAACTTCACATTAGGACAAGCCTCGCTCAAAGCTTGCACCGTACGTTCAGCCCACAGCCTCGCCTCCTCGTCAGACATCGCGTCTCGCAGCACTGCCTGCACCAATCGATGGACACTCAATGTTTTCTCTGCTGGATCACGACGGATCAGGGAATACACGCTGAGTGCTGCAATGGCTTTATTCAATACCAGAGGATCATGAACTATGGCCTGCAAGAGTAGTCCCAGATACTCCGCTCCAACAGTGATGATCTTTTCAGGAATAGCATCGGGTGCTAGAAATGCACAGAAGCGCAAGAGATCCGCCGCTGCAGCATTCTTCTCCTCAACGCGCTGGAAAGACAAAGACCACGTCGTGGCAACTGGTTCAGGATGGTCACCTCTGAGACCTCCACGTTCTTTGAGCACCTCAGCCCTGCGAGTGCGATAGAGACTCAAATAGTCTGACAAACTGCATTGTGCCTCTTCTATATATGCCCCAGCCTGATCCAATGCCAGCGGCAACCCTCCTAGCTCCTCACTGATCTGCATGGCCACCTTACGATCTTGCGATGTCGCCAATTCTAAGCTACCATCAGCTGCAATGAGCATCGCACGTCGCAACAAAAATAAAGCACCCAGCTCCGGTGTGAAGATATCGACCTCAATCCGCTGTGCCAGACCACCGAGTGCCTGTGCTCGCGTCGTGAGCAACATATGCCCATCGAATTTTGTTGGGAGAAAATCACGTACAACCGCAGGCTCATCAGCATTGTCGAGAATCAGTAACCATCCATCATTACCCTGCAGCCAACGTTTCACAGCTTGCACAATAATCGTCTGGTCCTGTTCATTCTTTTGTGGCAAGTCCAGAAGGGTTGCAATCTCAACGAAGGATGATGTCAACGTCTCATGGCTCTCAGCGTGTGCCCATAGTACAGCTTGATAATCCTGGTGATAGCGATACGCATACTCAACGGCAGTCTGGGTCTTGCCAATGCCTCCAAGGCCATTCATCGCATGGCGTTGGGAGAGTGCTGTGGCGTTGTTGGCTTTGAAGCGGGCATGGAGCTCTGCAAGGATCTCTGCAAGGATCTCTTGGCGGCCAGTGAAATAAGCGTTGCGCAAATAGGGGATATTCCAGATGCGTTGGGGCTTTGTCGATGATGTCGCTTTGTCCTGGGTGTCATTAAAGATCTGCGTAATATTCTGAATACCAGCGACATTCTGCCCCTGCACTGGTCCCTCATTATTGATCTTTGGCTCTCCCATGCTTCCCTGCTCTCTCTACTCTCTGACTCTCTGCTTCCGGCAGCTTCCCAAAGTGCTGTGTGATGTGTTGATAATCACCAATATTCTGCCCTTGCACAGCACCATTGTTCTGGATCGTGAACTTGCCCATACCTGCTTGCTGAGGTTTCATCTGTATCAAGATCTGCTTCGCTGCTGCAACAATCTCCTCATCCTGCTCTGCCTTCACTGCCATTATTTCCTCTTGAAGCATCTCTTTGCGGCCTTGTGATTCCGGTTTCGCCTCCAGCTGAGCGATGGCTTGCACTACATCACTGTCGTCTCCATGTTTCTTGGTGAGCAAACCCTTGAGCTTATTATAGCCATCATTGACTGCTGCCTTGGCAGTGTCTGTGATGCCACTGATGGCTCCTGCTGAGAGTGCGGCGACGATTGCGCTGGTGATGGGGTCCATGTGATGTTGTCCTTCCTTGGCTTTGTTTTTCAAAGATGATCATGGCTCATTTCTGGAATATGACGATACTTCTGTTTCTCTGATGAATACCTCCATAGGAATCAACGCGTGGATTGAAGAGAAATAACAGTTTTGTGGAAAGGATTACTATTGCTTTTGATGATGAAAAATAATGATTTTATTTGTTATTATCTTACTATATTGCAGATAAATTTATTGTTTTGCTATATAGTAGCAAACAGCTTATAGTGCTTAGCAGCCTCTATCATTGGAAATTACTTTGTGACTAAATAAGCTTCTATCACTACTATTAGTACCCCATACCCAAGCACTTTGACAAGAAGAGTCTTGAGAATAGGTATGCATATAGGATGAAGCCCACTGACCACTACGCAAGTTAACCTCTGGCCCTTGTTCATACTGGACATCAGAGATTCCCGCTGCAACATGCACATTCTGAAGACTTCCTATACTTGCTCGCAATCCTCCCCAAAATGATATGCAATCACTATTATTAGTACTAGGTCCATCATCACTATAGGATACATATATTACTACTATACCAATTAATACATTTTTTTCATCGTAAACATTATCTGTCTTGGTAATCCACTGCCCTATAGAGCAGAAAGGAGAACGAGCATTTTCGAGAAAGCCATCACAGCTTGAGCTAACACACCCACGTCTGATAGGCAGAGGAATACGCATAAAATATATTATTAAATTAGTAAGAACAATTATTACCAATAAAATAGTAAAAAATAAAATTGCTCTCATAATATTTTTTCTGCTAAATATAGTTTTTACTGTGTATTTACGCTGATTTGGATAAGTATATGTATAATACATGTTAACAGTAGGATGATCGCCATTAACCTGTCCAAATGTAGAACTATTGTTTCTAATAGTGTATTTGCCCAAGTGATCAATGGCTCCTCCATCTTGATTTTCTTGGTCATTAAACATAATTTTTTCTTCCTCTTCGTGTTCGAGAAAATGTGTAGGGGATAGAGTGCCTAGATAGTTCCTAGTGCTTACTCTGTCATATCAAACAACTTTCTGGCTGTATCGCCTTATCATCGCGTGTCACGTCGCTATCCCTTCATCTCCACCACTTCCCCCAGCCAATCCTCAACCCTCACCGCCTGCGCCAACGCATTGACCATCTGCACCGTCTCGACGCTCACTGTGATCACCTGGCCGACTAGACGAACAATATAGCCAAGATTATCGATACGGTTCGGATCGCTCTCAATGCTGCTTCGTTTGTCTTTGATGGCCTTGCATTGTTGGGCCTGCCTCGACTTCAGAATGCTTCTTTCATGAAGAATTCTACATCAATAAGACGAGTGAGCAGAAAGGGAATAACAAGCTTGTGAAGAGTGATGACGAGAATGCATTGTCGCTGCTAGAAGTCATTGTTTCTCTTCTATCGTAATTCTAGTATTTATGCTGATTCAGTAATCACTGCAATCATGAGAGTGCCTCAAACCCTCGACGGATGATCTGGGCCATTAGGACGCGCCGCTGCTGCAGGAATTCTTCATAGGGAAGCTGTTCCCAGCTTTCTGGCAGTGCATGAAGTTCACACATGCGTGCCCATTCCTGGGCAGTAAAGCGCTCCCGCATCCTGAAGACATATTCTACAGGAGGAGCATCACTGATATCGATGTTGTCGGGCCACTCTAAGAGGGCAAAGTTGGCGATCTGGTTGATGAGCTTGAGGTCTTTGATGCCCTGTGATTCGAGCCAAGCACGTGGAAAGAGATGATGCCGCTCCAGCGATTTTTTCTTCATTTTCAGGCTGGGATCAAGAAGATCCCAAATTAGCTTGTTTGAGAATAAGACCGAAGCGCCAAGTTTTACCTGTGCTGCGTTGTACGCGAAGAGCGATGGGCTTTGCGATGAGGAGGTTTCCAAATGGGTGGGCAGCGTAATCGTCCAGAAGTCACTGGTAAGGGTACTGTTGATGATTCGGTCCAAGGCTGCCATAAACTGGTCTGTACCACCCAGATCCTTGATACGATTCAGGTCTGCATCCATCACCGTTTCGGGCGAACTTGTGTAGCGTCCAGAGATACTGGTGGTGTAAAATCAGCGTCCGATAATCCGCTGGAGCAGGTACTCAGGCACAGTATATCGGGTCTTGCCAATCAAGTAGAATGCATAGGCGTAGAGCAGAGTGTTTTCTGAAGAAATCCATTCACGGCTGCGAAAGCCTGCGGACAAGATGGCATTGAAGAATTGATGCCAGTATGATAGGTTTAGTACGGTTGCTTGGGCGGTTTGGAGTTGGGCAAATTGCTCTTCTCGGCGCTGCGGTAAAAATGCCTCGGTATCAATGTCGCGCCCACGTAGCATTTGATAGACGCTCCGCAAACGTCCACGATTGAAGGCAAGTGCCACAGAGACTCGGAGCAACTGATCAGGGCTAGGTTCAATAAAGTGGTTGAAAGGGGAAGGCATTGACCCATGTCCAGGAGCCCGACGTGAGACCCGACTAAATGCCTCCAACTCTTTGCGCCCTTCTTCCCAAAATACCGAGAGAAGCGTCAGGATAAAATCTGCTTGGTTGAGCTTAATTCCCTCACTATTGATACGTACGAAGATATCTGCGACCTTCTCTTCATCCACCTCGGAGGCGATTTCTAGAGCAGTAAAAGGGTACCCTTGCAGGTTAATCAGGCGATTAATGTTGCTACTGATGATTTCTCGTTCCTCATCAGAGAGAGGGCGTCTAGCCTCCAGGTTCTTCAGAAACTCGTTTGTGAGTGTAAAACTCCCTTTGCCTGATGTCCAAAGCTCAGAAATGTTAACTATAAACTCTGGATCTTTACGAATAGCTGCATCAGCCACTTCAAATTTCCCGTCGCGAGGCCGGAAGGCAATCTCAATGTGAGTCTCGTGATAGTTCTCGTTGAGGATAGCTTTGCCGCGAAAGACGGCATAGAGCGAAGTCAGTCGTTGCTGACCATCAATGACCAGTAATGAAGGGCTTTTGTGTATTTTCTCGCTAATTCCGATTGTCCTTGCGCTATTTGCCTCTGCATTAGCCCAGAAGAGCAAGGATCCCACAGGGAAGCCTTGGTACATGGAGTCGAAGAGTTCTCGGACTTTGATTGCATTCCAGACGAATGGGCGCTGAATGTCTGGCAAGGCAATATCTCCATTATCAATGTAGTGGAGCAGTGCCGAAAGATTGTAGCTCACTTGCTTGAACAAGGTGGGCTGTTTACTCATGTCTGAACCTCCATTACAATTCGAAAATTTCCAGTATGCTTCTTTCGTGAATAATTATACATCAATAAGACGAGTGAGCAGAAGGAGAATAACAAGCTTGTGAGAAGGGACGATGAAGCTCTTTGAGGATGAAGAGAAATGAAGCTCTTGCTGTTGTTTCATGTATTGCTGCTAGCTCTCATTGCTTCTCTTCGCGCTGCTTTGCTTCTTCGTTGCGGCCCATTGCTCGTAGGAGGGTGATGTAGTTTTGGCGTCCTTGCTGTATATTGGGATGTTGTGATCCTAATGCTTGCTCCCAGGTGACAAGAGCACGTTTCAGGAGTGATTCTGCCTGCTCGTATAAGCCTTGAGTATGGTAATGCCTAGCTAAGTTATTGAGGATAATGGCAGTATAGGGATGCTCAGGTCCTAACTTCTCTTCATGGATTGCAAGAGCACGCTTTAAAAGAGATTCTCTCTGTTCATGCTGACCCTGCTCTTGGTAGATTGTTGTGAGATCGTTGAGGCTTACTGCTGTATTGGGATGTTCTAGTCCCAATGTCTTTTCACGGATATCAAGAGCTTGTTTGTAAAGCGGTTCTGCCCGTTCATATTGGCCTTGGGCGTGGTAAACTCGTGCTAGGCTGTTTATTACAGCTGCAGTGTGAGGATATTCAATTCCGACAGTCTTTTCAAGGATAAGTAATGCACGTTGGAGAAGTGACTCGGCTTGAGTGTATTGACCCTGATGGTAGCAAATGTCTGCCAAGTTATTGAGAGTGATAGCGATATCGAGATGCTCAGGGTCCAGTATCTTTTCGCAGATGAGCAAGGCACGTTGGAGAAGTGGCTCAGCCTGGGCATATTGACCACGTTCGCGATAAATGGCTGCCAAATTGTTGAGAATAGTGGCGAGATGGAAGTCGTTATACCCCAGTTCCTTCTCGAAAATTGCCAATATACGCTTATAGTATAATTCCGCCTCTTCATATCGACCTAGAGATCGATAAAGGACTGCCAGATTGTTGAGACTGCTTGCCGTATCGGGGTGCTTAGATCCCAACTGTTTCTCGCGGATAGCAAGAGCACACAGGAACAAGGGCTCGGCCTCATTGTAACTAGCACGTTGATGCAAATAAGACCCTGCATTATTGAGCAAATGGGCTGCTTCTGGAAGCATCAGGTTTCCTCGCTCAACAAGCTCAGCACAAAAAAATGCATGTGGCAGATACCGCTCACACTTTGTCCACTGTGCAAACTCTACATCAGGAAAAGCAGCATTGACGGCATATACCGTTCGCTCAGTCCACACCTTCGTCTCCTCATCAGTCATCGCATCTCGCAATACAGCTTGGACCAGTCGGTGGATACTCAGCGTCTTCTCTATCGCATCACGCTGAATCAGCGAATAAGCGCCGAGTGCAGCAATAGCTTTATTCAACGCCATAGGATCGTTGGCAGTTACTTGCAATAGTGGTCCGAGATGCTCCGCTCCGGCAGTGATGATCTCTTCAGGAATAGCATCAGGAGCTAGGAAGGCACAGAGTCGTAGCAGATCCGCCGCTGCAGCATTGTTCTCCTCGACGCGCTGAAAAGACAATGCCCAAGTAGTAGCCACCGAGTCAGGATGGTTATCAAGGAGACCTCCACGCTCT
>DASYAN010000416.1:0-4430 GCA_036501345.1 Ktedonobacteraceae bacterium
TATCCGGCAAACTCTGGATGACCCGGCGTACAACCTCTTCAGCATGATTGCTTTCCGCCACTTTCAGCATATCCCCTTTATGGGCCGGATAATCTATCCCCTTGAGAGCCTTTTCAACTTCTCTTGGACTAACACTTGCCATTGTAATTCTCCTTTGCTTTTTCTGGCTTTTTAGCTTCCCCTAACCCCTGCACACACTGCATTAAACACGAACATCAATGCCTGAATGTTACAGGAAAACTAAACTCCGCCAGTGTACAATCTCTTGCCTCCGATCGACACAATCAGAGCACTATCGTCTGATAGGTCAGTGAGGCGATGGTTTGCACAATGACCACTGCAATTAGCAAGACAGTCCAGTCGAGAAGTGCATTCGGAACACTCCCATAGACTAGATAGCCACGTAGCAAGTCAACCACGTAGCTTAGCGGATTGACCTGCGCAACCACACGCAACCAGTCCGGCATAATCGCCAATGGATAGATAGCATTGCTAGCAAAGAAGAGTGGCATCGTGAGCACTTGTCCAATACCCATGAAGCGTTCGCGCGTCTTCACCGTGATAGCAATCAACATAGAGAGTATCGAGAAGAAGCTAGATCCCACCAGAACGGTCAGCAAGCTACCAACAATTCCTACTACGCTCCACTTGAGCTGGACACCTAGTAGTAAGGCCAGCCCAAAAATTACAACGGCCTGACACAAAGCACGCACACCCGCTCCCAATCCCTTGCCAGTTATAAAGCTAGCACGTGGCACTGGCATGACCAAAAACTTCTGCAAAATCCCAGCATCGCGCTCCCAGATGATACTAATCCCAAAGAAGATCGAGATAAACATCAGGGACTGTGCCAGGATGCCTGGCGTCATAAATGTGAGATAGTTCACATTGCCCGTGGGGATAGCTCGCAGACGCGAAAAGGCTTCACCAAAGACGACAAGCCAGAGGGCTGGCTGAACAACTCGAGTAACCAGTTCGAAGGGATCGTGACGCAACTTACGTATCTCGATCTCGGTAACCACCCAGACTCCGTGCAGATAGCCTAGGAACCAGTCTTTAAGCGTAGGGGGACGTAAGAGTTCTGCAAGCTCTTCAGCTGGTTTAGTTGAAACGGCGAGCACGTCGACGAAGCTGTTTGACTTCACGGAAACTTCCTCCTGATTCTAAAGTATTGCCTGTCACACTTGTAAAGACGTCTTCTAGGGTTGCACCCGGCTCGTTGAGGCCCGCTTTGAGCTCTGCTGGTGTGCCAATAGCCACAATTCGTCCATGATCCATAATCGCGACTCGCTGGCAGTAATTATCGGCCTCTTCCATGTAATGGGTCGTGATGAGCAATGTCATCTGGAATTTCCGACGGAGCGCATCCACCGTTTCCCAAACAGAGCGCCTAGCTGTTGGGTCAAGCCCGACAGTTGGCTCGTCAAGGATGAGGATATGGGGTCGGTTCAAAATAGCCTGACCGATTTCGAGACGCCGGACCATACCGCCAGAGTAAGTCTGGACCATTTGGTGCGCTGCATACTTCAGATTGAGTATTTCCAGCACTTCCTCAATGCGTCGCTTGCGCTCTTGCGCCGAAAGACCCAAAAGCTTAGCAATTATTAGAAGATTTTCATAACCAGTGAGCGATGCATCAGCTGAGAGCGACTGGGGAACATATCCCAGTAAGCGCCGGACGATCGCTTTATTATGCTGGACATCCAGTCCGGCAATAGACATGGAACCACTGGTAGCAGAAATAAGCGTGATCAGCATACGAATAGTAGTAGTTTTCCCGGCTCCATTGGGGCCGAGGAGTCCAAAGCATTCGCCCTCCTCAATAGAAAAGTTGATACGATCAACAGCAGCATGCTCACCAAAACATTTTTCCAGGTTTTCAACTTCAATAATGTTACTCATTACTGCTCACTTTCTTCCGTTGCAACGCTGATAGGACGTGTGGTTGTCTGCTCTGAGACTTCAAGTACACGCTCGATAAGTCGTTGCAACTCGTCTTGTTCCTGCTGAGTCAGTGGTGAAAGCATATGTGAGAGCATCTCACGACGTTCCTGTTGCCATGCTTCTATCTGTTCAGCCCCTTGAGCAGTCAGCACTGCTAGAACGACGCGTTCATCGCAGCCATCACCTTGTCTCTCCCGCTTCACCAGACCAGCCTTTTCAAGACGTTTGCAGGCGGTAGTGATAGAGCTTCCGGTAACGCCCAGTACCTCGGCCAGTTCGCTGATGCTCATCGGCCCTCTGCGATGGAGGAGACGTAGCAGCCAGTATTGTTCTGGCGTGATTTCGGCGCGGCGTACTGGATGCGTACTGGCTCGCAGGAGTCGCCACAAGGCCAGCAGATCCTCAACGAGGCGATCCGTTGCCATGAGCTCATCTCCCTTTACACATTAATATATTGACAATCAAGTATATTGATAGCATACATTCCCAGACACGGATGTGTCAAGATGGAATTTTTTGACATATTATAGTAGAAGTTTGCGTACAAGATTTTGCAGAGTGGCTGCAGGATCGCTACAGAGGCCAGAGTGGACAGGCGAAGACTGAATAATTGTACTGCGAGGAGAGACAAGCCAGTGGAAACGTTCCGATTGCGACAACTGAGCAATCGGACCACACCCATCCCTACCCTCGCAGATGCAGGTAATATGCTCAAGCTGCTGCCGCAGAGCTGGAAGATCCAGATCAGGAGCAAATGCCAACAAACGCTGCTCATCCACATGCATGCAAGTACCTAAGAAGCGGCGTGTTCGACAGAAAAGGATCACCCCCACGTTGATGCACTCGCCACGTTCGACATGGGGCACAACGCGAATAATAGCATAATCATACGAGCTGGTCGCGGGCACGCAGAGCCTCCTCTACAAAGATATGCGAATGTGCCAGACGATCCAGCAGATAGTCAACGTAAGCCACACGATGGACATCCTGATTGGGAAATAACGGATCATTCTCCAGCCAGAGATCAGGAATCATGCCAACAATATGACGCACGACCTCTGGAGTCAGCCGTTGCTTCGCGATACGATCAGCCTCCTCTAGCGTGTCGGCAACAGGCAACAGAACATGATCTTTGATAGGTGTAAAAGGTGTCCGACTGCGTTCTTGATAATTGGCATTTACATGGTGAAAGTAGAGGGAGGCCCCATGATCAATGAGCATCAAGCGACGATGCCAGAATAGCATGTTCGTGTTGCGTGCCGTGCGATCTACATTTGTGACATACGCATCCAGCCAGACAATCGACGATGCCAATAGAGGTTCGAGCTGGCGAGCATCGATAGCATCAAACATCAGTGCACCCGGCAAGTAGTCAAAGGCCAAATTGAGGCCAGCGCTAGCTTTTATCAGTGCCTGTATCTCAAAATCTGGTTCGGAACGCCCAAGAGTTGGATCAAGCTCGATAAATACGATCTCAGGCACCGGGAGTCCCATGGCACGAGCAATCTCACCCGCAATTAGTTCAGCAATCAAGGCCTTTAATCCCTGACCAGCACCACGGAACTTGATCACGTAGAGCCCATCGTCATCCGCTTCAACAATCGCTGGCAGTGAGCCACCTTCCCTCAAGGGCGTCACATAGCGCGTTGCAGTTGTAGTTCTCAGCATACAGCTATCTTGATTAATGCTTCATTCATCTTAGCGCACCTCTACCTGAGCACGAGTTACGGCTGCTAGTTTTTGCTCATTGAACAGGGTTGCACTAACCTCGCCTTTCTTGTGTTCGAGACGAATGAGCATGCCTTCTTCTTGTACATCCTCCTGCGCTGCCGCCTGGAACGCCTCAATACAATCCCAGCTATGAGTGGTCGCAAAAACTTGGACATTGAGATCACGTGCCAATTGGAAGATCAATCGCCACAAATCCGGTTGTGCAGAGTAGTGCAGTCCATTTTCAATCTCTTCTATCAAGAGCGGGCCATCTTTTGCATTTACTAAAGCTAAAGAAATGCCAAGTATACACTGCATACCGTCTCCTAAACTACGAATTGGTAAACGCTCAGGTATGTCAGTCACTTTCACAATAGTGAAACGTTCACTGCCAGAATTGGATTTGGCAATAATGCTGATATCCTGCAAATCAGGAGCAATGATGCGTAAAGCTTCAATTACTTCTTTTTGTAGATCTGTAAGGGCAATTTTATCCCACAACTCAGCAATCTTTCTTTTATCTAGGCTATTTGCTGCTGTAAAAACGCTATTAATTTCTTTCAGATCTGATCTTGACAGTCTAGAAATAGATGGTCTTAAATCCAGTGGCAAAATCACATTGCGGTTTTTCCCTAATTGGATGAAAAAGTGAGGAGTAGGACTTTCGATAGGATCATCAAATAGCGTTGGTTGGGGTAACAGTAATGTTCTTCGCCCTTCTTCATCAGTCCTTAAGGTATAAAATTTTATAGACACCAGGAGTTTTTCTTCTGGCG
>DASYAN010000417.1:0-4797 GCA_036501345.1 Ktedonobacteraceae bacterium
TTGAGCAGAGCATGTAGTATGCCTGTCCGTCGCTCTGGTCCATTTGTATCAACCCAATTGGTCATTCCAGTTATTGCCGCACCAGCTGAGCCAACTAGACCAGTCCACATCAATAGATCAGAACTCTGCGCTACTCCATTCTCTTGTTTAGATAGCCAAGCCATGTCCAGAACTAAGGAAGAGGTCCAGGCTCCAAGGGGAATATACACCAGCGCCGGATGAAGAGGATGCCCCAGCCAGACGCCATTTAGCGCATCTTTGACCCTATAGGAGGGTTGTTTTGGCTGGCCGTATAACTTAGAAACCCAATTCTGTAAAGGCGTAGCTAGTTTATCTAGCCAGGACATACGCTCAACAAGTGCTCCAGTCCAATGACGTAGCCCGGGAGAACGCGGCGGAGTCTCCACCCAACTGGTTACTTGATGCGCCCTCGCTCTTAATGCCATAAGACTCACTCCCTTTCTATAACTGCTTTCGTGCTTCCCTACTATTTATTCGCTTAACTTCCTAATCGTCACGGCTAGCATTAGAGAAAAGTTTCTTTGCAAATCCTTTTTGCAGAGGAGAGATAGCATAAGGTAGGCATTTATGCTATCTCTCAATTGCTGCTCTCACTGCATCTACTAAATCCTCTAGTTCAAATGGTTTGCTGATGCAGCCAATTGCGCCAATTCTACCAGCTTTTTCAACTGCATGGCCATCAGCGGTCATCATTAGAATGGGAAGATGACCCCCATATACCTTATGTAAGCCTGCAGCGACTCCATACCCATCAATAATAGGTAACATCATATCCAGAAGCACTACAGAGGGTTTATTTACTATAGCATAATCTAAAGCCTCTTTGCCATTTTCTGCTATTTCAACTACAAAACCCTCTTCCTCTAAAAACCACTGGACCATTTCACGCAAATCAGGATCGTCTTCCACAACAAGCACCTTTTTTGAAGATAAATCTGAATTTGGTGTATTGTCAGTTTTGATCGAAATGTGCTGCATTTATACCTTCCTGTACTTCTTACTCTGCAAAATGCACTTATCATCCAATAGCAACAGAACTTTTCTCCAGTTCACCTGTACTTTGCGCCCCTGGCAGAGGATGTTTAACAAATTGTGTTGTTTTGCCAGCCATAGAGAAACCTCCACGGAAAGAAAACACTACTGATACATTTATATCAATCTGTAATACTATACCACATCTTTATTAAAAAGCGCTTAAAAAGCTGGATAACAGGAAAAATTTTTGAAATGGATGAGTTATATAGGGAAATGTTGTTGAGTACCACTGCACACGTAGTGCTATGGCTCAGCGTGCATCAGGGGAAGATGGAGGATATGGCGGGATGACCCATATAGAATCCTGAGGTCTCTTTCCATCGATCATTGGGTTTGGAGACACAGAAGGGATTTGTTTTGTAGCACGACTACGTTGCGCAGGGAGAGGTGAACGTCTGGTCGAGATACGCTGCAATTCTCGTTTGATATTGCCCATACTCGCGGGCCGCTTCTTTGGATCCATCTCAAGTGTACACGATATCAGTGTACGCAACTGAGGATACTCGGGGATATGAAGAGGAGGGAGATTAAACGGATCGTCAGAAGGATCAAATCCACTGAGCATCTGGTGCAACATTACCCCCAAGCTATACACATCCGTCTGAGGTGTGGTCTGGGCTCGACCATATTGCTCTGGGGCGGCATAGCCAGGCGAGCCTAATGCAATAGTATCCTTGGTTTGTCCTGGTTTAAAGTGACGAGCGATGCCAAAGTCAACCAGGTAGATCTGCCCATCATACGTGCGCATAACATTAGAAGGTTTCAGATCGCGGAAAATAATCGGCGGCTTACGCGAGTGGAGATAGCTCAAGACCGAAGCAAGCTGTATACCGATATATAACACTTTATCGGCGGGGAGGTGACCGTTTTTCGACCTGCTTAAATAGGACTCCAATGTCTCTCCTTCAATAAAGCTCATCACCAGATACCAGCGATCGTTATCCGCAAAATAATCATAAATGCTGGGCAAACCGGGATGTGTCAAAGCGGCCAGCATAAAAGCCTCACGTTTAAAAGCTTCACTTGCCTCGCTAATCTCCTGTGGGCTGAGACCATTCTGGCTCATCTCTTTGATTGCTACTAGCCGATCTCCAAACTGGCTATCGACTGCTTGATAGACATCACCATAACCACCCGAGCCAACTTTCTTACGCAAACGATAGCGCTGCTTAAGTACCACATGTTGTATGGATGGCAATTGGGTCTCAGAAGCAGTAACAGGCACAGGAACCTTTGCAGAGATGGAAACAGAAGGAAACGCAGCCGAAATACTCCCTGTATTCTGTAAGCCCAAAGCATGCCCACATACTGGGCAGAAACGTGCATGCTGTGGATTAGCTGCCCCACAGTTTATACAGAATAAATGGGAGCTAGATCCCATACCTATTTTCTCCTCCAATTAACGTATTGGTAGTCTGGTGTTGCTGTGTTGATATACCTTCATTGATGCATAATTACCATATTTGGCTATCATCTTTCAAGGCATAAGTTCTACATTGCTAGCATACATTCGCCATGAGAAAAAACTATGAGCTAGTTAACAAAACTACAACCACACGTATACTATTAGCCAGTACAGCCTACTAATAGACCTGCCGAGTGACACTATACTCATAGCTGGTGGTATACTCATGTTGCTGGCTGTATCGTTCACCTTCTTGGTCATATATGCCATTTCGAAGCCAAAACAAGAGCGCTAGCCTGCTAAGACATACAGTATATCACTACGGAAGATTAACCAGATATCGAAGGCAGGGAAAGCTATCTAAAATGTCTATCCTTGCGCTTTGATAGTATTTTTTTAGGAGAACTAGATGATGTTTGTACGTACCACTATCATGATAATGCGTCTTTGCGTACTTATCGTACTTATTCTTGGCATCCTTTTCTGGACCGATGTCGCCGGAGGTCCACTGGTTTTACTGCATATGGGGCTTGGTATCCTTGTTGCTCTCTTACTCGTTATACTGGGCTCTGTTATTGCAACAGTTAAAAAAGGACGAAATATTGGTCTGGCCATTGGAGCTTTTGTACTTGCTATCTGCATGGTCGCTCTAGGATTGGGCCAGCGATCCATCCTGGCAACTTCCCCGCTTCACTGGATTATCCAGGTTGTGCACCTGCTCTTAGGTCTGCTGGCTCTGGGCATCGCAGAAATGATCGCAGGACGCTACAAACGCCTCCAAGCAGTGGCGGCATAGCTATAGTCCCCCAAATGTGAGAGCAAGATAGGGAGTAACATTATGGGACTTGTCGTTGAACATATCAGCAAATCATTTGCTCAGTTTCAGGCTATCAAAGATCTCTCCATGGAAGTCAAAGAAGGCTCTCTTTTTGGCTTCCTGGGAGCCAATGGTGCGGGCAAGACGACAACCATGCGTATGATACTGGATATTATTCGCCCTGACATAGGTCATATCACATGGAATGGCAAAGAAGTGCGTGCAGTACCGCGCCAGAAGTGGGGTTATCTGCCGGAGGAACGAGGGCTCTATCCCAAAATGGTTGTAGAGGATCAACTGCTCTTCCTGGCACGTCTGAATGGCCTATCGAAGCCAGCCGCGAAAAGAGAGTTGGATGAATGGCTTGAGCGTTTTCACATCAATGCTAACCGCGAAAAGCGAGTTGAAGAACTCTCTAAGGGGAACCAGCAAAAGGTACAATTCCTCGCCACAATTCTGCATGATCCAGATATCCTGGTCATGGATGAGCCGTTTAGTGGGCTTGATCCAGTCAACGCGAATGTGTTGAAAGAGGCCTTTTTAGAGATGCATCGTCGTGGCAAGACCATCATCTTCTCAACACATCAACTGGAGCAAGTCGAGGAGATGTGCGAAGACATCATAATCATCAACAAAGGTCAGACCATCATCCAAGGCAGTGTCAAAGAGGTCAAGCATCAACACGGGCGCAATGTGGCTCGCTTGAAACTCGATAACGATCCAGAGGCCCGCTGGTTAGATACCCTCGAAGGTATCCAGGTTACCAAACGTAGGCAGGATTATATCGAGATGCAAATTCAGGCCAACCTCAATCCTAATCTGATTGTGGAAACTGCGCTACAGCATGGTGCTACTATAAGCCGTTTTGAACTGACTGAGCCGTCATTGACCGATATCTTCATTGAACATGTAGGCTGGACCGCACTGCCAGATGCGCCTTCGACGATTTCGATGTAAGAAAAGAGGAATGCCGCAATGTCAAAAAACGTCTTTGGAGAAGCACCAGAGCAAGAAAAGAGCGCCATAGCAGTCAGAATAGGCGAAGGTGTTGCTAATCAGCAAACGCTGCGCAACATTGGCTTGATTATCGGACGAGAATTTAAGAACCGTGTGACCCAACGGAGCTTCCGTATTAGTACCATTATCATCTTGGTCTTGATTGTCGCTGGGGCGTGTGTTCCCACTCTCATTCAATACTTCTCCTCAAAGTCCAATGCCCAGACAAAAATAGCCGTGATCAATAGCGCAGGAGCCATTGGGGGATTGCAAGGGAATACACTGACAAAATATATCCAAGCTAGTTTAAATGGAATAACGGCCACCTCGGCGCTAGGGCAAAATACATCAGCGAACTCACCATTTGCAATTACTGCGGAGCCGTCAGGCAGCGTTGCAGACCTGCGAAAGCAAGTCAAGAACGACAACCTGGATATTCTTCTGATCATTGATCGCACTGCAACTAGGAATTTAAACTTTACCTACTATACCCATACGGACCCTGACAGCAACGATACAACAC
>DASYAN010000418.1:0-8872 GCA_036501345.1 Ktedonobacteraceae bacterium
TTCGAAGACGTAGAAAGGATTCAGACATGCAGAGGAACAAACCATCACGCCTCGCTTTGTCATCTAGCATCTTTTGTCTACTCGCCATGCTGCTTGCTGGATGTGGTCAGACCAGCACATCAAACCACCAGAAGGCTCCCAACAACAGGCAGGTACTTGTCAGTACGGCAGTAGGAGCAGGGACGTCGGATATCACTCATTTCGATCCGGCACTGGCAAGTGACCTTTACTCTGCCATTGCTATACAAACCATCTTTACAGGTCTGGTATCACTCGGCGATAACGGGAATGTGCAGAAGCAATTGGCCGACTCGTGGGAATTCTCGCCAAGCAGCCTGACCTGGACTTTTCATCTCAAACCCAATCTGAAGTTCAGCGATGGGACAGCTTTAACCTCGCATGATGTCGCCTGGAGTCTCGACCGTGCTCTGCAAAAGGACACAAAGTCACCTACAGCTCCATACTATTTACGCTATATAAAGGATGCAGATAAACTCAATAGCGGCGCAATCTCCTCACTCATCGGCGATAGCTTGATCACGCCCGATCTGAACACCATTGAGATCAAGGTCTCCCGGCCAGTTGCCTTCTTCCTTGACACATTGGCACAAACAGCCGCCTACACGGTTGAACAATCACTCATTGAAAAATATGGCAATAGTTGGACTGATCATCTGGAGGAGGGTGGTGGTAGTGGTCCCTTTAAGGTGAAAAGTTACGTTCACGAGAAAGAACTCGACATTGTGCCTAATCCCAGCTACTACGGTTCCAAGCCACAGTTGCAGGAAGTGATCTTTCCCTTCTACAAACAGCAGGACGCAACATACTCAGACTATCTCGCCAATAAACTGGATGATGCCGCCATCCCACTAGCCAACTTGGATCAAGCCAAGTCACGTCCGGATTATCACCAGCGCCCGACGTTAACAACCAACTTCTACACGATGAACTACAAGCAAAAGCCCTTCGATAATATCCACATTCGGCAGGCTTTTGCAGCAGCCATCAACAAACAGAAGATCGTGGACAAGGTTTGGAAGGGCTTATTTATTGCCACCAACCACATTATTCCACAAGGAATGCCCGGCTATAATGCGAACCTCAAAGGTCCAGATGGCACAACCAACCTGACAGGCAATCCCAAGAAGGCACAGGAACTGCTTCAGCAAGGTCTGAGAGAAGAGGGATGGAATAGCATTTCCCAGATGCCACCCATCACGTTGACCTACTCCAGTGCTGGTATTCAGGCTGGCAAAGACGAGGTGACCGAGCTACTACAGGAGTGGAAGGACGTGCTGAATATTCCGGTCAGCGCAAACGATATCGATCCTGGCATCCTGTTTAATGATGAGGCACAGGGTGCTAACAATCCCTTGTCATTCTACTCTGGCCCAGCCTGGGGCGCTGACTACCCGGACCCGGAGGACTGGACGACCTTGCTATTCGATAAGGATTCAGCCCAAAATGGTATGAATTACGGGCAGAATAACAGCACCGATGCAACTCAACAGCAAGCCCTGCAGGATCGTATGGAAAAGGCTGATGTCTTGCAGGATCCAACCCTGCGCTTCAAGGAGTATAATGAGATTGAGCAACAACTTGTCAACGATGTGGCATGGATTCCTATGGAGCAACAGCTTGCAGTCGGTCTGCGTAAGCCATGTGTACAGGGTATTCGGCACTCGGCGATGGGTCTCATACCGCCCGATGACTGGACATACATTTATATATCAAACGATCAGCCCTGTGTGAATCAAACAATCTAGCGGATGCGATAAATTGGGCTCGTTCGGCGGACGCGATACCCAAAGGGCACACGGTAAATCGGGTCCCTTTGGGCATTGCGTTTGTGAAGGGATATTTCAATGGTACAATTTTTACTTAAAAGGTTGATAGGTCTCATCTTTGTTCTCATGTGCGTGACTTTCATTACCTTTATCATGGGATACTTAGCACCAGGAGATCCCATCCGTTCCATGATGGGCCAGCATTTTGATGAAAAACTTTATTTACAACTTAAACACCTTTATGGATTAGATCTTCCCTGGTATCAGCAATATTTCAACTTCCTGGTCCATCTACTCCACTTTGACTTTGGATATTCCTACAAACAGCAGCAGATGTCTGTTATGTCGATTATTGCAACTAATTTACCAGTGACACTCGAGCTTGGTCTCTGGGCACTCGTGCTGCAGTTCTTGATCGGTGTTCCACTGGGTATCCTCTCCGCCATTAAAGCCAATACTTGGGTTGATACGGCCAATATGGGCACCGCACTTATCCTCTATTCTATTCCGGGTTTTGTCCTCGCTGTCTTTGTACGGTTCGCCATTGCCCAAATCGATCAGGCGACAGGAGCAGGCTGGCCTCCGACTGGCTGGGGCAATCCATGGCAATATACATGGCCAGATATCCAGGTTAAACTGGCTCCCATTCTAGTCTTTGCTATCGGAGGAGCTGGCTATATAGCACGCCTTGCCCGCACAAGTATGCTGGAGATCCTACGGCAGGACTACATTCGTACAGCACGCGCGAAAGGCTTGCGGGAAAGAATCGTTATCTATCGCCATGCACTGCGTAATGCCTTAATCCCACTGATTACGACATTTGGCTATTCGCTTGGCTTTGTTGTTACAGGAGCATTCTTTATTGAAACCATCTTCAATATCCCCGGCCTTGGCAGCGTTACCATGACCTCTGTGAGTGGACGAGACTATCCAGTGATCCAGGCCACAGTAGTCCTACTAACCATTGCCATCGTACTCGGAAATTTACTTTCAGACATTCTATACATGATCATCGACCCACGCATTAAGGCAGAATAGATACGTGGAGGGGGCAATTGTATGAGTATACATGATAAAAATACACAAACAAATGATTTTGAAGAGGTACCTCCTATAACGCAATTTCCTTCTCCAGATAATAGAATATCTGAAATCCCGCTACAAGTGCCTAGTCAACATAGCAAGCCAGACCAGCAAAAATCGCAAACACCTTTTCAGCAGTCCATGCGTCGGCTCCTACGGGACAAACGAGCCGTTATCAGTCTGAGTATCATTCTATTTTTTATCCTGCTGACCATCGTTGGTCCGCCTATTTACCAACACATTGGTACTCCCTACACAAACGATGCCGGACAACAGGTTGGCCCAGAGGTTTACCACAATCCATTCCGGCACGACCTCGACTTCGAGGATCAGCCAATCTCGGCACGTTATTGGCTCGGCACAGACTCGGTGGGAGCTGACTTACTTGCGCGTTTGATGCAGAGCCTGTTAATATCTATCTCTGTCGCAACAGCTGTCGAGGTCATTGATATTCTCTTTGGCGTGGCTATCGGAGTGCTGGCAGGCTACTATGGAGGGTGGATAGATCAAGTTCTGGCACGCATTACAGATGTTATGTTTGCCTTTCCGGGCTTGCTCTTTGCTATTCTGCTCACAGGTATTTTTGGCCCAGCATCGGACCAGTTCCTAGACACACTTCCCGTTATTGGTCAATATGGCAACGCCCGCCTCATCATCGTTTCCATGGCTTTTGCGCTGACCTCGTGGCCGATGATGGCACGCTATGTACGGGGCCAGACTCTGCAAATCAAAGCAAATCAGTTTATTGAGGCAGCACGCACAGTGAGCAGTAGCGACTTTAAGATCATCACACGTCATATCGTTCCTAACCTCTTTAGTATTGTAATTGTAGCATCAACACTGAACATTGCTGGTACAATCATTGGTGAGGCTGCTATCAGTCTTTTGGGCTTAGGTGTACAAGATCCAGGTTCAAGCCTTGGCTTGATGATCGCGGAGAGAGCGGAAGCGATCGAGACATCTCATCCATGGGAAGTCTTGCTTCCTTGCATTGTTCTCGCTATGATAGTACTGGCATTCTCGTTCCTCGGTGACGGATTGCGCGACGCATTCGACCCTCGATCAAAAGATTAATTAGGTGGAGAAATATATGACAGCTAATTTGCTGGAAGTAGATAATCTAAAGACATATTTCTACACACGAGGCGGAGTGGTAAAGGCCGTCAATGGTGTTTCCTTCAAGATCAAACCTGGTGAAACATTAGGTGTGGTAGGCGAAAGTGGTTGTGGAAAGAGTGTGACGGCTCTCTCAGTTATGCGTCTGATCAGCAATCCTCCCGGCAAAATTGTTGATGGACATGTCCATTTTAACGGTGAGGACCTCCTGGAGAAAAGCACAGGAGAACTGAGTGATATACGCGGCAGCAAAATTTCGATGATTTTCCAGGACCCAATGACCTCGCTCAACCCCGTCTTCGCCGTAGGTTATCAGATCGCCGAGACGGTCAAACGTCACCGCAAAGATGTTACTTATGATCAAGCTTGGAAACGCGCAGTGGAAATGCTGGATCTCGTACATATTCCCGATGCTAAGCGGCGTGCCAAGAGTTATCCCCACGAATTCAGTGGAGGCATGCGCCAGCGCGTTATGATTGCCATTGCACTGGCCTGTAATCCTCAACTGCTGATTGCCGACGAACCAACTACAGCGCTAGACGTCACTATCCAGGCCCAGGTACTCGAACTGATGAAGGGACTCTCCCAGAAATATGGCACTGCTGTGATGCTGATTACTCACGATCTTGGTGTCGTCGCTGGTACCTGCCAGCATGTCAATGTTATGTATGCAGGACATATTATTGAATCGGCATCGGTAAAGCAGATCTTTGAAGCGCCCGCACATCCTTATACAGTTGGGTTGCTGCAGTCCATTCCACGCCTCGATGAGACTCATGAAACGCGGCTTACTTCCATTCCTGGTCAGCCGCCCGATCTGATCAATCCACTTGTTGGATGTCCTTATGCAACGCGTTGCCCCAAGGTCCAAACCCGCTGTCATGAGGAACGGCCAGAGCTGATGCCAGTGGGACGTGGCGAGCAAGTAGCAGCCTGTTTTTATCCAAACTAATCAAAAGGTCAGCCAGGATGAGAAGAAGTACATGGGGTCACAGCGGACGCGATACCCAAAGGGCAACACGATAAATCGGGCCTGTTGGTAGCCACAGTATAATGGGAGAGGAAATGATGACACAACAAGCGCAAGCACAAACAGAAAAAATGCTAGTCGAAGTGCAAGGATTAAAAGTTCATTTTCCCATCAAAGGAGGCCTGCTGAACCACACGATTGAGAAGGTCAAGGCGGTAGACGGCGTCGATTTATCTATTCGTCGCGGCGAAACACTAGGTTTGGTAGGAGAAAGCGGCTGCGGCAAATCTACAACTGGACGGGCCATCTTACAATTGATTAAACCGACAGCAGGAAGCATCAAGTTGAACGGTGTAGAACTCAACAAGTTATCCTCAACTGAAATACGTCGCAAACGAGCAGAGATGCAAATGGTTTTCCAGGACCCATTTAGCTCGCTTGACCCACGCTATACCATTGGGCAAACTATTGCCGAACCCCTAGAGAACTTTAAACGAGGCAATGCCAAACAAATTCAGGAAGAAGTTGCACACCTGATGGAAGTTGTTGGCATCAATCCCCATTACCTTAACCGTTTCGCCCATGAGTTTAGTGGGGGACAGCGACAGCGTATTGGAATAGCACGCGCACTGGCCTTGCGTCCCTCGTTTATCGTTGCAGACGAGCCAGTTTCCTCGCTAGACGTCTCAATCCAAGCCCAGGTACTAAACCTCCTACAGGACTTGCAAGGGCAGTTCGGACTCACCTATCTCTTCGTGGCCCACAACCTCTCTGTGGTCAAACACATCAGCGACCGTGTAGCTGTGATGTATCTTGGACGAGTTGTAGAACTTGCCAAGAGCGAGACACTGTACAAAACTCCCCAGCATCCTTATACGCAAGCACTGCTCTCTGCTATTCCAGTACCAGATCCTGCCATTGAGGCTCAACGCAAACGTATCATCCTCGAAGGTGATGTCCCCAGCCCGGTCAAGCCCCCCAGTGGATGCAGTTTTCACCCACGCTGCTGGAAAGCCCAGGCTATCTGCCGCGAAGTTACTCCTCCCCTGGAAGAGAAACAGACCAATCACCATGCAGCTTGCCACTTCCCAGGATAGAACAGGGCTTGTGAATTACCTGTTTGGGACTTGGAGATAAACTCATAGTCCCTATTCATAATAAATCGAGGTAAGGCTTGCCTATGCATTTTAAGAAAAACGAGCATGGACAGTTGCATACCGAAGTGGAGCTTGCCCAGACAGGCGAAACGCTCTCTCCCCAAATGGATAATTCACAAGCCCTAAACTCACTAAGGTCAAGAGACACTAGGTTGCTTGACTAGGACAAGGGCCGCATAAATCGGAACAGCAATCCAGAAGAGAGGAAACAAGAGAGTAGTAACTATAAGAGCAAACCAGATCCACTCTTGCCTTCTGTACGCATGAGCAATTGCTCCTACCCAGGAGACAAAACCCAGCACTACACCAACAAGTACAAGTTGGTAACCGTATAAAACTAAGCTGTTTAAGCTCCCAGATGTGCAGGAGTGACTGCAACTGATGCTTGCAATTATACCGGGAGTAGCGCCTATACTAGTTATGACCAAGCTGGCAACAGAAAGCCATAAAATGGTCTTCCATCTTAGACTCGTACCGAGCCTGATAAGCCAAATAAAAAGCCAGAGCACAATTTTAACAATCCAAACCGTAATTGCCAATGGCAGGGAACCCCTAAGATCAGGCATTGGAAAGCTTGCTTGATGACCACGACCTGAAGTGTAGAAATGCTGTGTGATCCGCTGGTTTTGGCCGATGTTCTGACCATGCACTGACTTATTGTTTTGGATCTGCTGCTGATTTCCATTCATATCATACATGCTCCTTAATACCTTTTAATCTAAAAGAAGGGAAAAAGGCCTCAACATAGAAAGCTTAAAGACTCCTTAGCTACTAGAATTACCATTGCAGGTATCTTGAGATAGGGTGGGACGAGCAACCAGATAAACATCCATAATAACGACATTGGGTGCTTTAGAAGGATCAAAGAGAGGATCGAAGTAGGAGGTTGCACGAAAAATCTCTTCCTTGTTTCCAAGATCTCTTATCACATCATATACTCTACTTGCAAGCTGCCTTCCTCTGTCAAAATTGCCATCGCTAGCCCCTCCATAAGCAATAATAATGCCTACCTTACGATTTTTGAGGAAAGAGATCTGGTTGATCTTAGGTTCAAGCTGATTAATGGCGGAGCCTTGATCACTAAGAAAGCTAGAGAGATTATCAACAGTCAGCGGAATCGGACAGTAGTTATATTCCAAGATACGGTCCATAGAAGTCGGAGTAGGGGTAACAGCCGGTGTGAGCTTGGGTCTAGGAGGCAAAGCTACGGTGTTGGAAACCAGAAAGAGCATACCTAGTGCCAGCAACAGATCAGCAAAGAGCCAACCTGCAGTCAATCCGAGAGTTGTTTCATAACGTTGCCGAGATTGTCTACTCATATAGCCAAGCCTCGTCCCTGGGGCTGCTTCTTTCTCAAAAAGCCAAAGAGTTTTTTACGTTCTAAAGAAGAAAGGTCCACTGATACTCTATCGAGTTTATGTGCAGTTGATTGAAGCGAAGTGCTAGTCTGCCCTAGAGCCTGAGTAACATTACTTACACACGTGATCATTTGGTTCAAAATGTTGCTCATAGCGCCAATCTGCTTGGTTTCAATATCAACCTGCTGACTTGCTTTGTCAACATTCTGAGTCATTATTGCAATAGTGGAGCGCATCTCATTACCGAGATGGCTAGTGAGGTCTTCAACTGCAGTTGTTGCAGTCACCATATTGGTTGTTGCAGTGCTCATATTTCCTGCTGCTGTACTGATATTTCCTGCAATGGCAGAGATCTGTACTAGTACATCCTGCTGGGTATTATTGAGTGTGGCTATTTGAATACCAATGGATTCACCAATAGTCATGTATCTATCCGCATTGTCTGTAAGTGTTCTTGAGACCACTACTAGACCCTGGCTGGCTTGGGCAACTTCCTGGCTAGCATTGGTAAGATCATTCAAACGGCCTTGATAGTTTCCAAGCTCTTTTTGCAAGGCTGCCATATCTTGTTTAAAGGTCTGTATTAAAGGTTTCACTTGTTGATCGAACAGTTCGTTCACCCTAGTGTTGACATTGACAATTGCTTGCTGAGATGCAACGTGGCTCTGGGTAATAGACTGTTCAGAGGTCATAATGATCTTCTCAACAGATTGCAGACAACATTCAGCAATCTGTTGGGTACATTGCTGGGCATTTGCCATTGCAACTTTATTAATTTCGACAGTTTTAGATGCCGTCTCTTTGACTTCCGCCGTGGCGCTATCAACTACTTTCTTGAGTGCATCAGTGGCACCATCGATGACTTTTCTTACCGAGTCGATCACCCGGTTGATATCTGGTGCCTGCGTGATATAAGCAACACTATCATTAGCAATACATTGTATCAGCTCATCGAGTATGCTTTGCAATTCTTGGACGAATTTTTCAGCGATATTGTGTATATGGCGCTCAAACCATTGATTTGCGAAAATTGACAGTAGATACAGGAGCAGAAGAGAAATTGTAATATTTGCAGCCATAGTAAAAGTGAACGGGGTTGTGCTATGGAATCCCTCTTGCCACTGCTGCAAGAATGGGACGGTATTGTCTTCAGGATGCAGCCTCCAGTTATGTTGGTACTCGTCCACTGCATGGCCTAGGGCTACTCAGGTAGCGATCAATGGAGCTAAGCTGAAGAATATACGGAAGAAGTATATGACCTGCGCTAGTTTTCTGTGTGTCTGGTGCTCCTCAATCTCTAACAGAAACGTATTTGGATCAATCCAAAGATAAGCACTATTAGGGGTCAGTTGGTCATATTGATCACAAATAATTGCTAACCGCTGTGCTCCTTTATTTGCA
>DASYAN010000419.1:0-7052 GCA_036501345.1 Ktedonobacteraceae bacterium
ATCGCTAGACGGAAGCAAGGGAAACGTTCCAACTTTAGCTCCTCAAAGCGGAGAGTCCCAACTTCAGCCCAACGCAATTCACGTATAAGTCCGGTCTTCTCACTGTTCAGACGAAGCGGATAAGCTAGGGCATTCATTATCGGCAAATGCATATTTGGCAAACTGGCCTGCATCTTCATAGAACCGTCGATAAACTCCACCATTGAGTGAATAATGCTTTCCGGGTGAATTACTACATCAATACGCTCATAAGGAACCCCAAAAAGCCAGTGAGACTCGATAACTTCAAGCCCTTTATTCATCAAAGTCGCGCTATCAATAGTGATCTTTGGACCCATCTGCCAGGTAGGATGAGCCAGAGCCTGATTGACTGTAACAGCTTGAATTTGCTCCGGTGTCGCAGAACGGAAAGGCCCACCAGAAGCAGTTAAAAGCAACCGTGAGATATCCTCAGTTGCCTCGCCTCGCAAGCATTGCCAGATAGCGCTATGCTCACTATCGATCGGGAAAATAGGGACCTCGGCCCGCTGTGCTGCTTCCATTACCAGATGACCAGCCATGACCAGAGTCTCTTTATTCGCCAAAGCAATGACCTTGCCTGCCCCGATCGCAGCCAGAGTAGGCTTCAGACCAATCAGACCAGAAGTGGCAACAACGACCACATCAGCTTCAGGACATGTCGCTGTAGCCAGTAAACCCTGTTCGCCAAGCAAAGCCTCAGGCAAAAGAGCACGCGCCTTTTTCTCAACTTCCGGCGTATCTGCAAAACACGCCACAAGGGATGGTTTAAATTCCTGCGCCTGCTGTGAAAGGAGCAAAACATTACTCCGTGCTGCTAATGCAACAATTTGAAAGTGGTCAGGGAAACATCGTACGACATCCAGCGTCTGCTGACCAATTGAGCCCGTGCTTCCAAGTAAAGCAACACGCCTCGGAAAAGCCGCCATAAAACTCCCTCCCGCCTGAGATAAATAGGGCATCATTCCCCTTTTCATGCAGTATTATAGCACATCTTTGCAGGTAACTGCTCAGATACCTGCTGTCTTCCCCTCCAAGTGATTTACTATATCACTTTTACTTCAGAATCAGCACCGCCTGAGAAAAAATATAGACCACGATGAAAGCAAAGAGCAAACTGTCAATACGATCAAGCAACCCTCCGTGACCAGGCATCATCTGACCACTGTCTTTAACATTCGTCTGTCGTTTGATCAAAGACTCAGCGAGATCTCCCAACGTAGCAGCGGAACCGATGAGCAAGGCAAGCAAAACCGCAAGATACCAGGGAAGGTTCAATGGTACAACGGTAACAATGAGACACGCCATAATACAAAAAACAAAGCCACCGACTACACCCTCCCACGTTTTACCAGGACTGATCAAGGGAGCAAGCTTATGTCGACCGAAGTAGCGTCCGCTAAAAAATGCCGCCCCATCAAAGACCCACACACCAGCCAGAGCAGTTAATAGCCACCAAGCACCAGCAGGAAGATAGATCCAACCTCCAGAAGCAGGATGCCAGACTGCGGGATCATACCCACGCACTAACAAAACGAGACTCATGGGCCACCCCAGGTAAAGAGGGATCGCCAGTGTCAATGCCCAATCAATCAGTGCACCATCTAGTTTCTTGCGCAACAAGAACCAGGAAAACGAGATCGGCAGGGCAGCTCCCAGACTGATTTCAAGAACAAGAAGGTGTATCGCAGGAGGTAACATCGCAGCGATCAAGAAGAGGATACCCAAACCCAGGCTTACCCAGGTTAGCGGACGATAGCCTGCATGGACCAACATATAATGTAATTCGAAGCTACCTATTACGACGATCAGCAATGTAGCAGCAAATGCAGTCCAGCCACCAAACCAGTTAAAAGAAAGAATAATAGGCATTGCAATTAAGGCTGTCAGCCAGCGCTGACCAACCGATGATGTGCGCGTATTTTGCCTTTCGGGTTCAGATACACCCGTCTCATTATTCTGCTTATGTGCGCCTTGCAAACAATTCACTCCTTTGTTCAAGGCTAAAGACACTTAAGGAGATACGCTAAAACTCATGTAACCTATAGGACGTTTGCGGACGTCCTATAGGTTACACGAACAACCCTAGGTAGTAGAAACCATTAGGCGCCCAAAACGCCTTTGTCGTTGACGATAACTTTCCAATGCCTCAAGAAGATCTTCTCGTCCGAAATCAGGCCAGAGAGCAGGTGTTGCATAATACTCACTATAGGCAGATTGCCAGAGCAAGAAATTGCTGACACGCATCTCCCCAGCAGTACGAATAACCAAGTCTGGATCGGGAAGATTACGCGTGTATAAATAAGAGCTAATCAACTCTTCAGTAATCATTTCGGGACAACGGCCGTCGGCAATAATATGGCGAATGGCATCAACCAGTTCTGCCCGCCCCCCATAATTGAAACATACATTGAGGCCAAGACCAGTATTATTTTTCGTCAACTCGACAGAGTCATGCACTGCCTGTTGAATATCAGAAGAGAGGTCCTCAAGACGACCAAGATGGCGCAGACGCACTCCATCGCGATGGAGGTTCTCCACATCTGAGCGGATTGTCTCCCAGAAGAGGCGCATTAAACCATCAACTTCAATACGTGGTCGCTTCCAGTTCTCAGTTGAAAAGGCATAGACACTGAGCATCTCAATATGTTCATCAGAAGCACACTCAACAACACGACGAAGAGCGGTAATACCTGCCTTATGGCCAGCAAGGCGCGGAAGATGACGTTTCGTCGCCCAGCGCCCATTGCCATCCATGATGATAGCAATATGGCGCAATTGAGGCTTTGACTGGAACTGCTCAGATGCAACAAGGTGTGACGGCGCTACTTTGCTCTTCTCGCCATTAGATGAGAAGAGCTTTGACAATTTGGTCAAGATTAGACCTCCAGGATCTCCATTTCCTTGGTTTTGCCGACCTTGTCCATCTCCTCGATGTAGCGGTCGGTGAGCTTCTGTAGCCGTTCTACACTACGTTTGAGCTCATCTTCGGAAATTTCTTTCTTTTTCTCACGGTCACGTAACTTATCTTGTACATCACGGCGGACATTGCGCACAGCGACCTTATGCTCATCTAGCTTTTTGTGCAGTGTCTTCACAAGATCGCGACGGCGCTCTTCACTCATCGGAGGAATAGCCAGACGAATGACTTGCCCATCGTTTGTCGGATTAATGCCAAGATCAGATTTTTGAATGGCCTTCTCAATATCAGTCAATAGCTTCCGATCCCAGGGCTGAATCACCAAGAGACGCGCTTCTGGAACAGATATTGAGGCAACCTGATTAATTGGTGTAGGGGCTCCATAATACTCAACGGTAATACGCTCAACCAAAGCAGCGCTTGCCCGTCCTGCTCGAATAGCATTAATATCTTGTTTTAAGGTCTCAATTGCTTTTTGCATACGTCGTTCTGCATCTGCGAATAGATCAGCTGTCATAGCTTACTCCCTTTTTTTCTAAGCACAACGTGTACCTTACAAACGGGATGTGATGATAGAAGATATACTCATCTCATCAGTTTCTCATCCATCTCGGTTATAAGATCGTATCCCTAGCGTCAGACGTGACCAGTGTACCACACTTTTCCCCACGAGTGATGGCCTCTAAAGCACCTTGCTGGTGCAAGTTAAAGACGATAATGGGCATCTCATTGTCTTTACAGAGAGATAGCGCAGTACTGTCCATGACCTTCAACCCCATATTCAATGCCTGCATATAACTCAATTGCTCAAACTTACGAGCCTGAGAATTGCGCATAGGATCATCATCGTAGATGCCATCTACTTTGGTCGCTTTGAGCAACACCTGTGCACTGAGCTCGACTGCACGTAATGCTGCTGCTGTATCGGTAGTGAAAAATGGATTGCCACTACCAGCAGCTAGAATAACCACACGACCCTTTTCCAGGTGGTGTTCTGCCCGGCGGCGAATAAAAGGCTCCGCTACTGGAGGCATTTCGATAGCAGTCTGCACCCGTGTGACCATGCCTAGTTTCTCCATCGCATCCTGCATGACCAGCGAATTCATCACCGTTGCTAACATACCTACATAGTCAGCAGTAGCACGATCTATGCCAGTGGCAGCGGCATCTGCACCACGCCACATATTTCCCCCACCAATGACCATGGCAATCTCAATACCTAAATCGTGTACGCGCTTGACTTCACTCGCAATACGCTGTACCGTTCCAGCATCAATGCCATATCCTTGTGGACCTAGAGCTTCGCCACTCAATTTGAGCAGGATACGCCGATACTTCAGCTCGACTGACATCCTCTTTTCTCCCTTGTGTGCAATGATCAGAGATATCTCTACGGGTATAGTTTCGAACCACTTCTTTCTGTGTGGCATACCCGCAGAAATATCCACGTTACTAGCAGGCTATAGGGGGCATAGCGCCCTGGCTATTCTCCTAGTTCGAAACGGCTGAAGCGGCGCACCACAATGTTCTCGCCGGTATCAGCAATGACTTTACGCACAAGATCGCTGACAGTAATCGACTCATCCTTCACCCAGGGCTGCAACATCAACACCTGCTGACCCAAGGCTTTCTTGAGTTTGCTATTGGTCACCTCTTCACGACGCTCTGCTGGAACACGCTCTAGCGAAGGATCTTCGGCGATCTTTTTCTGCTCTTCCAGAATCACATCGGCAGGGACATCTTCATAATTGACATATCTAGGAGCAATACCAACGATCTGCAGAGCCAGTTCATTGGCTAGATTGCGGAAACTTTCGCTGCGTGCTACAAAATCGGTACTGCAATTCAGCTCCAGCAGAACCCCAACCCGGTTGTTGTGATGAACATAGGAGAAAACGCCTCCCTCTCTCGTCTCACGACCAGCAGAGATCATCTTTTCAGCTTTTTTAGCACTCCGTGCTTCAAGATAGCTCACTGCACTATCCCAGGACTTGGCATCAGTCAGGGCATTCTTGCAATCGGCAAACGTTGCGCCAGTTTCTTCGCGCAACTTCTTCACGTCAGCAGCAGTATATTCCATTTGGTAATTTCTCCTCAATCTTTGATCTATAATACTCAGATGGCGGCAATAGCACAACAACCTGTGTGCATCTTTTTTGGTCTCTGAGTGCTTGTCTGTGTGTTTGTTCCAACCCTCGCCAACCCACTAAGTTGTCAGCGCAACGCTTGTTGACAATAACATGGCGTTTAATCAGCCGGAGTGAAAATATACAAAAAGGCAGGAGGAAGGAGGCAACATGCCCCTTACCTCCCACCTGATGAAATGTCGTTTTTGGGTTAATGAGCCTCTTTAGCAACAAGCTCTGGTTCAGTCTGGACAGCAGGTGCCTCCGCCTCAGTTGTCTCAGCAGTTGGAGCCACTTCAGGCTGCACCGATGGCTCTGACTGCGCTGCTGGTTCAGGCTGCACTGCTGGCAATTGCAATTCAACCGGAGCTTCACTCTGATCGGGTTCTTCATCCTTCTGCAGAGCTTCTAGTTCGCGACGGCCCTCAACAGCGGCGTCAGCAATTTTTGCACATAGGAGACGAACTGCACGAATGGCGTCATCATTGGCAGGAATGGGGAAATCCATCTCATCAGGATCACAGTTGGTATCTGCTAGAGCAATGATTGGAATTTCCAGACGTCGTGCCTCTAGTACTGCCGTGCGTTCCTTGCGAGTATCGACAATAAAAATGGCGCTAGGCAAGCGACGCATATCTTTAATGCCACCCAGAATACGCTCAAGACGAACCAGCTCATCCTGTAAGTGCTGGACTTCCTTCTTGGGCAAACGCTCGAAATCACCACGATCACGACGAGCTTCTAGCTCGCGAAGATGGCTAATACGTAATTGAATGGTCTTGAAGTTAGTTAGCATGCCACCAAGCCAACGCTGATTAACATAATACATACCACAGCGCTTGGCTTCTTCAGCTACAGCTTCCTGGGCTTGTTTCTTCGTACCAACAAAGAGCAAGGTGCCGCCATCAGCGGCAAGCTGCTGAACAAACTTGTAAGCTTCATTTAGACGACCCACCGTTTGCTGGAGATCAATAATATGGATACCATTGCGATCCATAAAGATGAACTGCTGCATCTTAGGATTCCAGCGACGGGTTTGATGACCAAAGTGTACACCAGCTTCTAAAAGCTGTTTCATTGAAATGATGTTAGCCAAAAACGGACCTCCCTTGATCCTCCGCTCTCCCATTCAAACGTCAGGGTCCCTAAGGTATGATGATATTCAATCCCATTAATTGGGATTAGATTTCTCGGCAGCTTTTCTTCTCTAAAGCTTTCCTAAAATGGACCCCAGGGTCAACGTTGAGTAGAGAACGTGCGTATTTAATTAGTTACTATTCTTTAGAGATCTACCTGTCACTTATGGCAGGTAAGGACCACCCGACCACTGCCAGGGGCCCTTGGCACGATGCCGTGTGTGAAGTATAGCACAGAGCCCTTATGGACGCAAGAAAAATAGCCAGATAGCCAAGTACGAACTATTCTCATCTTCTCATCGGTTTTAGCCAGGGAAATTAGTACCCCCAACTAAAGAAATACCGCCTGCTTCTTGAACACAGCAGTATAGTATAAAGTGTACACATTTATAGCTAATCAACTTACACCATTTCAGGGGTGGCAGAAGTAGAAAAGGGATTGAGTACGATGGTAAATATATTAATTGTTGATGACCATTCACTAATGCGCCGTGCAGTACGAGAGATTGTAGAGCAAGAGAACGATTTGACAGTAATAGCAGAGGCGAGCAATGGGCACGAGGCAGAAGTACAGGCCGCCCAGACTCAGCCTGACGTTGTGTTAATGGATGTAGACATGCCAGACTGCAATGGTTTTGAAGCGACTGAGCGCGTACTGGCATGTTCGCCACATTCACGCGTAATCATCTTCACAGCTAATCATCAGGAACACCATATCTTTCAAGCCATTCAAAAGGGGGCCATGGGCTACATCACCAAAGATATTGAACCAGATGCATTAGTCCATGCACTTCGCTGCGCTGCCAACAATCACTTATGCATACCAGGCATATTCGCTGGACAGGTACTTGC
>DASYAN010000420.1:0-16531 GCA_036501345.1 Ktedonobacteraceae bacterium
GGTGAAAATATTGTGTGATGCTTTGCTTGTAAGGCATGAACAAAGTAGTTTTTCCTTTCCTAAGGGCTCCTATACCTCTGAGAATGTCTATCAATTGCATTGATTGGAGCTGATCAGAATAGTAGCACATCTATTTATGAAGTTCCCTGAAACACAATGAAACATAGGAGAAATTAACTATACATAGTGAGCAATCATAGTTGCTTAAAAGTATAATTTTAGGATAAACATTCATGTAGCAATCCGGCGACGCAAGCGCTGAATGCGTTGCCGATAAGCATCTTCAGGCTGAAGGAAGCCCAGTTTGGGTTTATCGCCCATGCTTACATGCCACTTGCGAAAGGCCAATCCAATGCCTGTCTGGTAGAGCGTCTTGACACGTAGCCATTGTCGAAAGCCAGATTGGAACAACACTTGGCGTTCGTCCTTCAGGCGCAATCTGGCTTCTTGTAAGAGAGCATACTCGTTGACTGGGATGAGATTATTTCTCACCTCAACAATTAGAAATTCGCGGATCACAGCTCTCTCATGCGCCAAACTTTTGACCAGCGTAAAGAGAATACCGATCTGAGCTAGGAACAGAGGAATATAGTCTCCGATAATTGCCAGTTGTGAGAGAAAAGCAATCGTATCGTTTCCGGGCGCAGTTAGAGTCATAGCATTAGCCTGATAGAGGACAAAGTCAAAGCTGCTATGGAGGCCTATTGCTAGAGCATATCCCAACAATAATGCAATCAGCTGCCGTGAGCGAATGGTGGTATGTCTGATGTAGCCTAACCCGATACCGAAACAGACTGTAAAGGTGGAGTGTGACAGCCAGCCGAGCAGAATACGCCCAATGATCAGTGAGAGCAAGAATTGCTGAGAGTTGATGGCGAAGAAGCCAAAATTTTCTACCATCGCAAAGCCTGCCCCGATTAATGCTCCATAGACAATGCCATCGGTAATGTTGTCAAATTCGTCGCGTAAGAGGAGAAAGAGCAAGAGTAGCCCTAGCCCTTTGATAGTTTCTTCGGTTGCTCCAGCTGTTAGTCCCTGCAAGGCAGATATGACAAGTGTATTGCTTCCTTGCGCTGCTGCATTTTGGATAAGATCATTGAGCCAACGCTCAATAAATAATGTTGGAGGAAGAGCGATCACAGCGCCCCATAGGAAAGCGGCTACGCGCAGAAACCAGGGTTCACGCTCATAGCGGTCAATGATGTTGACTAACAGCCCGATACCAATGGCGGGGATCAGTGGCACTGTGAGTGCAATCACAATACTCGACACACCGTTTTGTGCCAGAGCGGCAGCTCCAGTCATGCTATTCAATATAAAAGTAATAATAGCACTGACGAGGAAGATAGTTATACACACACTCACGATTAACCAGCGTGTGCGTCTACTGATCCGTTGAGGTAAGGCGAACTGCAGCGTGATACCGGGACCAAGCAGATTTTCAGTCTGCGTAGCGTCCCATGGCAAGGCTATGCGTTCAGGTTCGGGTTGGATGGGCAGATCAGCTGGCACTGGTTTGATGGAAGCAGACTGTCCAAGTGCGGCTGGAATCATCGGAACATTCGGAGGAACCTGCAGGGAGCGTCCTCGCACTATTTCGATCTCCTCGGCAGGTATAGAAGACTGACGATGAGAAGATTGGCGAGCAACATCTCGTGCACTATCCTCTGGGAGGGTTTGTGGAGTAATGAACTGGAGCAGAGTACTTCCCAGCACAAGCATATCCTGGGATTGAATAGCTATCGGAGTGCCGCTGATAGCTGGCTGTCCATTGACGCTAACGATGTTGCGGGTTGTAAGATTGGTAAGATGCCACCCATTTTGAGCCAGCACGAGTCGGGCATGTTCACGCGAGATTGTAGGATCAGAGAGCACAACCTCATTTGAAGAAGCGCGTCCAATGATTATTTCTCGCTGAGTGAGTACATGCACAACTCCCTCTTCCGGCAGCCAACCAGTAGGATACCTTGTGCGCTCATGATCCGCATCTGCCGGAGGAAGAACGCGAATAACTCGCAGCAGACCATAATATTTACTCATACCATCCAATCCAATTGGCCTTGGAGCCTGTTAGTTTATACCATCAAGCAATTTGCTCTAATATCTTCTGTATAGAAAGACGAAACTCTATCCACCTGAATAACTTCTGTATGATTTTTCGTTTTTGAATATGGACGTGTCGTGTCATCTAGATGTTAAAGGAGAATAATAGATGAAAGAAGAAAACAGCATACCTCACACCTCACCATTCGATGCCATCCGCAAGGTAGGTGAGAAAGGCAGAGAATACTGGAGTGCGCGATCTGAGCGAGCTTCTCGAGTATGCCCAATATAACAAATTCACTCGTGCCGTCCAAAAAGCAGAGAAAGCTTGTGAAGAGAGCGGACAACCTCAAGGACTGTGAGCGGGAGAACCAAGTGAACCGAAGGTAATCTGGTAGTTGCAATTCTTACAGGTGAAGGTACTGGTTGTATCATCGAAGGCATAGCTATAAGCCGATGGACACGCTTTTTTGAAGATCTGTGCATAATTGACGGGCCATTTGGTAGGATCACACGTCTGGGGAGTATTATAGGCTCCGGTACAGCAATACTGATCTGTGTGGAGGGCGAGGCAGGCGCTCATACAGGCAACCACTTTCCCGCTAGCATCCTTTTTCTGCAATGCACTCGGGCAGATAGCATTGATATCGGTTGGGCACCCAGCGTTGCCACATTGACGCGAATCAGAAGAGGATGGTGTGTTACTTGTGGTAATGATTATAGGAATATTAGAACCATCCACATAGCTGATATCATAGAAATCATTGCCTCCTCCGCCACTGAGTGTAAACTCGGCCAGGGAGGCCGGAGGAACCCCACCAGCTCCATTGCACTGCAAATGGCCGCCGCAATCACCCGTCGCACAGGAGCCAGCGCCAGAGCTATCGAACGTACATCCCGTCCGTCCCCAAAACCTGCCACTAGCCCAATTCTTGGGAACGAGAATAGTGGAAGTTTGTCCCACATCTAATCTCCATCCCCCATTTTTCAGTAAGACAGAACCTTGTGTCCCAACCCAAATGGTTTGTCCGGTATGATTCACAAACGTGAATGCGCGCTGTGCTCCCCCTGTGAATGGTATGATAGTGGGCTGTGTCCCTATGGATGGTATTACAGTGGGCTGTATCTCTGTGGATGGTATGACAGCGGGCTGTGTCCCTATGGATGGTGTTACAGTGAGCTGTGTCGTAGCGTATCTTGAAGTATCATATGCGTTATATGCAAAACATGCGCATGACAAGAGTGAAAGCAAGCAAAGCGCAAGTATGAAGTTCTTCATGTCCTTTAGCTAAGCACACCGATCTCTGTACGGACCTTGATGAATGAGAAGGGGAGGTGCTTTCTCCTTATACCTTATCTCTATTAACTGTTATTAAATTTACTTATGGTGGTGTACATTGTCAAGTTGGAAAGAGGGACAACTCTATTGTCTCGAAAGGATTGAGGTTCTGGGTGGTAAGCCCTACATGAGCGTCTCGTGAGTCTGTGGCTGTGTGACACCCAGAGGGCTATCTAGTTACTTTTTCTTCTGCATCAAAGGTATAATGTCGTGATATAGAAATAGTACATAAAATACAGCTAAAAAGGGTGTATCAAATAAGAAGTAGACCCAGAATAGCGATGATGCGTGTAGCCATAAAAGATGATAGAGGAGGGCCAGTGCAACCAGCGTTCCATAGACTGCTGCGACGATTGCCAGTGGGCGGACTCGTGCCCATTCACGTTCCCGGCTGAGCCAGAGAGCTCCGATACCGTTTCCGAGGATGATCGCCCCAATGAAGCGTGCGAGTATCGGGGGTATAGAGGAGGTAGGAGTGGTTGGCCAGATTGGCAGGTGTAATTCTGGCAGAAAGAAAAAACCCAGCCCGACGACCAGATTGAAAAGGCCAGCAAATAAAGCCATGCCGCGCTCAAGACGGCTAAAAGATCGAACATCCATGCGAAAATCACCTCAGTTTTGTTTAGACCAGCATCTGTCGAATGGCATAGGCAACAGCTGCTGCCCGTCCAGGCACATTCAACTTGACAAAAATATTGCTCAAGTGGCGGTTGACCGTTCGTGGACTAATGACCAGAGCATCTGCTACTTCTCGATCAGTGTGACCTTCAGCGACCAGACGCAACACTTCAAGTTCGCGTGCTGTCAAAGAAAGATCGAGATGATAGCCTGGTGCGAGTAACTCGTCGCGCTCTTGCTCTGGCGGACTCACGGATACCTTTGGTATGATCTCTCCTCGGCTCTGCTTATTCAATAGATCCACTCCAGACTGAACTGTCTCAACCAGATCGACATAGCGTTGCATCCCATATTGAAGGAAAATCTGTTGCGCCTGATCACATAAGTGCTGAATGCGTTGCAATGTCTGCTCTTGAATTGGTTGAGGTTGTGTACGGCTCTGCATCAGGATGACACGTGCCTGTTCGTAGAGAATGGTTGCTTCCTCGGGCTGGTTGTTCGCTCGTCGGCAGAGGGCGAGGCCATCTTCGAAGGCTTGTTCTGCCAGAGACCAGTTTTCCGCCTGTGCTGCAACGATCCCCAGGATACGATCAACCGAGTAACCATAGTACATGAAACCACGTAGTGTGCGAATGCGCTCGACATAAGTTGTTGCTTTGTCGTATATTTCCAGATGTAAATATCCCTCTGCAAGAAACGGAATATAAAAATCTCCGGCATAGCCTGGCAATTCTGGATGGGTAGCAGCCTTGTCAAGTTGAGTACGTGCAGTTGTATGGTGCCCGGTGACGGCGAGAAAGTGGCCGTAGAGGGCTAATGAGCTAGGTAACCACTCAGTATGAATCGCCGTCTGCATACTTTCCTGAAAATACTGGTTAGCTTCTTGCCAGCGTCCCTGTCGGAATGCCAGTTCGGCTTTGGTTTGCAAAAGGACAGGCTTAAGGCGAGGTGCCTGACTAAATTCAGCTTCTTGAAGATGAGCCGCACTATCTGTCCACTGACCATGAGTCAATGCGATAACGCTAAAATTCCAGTGCAGCCAGCCAAGATGTGTGAGTACTCCGTAGCTGCGTGCTCGCTCAAAACCACGCTGAGTATACATCGAAGCTTGCTCTACTTCACCCAGCACCAGATAGATCGCGCCAAGAAGCTGTTCGCCCAGAACCGCTCGGAAGGGATCTCCAATCGAGATGTAAATCTGCAGAGCTTGTGTCTGCAGACGAATGGCTTCGGTGATATGTTCTCCCCAACCACGCAGGTAGCCAGCAAGATGGAGGGCAAAGGCCTGGCTATTACGATCACCAATGTCTGTCGCTAATTGATGGGATTGCCATAGCGCGACATCTGCCTCTTTGACACGATTTAGCAGCAGATCAAGTGTAGCTTGTGCTTGTAACAACTGGATGCGCTCTGCCAGTTTCTCCTGTTCAGCCGGAGATCGATGTCTATCAAGCTGGGATCTGCGATCTTGAGACCAGAAATCGACGATCGATGCATCACTTTCTATCAGTTGACCGTTACTTCCATTCGTCGCTTGCTGGTCCTGATGATCCTCGCTGATAGCATTAGAAGCTGCTTGTAGATAGCTACGTGCCAAATCATATTTGCCTTGCATACGGTAAATATCAGCCAGATGACGATTGACTCGAGATAGATCTAGGGACGCATCAGCAGAGGAAGAGTCATGCTGCAAGAGGGAAATAGCCTGCAGGAAGGTCTGCTCGGCCTGTTCCAATTCGCCCTGCTTGAACCAGAAATCGCCAATCATCGTGGCAAGTTGGGTTGGAGAAGGGGCAGTTGGAGAGGATTCTCCATTCTCAAGCAGCTTGAGGACGAGTTGAAAGTGGCCAATGGCCTCGCGATAGGCTAACTGTTGTGCAGCCTCTCTTCCTGCTGACAGACTCCAATGCAAGGCAGCCGCTTTATCGCCTCCCAGTAGAGCATGGCGTGCCAATTCGACTGCGTGAGCGTCTGCCTGCTGCCCATATGTGGCTTCCAAGGCTTTACCGATCGCTCGATGCAATTCTGGCAGCCGATGGGAAGGTATTTCTGTACGCAGTACCTCTTGCACAATGCCCTGGCAAAATGTGTATATGGGAGATGGAGAGGTAAATTCCATTGGATCAAGCAGAACATCTTTATGCTCGCGAGCAGTATCAGGAATGAGCGTAATAATCCCTGCCTGTACTGCTTCATCAATTAACAGAGCACTATTCTGGGGAAGGGTGGGCGCAATACCCGAAGGGGGCGTGATCCCAAAAGAGGGCGCAATACCCAAAGGGCACACGGTGAATTGGGCCCCTACAGATGGCGATAAATCGCGTGGATCAGTCTGGTTGGTATTGGAGTTGACTCTTAGCAGGGCATCTATGGGGAAGGTTTGACCAAAGAGAGAGGCTGTACGAAGGATATGCAGACAGGCTTGACTCAGCTCCTGTAGACGTTGTTTGACCGCTAGCTGAATGTCATTAGGTAGTTCGATTTCGATAGATCTAGTTGGCAACCATCTATCATCTTGCTGAATAATCGCGCGATTGTGTGTTAGAGCCCGAACTAATTCCTCTAGAAAGAAAGGGTTACCACCTGCACGGGTGAGGAGAATTTGCTCCAGATGCTCATCACGTTTTCCCGGCAGAAGATGTTGGAGATGTTGAATAGCAGCGGATGTATCTAAGGGAGCGAGTGGCAGGATCATGAGAAGTCTCTGACGCACCAGTTCCCCAAGCATTTTTACCATTGTCACTGTTGGCGTGGGCCTATCCGTGCTCGACCATTGATTTGGTCCACCAGGAAAACGCGTTACGCCGATCAATGCTACGCGACTTTGATGTAAGCGCATCGTGAGGTACATAGTCAGTTCTAAGCTTGCACTATCCGCCCACTGTAAATTGTCGATACCTAGCAGGATCGGTTGATCGAGTGCCATGCGCTCTAACAAAGTGGCAACAGCGTCAAACAGGCGGAATTTCTCTTGCTCTGGGAAAAGTTGTTCTGTTGTGATGGTCACATCCAGTAAGGTTGGAAGAGTTGGGAAGAGATGAGCTAGCGCAGCAATCAATGGCGTTCCGACAAAAGAAATAATTTCATCTTTTGCTTTATAAGCATCTCCATGTGTGGTAGAAGGATGTTCCTGCTTAGCAGTCTTCTGTTGTGATGAGAGGCCAAGATGGTGGCGCAACTGTTCTGCTGAGAGGGTACGTAAGGCCGGACGCAAGGCTTCTACAAAAGGAAAATAGGGAAAGAGATTACCTGACTCGTAGGCACGTCCTTCAATAACGCGAAAGCCCATGGTTTGAGCTTGGGTATAGATCTCTGCTAGCAGGCGTGATTTACCCACTCCCATCTCTCCCCTGATGGTGAGTGCTCGCGTACCTACCGTTTCATCGTGCAAAACGGTATCGAGGAGAGTGTGGATAAGTTGCATTTCATTTTCTCTACCAACTAGTGGTAGTACGCTTCGCTCTTGCTGACCAAGCCAGAGCAATGGGTCTACAAATGATGATAGCATCTCTCTCCTCTATAACTAATCTAATCAGAAATATTCTAACCCATCATACTAAATTTTTCGCTGAGAGGAAAGGGGATAAGTAAAGAAAGAGGTCGGATTTAGTCGAGATTTTCTTGAGAAGGTGAGTAATATTACCCATGATAGAAACTGATCAAACAGATAAACTTAGTAAATGAAACTATTTGAGTCTAGTAGAAACGTAAACGTTGAGAGTAAGATTTATTAGTGCCCAGATTTTCTCCTGGTCATACGATGCCAAGGGGGTTCTTCTTATGCAGTCGATTTATCATATGTGTCCGTCGGAGATGGTCGGAGATGTGCTCTATCCCTTGAATATGTTGAAACAGCTTTATCCCCTCGTTTATGAGCGTGAGATGATCAAGTACCAGGACCATCCACACAGCCAAGATCTGCAGACAAGAAGAATTCCAAAACTTAATTGTCTCTGGTATGACGTAGTCCACTGCTCTGCAATCCATCCTAGTCTGCTCTATCGTGCGTTACAAGAACGAGATTTGCCTGTAAGAGCTGAACGTACCTTTTTTCAAATTCCTCTGACCAGTCTGCAAGCCGAACAAGGAGTAGTCTTGCAGACATCTATCCGAGATGATCCTACAGCACCCATTGATGATGAGGCCGTGAGCGGGCTTGATGTTACCACCTACTGTGAATTAGCTCTGGTACCACTAGATGCACTGGAGTGGTACGATCAACTCACATTGCTGAAAAGAACAATTGGGCTGTTTGTCGGCGTTCCTCTGATCTTGATCCCCTCACCAATTTCAATCAAGCAAGCATGCGTGATTAGTTGGGGAGAAGCACAGGTTCCGTGATCTGTCGAGCCAGAATGAGCAAGAAGACAAAGATGGGTAATCTTACCGATCCAACCAGCTCTTTTTCTGGGTATGCTATGTGCAGGTTAAACAACAAACATCCATTGTGACCGTGGTTGTTACAGAAAAGTATCCTTCATGGATAAAGTGCATCAGAAAGGTGTAAAAAAGACATGTTAAAATCTGTTTCTCTGTTCAAAGGTTTTAGTCTGGCATCTCTTGCTCTTATCATACTCGTACTCGTAAGTGCATGTTCACTCAATGGCAATACTCTGAGTAATAATGCTACCAATGCCAATACCAATGCCAATACTGGCACTCCACCATTTAGATTCGACTTGATTGCATCTCCTGGTATCAAGGCATGCCTACCCAATGCTAGCGGTAATGCTGTTGTCGTGTCAGGAGAACTCAACGAAGTGATGACCGTAAGTGTGCGAGGTCTTGCTCCTAGTACAGGCTATGATCTTTTTATCACTGAAATTCCTAATAAACCCTTTGGGATTTCCTGGTACCAGAGCGACCTGCAGACGGACGGCCATGGCAATGGTAGCGCTACCGTGCGAGGTATTTTCAATGATGAGACATTTTCAGTCTCTCAGGGAGGCCCTACAACAACGTTCGCACCCACGCACCAGTTCCACCTTGGTCTATGGTTCAATGACCCACAGGTCCCTTTCCAGAAGGGATGTGAGCTTGGTAAAACGGCCCCAGTCGTCACCCCATTTAATGGCGAGCAGCATGCAGGCATCCAGGTTCTAAATACAGCTAACTTTCCTGACAATGCTGGCCCATTGTCCCACATCCAATAAGCTCTTGTGAGATCTGTTTGGTAGATGAAGCTAACAAGTAAAAAAACGAGATGCCACCAAGAATATTCTTGGTGGCATCTCGTTTTTTGTTCGCGAGTGTTCAATCGAGTCCTCATAATCTATACCATATATACCTCGAGCTTTCCCATTCTCTTGAAAAACATTTACATTGCAAGACGATTCACTATGTCCAATAACGTATGTATTAAATTTGAAGCTTTACAAACTATCTTTAGGGGAATCATCTACTATATTCATTTAATATATATGTTAATATGCTCTATTATAGTATTGGTGTCAAATTTATCTATACTTTCTAGTATTCACTCCTCAATATTCAATAGCCTTTTTATCCCTTCATTCGCAATGTCTTGTTGATCTGCGTTTGCAGAATCGAAAGCTTCCTTATCCTTCTTTATTCCAAAAGAGGGTCCACTACCCCGCAGCTTGCTGCGCGAATGAGGGGAGCGGTGGCTGGGGTAGATACCCCGTAGCTTGCTGCGGGGAGCTTCATTTTTTGTGCTCACTTTCCAGATTGCCATTGCTGAGCCGTGTAGCAGCGCGAGAGACCGCCCATCTAGGCTCTGCGTTAAGATAGCTGACCTTTACCCGCCTTCCTTAACGCAGGGCCTTCAAGGGGGGCTAGAAAATAGCAAGTTTGAGACATCTTGTCGGATGTTTCTAAATGTCTGTTCGTATTCATTCGCATGTGCTATTTCACGGGAATGATATTCTTCCATTGCCTTTTTCTGTTTTGTTCTTATTTTATTTATTCTTTCTTCTTTTTCTTTATAGGTGCAACTTTCATCTAGAATTCCCTTAATTTGTGTTTGTCCCTCTTTACCTGTATTTTTTAATCTATCCCCAAGTGCTTCCAAATCATTTTCAGCTTGAGTATATCTAGCAATAGTATCCTTAAAACTTTGCCGAATCTGTCTAATGTCTTGGTTTTTTGATCCGCGATGTGCCTTAAGCAGTTCTCTTATAAACGAAACATGGCCCATAAGTCTATTTCGAGCGGTTTCTGCTTCTTTTGTAGCTGTTTGTTTGTAATCCTTAAGCCCTTGCTCGGTCTCGGATACGAACGTCTTCAATTTATGTTCATCCCTGATTTCATGAAGGCTGCTCTGTGCTAGTTTGTGGGGTGGCGTTCCCCTAAATACATAATTTCGCCTACGCAATTCATTTAGGTGACTATTTGGATCATTTGCGGCTGCTTCTGCTATTTTATTATATTTTTTTTGTAGATCTTCATTTAGACCTAGATATGGCACTTGAGATATTTTTTTTCTTTCCATAACCATTTCACTCCTTATTCATAAATCATTTCAAACAAATCTCATAACTCGCACAAAACGAGTGACCACTCTCAGAATACCCAACGCAAGACCCTTTTTCTAGGGACAAAGCGGACAGCTTGGGCAAAAAAGCGGACAGCTTGAGGGAAAAAGAGGACAATTTCTGAGAACAAAGGACAAGTGAGCAGGTGAGCCTGGGCAATTTCTCAGTTACGAGATGCCGTTACTTTTTGATTGATGGCACGAGCAAAGGCCGGAAGTACTTCCGGCCTTCCTTATATCTGAAAGACATTAAGAAGAATGTCATTTCCCATCTCGATACCGATTGGTAATCGGCAAGCGGCGGTCACGACCAAAAGCGCGTGGAGTGATTTTTACTCCCGGAGGAGCCTGACGACGTTTGTATTCGCTCGTATCGACTAGTCGCATGATCCGTTCCACTGTTTCTTGCCTGAACCCCATCGCCAGCATCTCGTCAAAGCTGCGATCGTCTTCGACATAAGCTTGTAGAATTGGGTCCAGCTCATCGTAGGGCGGCAAACTATCAGTATCTTGCTGATCTGGACGCAGTTCGGCGGAAGGGACTTTGTCGATGACCGATTGTGGAATGACCAGCTTGTCCCTGATGGTGTTGCGATACTTGCACAGTTGGTAGACCAGCGTTTTGAGCACATCCTTCAGGACTGCGAAACCTCCAGCCATGTCGCCGTAGAGTGTGCTATAGCCAACCGCCATCTCAGATTTGTTGCCTGTGGTGAGCACAAGTGAGCCAGACTTGTTAGAGATGGTCATCAAGATATTTCCACGGATGCGAGCTTGCAAATTTTCCGCCGCCAGACTAGGATATTCCTTGCCTAGCGCAGGCTCCATCATTTTCAGTGATATGCGAAAAGTCTCTTCAATAGGGATCGTCAGATAACGGATACCAAGATTTTCTGCCAGTTGCTGGGCATCGCTCTTACTATGCTCCGATGAGTAGCCAGAAGGCATAGAGATACCTGTGACGTTTTCTGATCCCAGCGCATCTATGGCAATTACTGCTACTAGCGAGGAGTCAATTCCGCCAGAGAGGCCGATGAGCACTTCTTTAAAGCCGGTTTTGTGTACATAATCGCGTGTGCCCAGTACCAGAGCTGAGTAAATCTCTTCGAGCTGTTCTATACGTGGTTCTATTCGCTGAGGGGCGGCTAGGACGACTGGGGCTGCGTTGTTGAGTGGCTTGAGTGGACTGGTATCAACAGAAATAATCGGTACATCATCGATATTAGTGCGCCAGCGTTCTTGGCGGCGACGAGGATTATGTAGACGCGAACGGAACACAGAAGCGGTATCTAGATCCACAATGAGCATATCTTCCTCAAAGCGCTTGCCGCGTGCGATCAGCAGTCCTTGCTCATTGAATACCATACTCCCGCCATCAAAGACCAGTTCGTCTTGTCCTCCTACCATGTTGAGATAGACAATGATCAAGCCGTTATCAGCGGCACGTGTGGCTATCATCTCTTCACGAACGGCTCCTTTTCCGCTATAGTATGGTGAGCCGTTGATATTGATAATGACCTCGGCTCCAGCATGAGCTTGTCGTGGAAGTGGGCCAGTGGGGTACCATATATCTTCGCAGATATTAATGCCTACATGAATGCCGTGGATAAGAAAAACGGGAGCTTTGTTTCCGGCCTGGAAATAGCGATACTCGTCAAATACTCCGTAGTTTGGTAGGTAATGTTTATGGTAAACTCCTGCTAGTTTCCCCTCATGGACAACTGCTGCCGCATTATAAATATCGTGGTCACGATCAACAAAACCAATCATAGCTGTGAGCCCGACGAAATCGCTGCTGGCCTGAATGATTTCATCCAGCTTGCGCAGATTGGCAGCTACGAATCCTGGTTTGAGTAGTAAGTCTTCGGGAGGGTAGCCAGGTAAGGCCAACTCGGGAAAGCAGACCATATGTGCTCCAGTTGCATAGGCTTGCTGCATTGAGTCAATGATCTTGTGAGTGTTGCCCACCAGATCACCTACGGTCGTGTTGATCTGGGCAAGTGCGACACGTAGCGGTATGATATTCATAATAGTATCCTTTCCTGAATCGATAGTAGTTGCAAAGGAGTTTGCTTGTATGCCATATCTTCTTCCCACAGAGTCCACCGTTGGGGCTTTTTTGTTTCTTACTGTTCCTCTTCTGCTTATAATTTACCTGGGTTTTCTATTGTTTATCCGACCTCCGAAGAAGGTCTTGCTTGCTTCTCTGCTTGGTGGGATAATCGTGGGTTTGGTCAATCTGCTAGTTGATATTGCGGCGTACTATGCCCACTGGTGGTATTATAACCTGAAAGAGTTAACCTTGCATGTGCCTCTGCCGTTTTATATCTCTCCTGCTCTGATTTTCGGTAGTCTGGCATATCTCTTGATCTGGCGTTTCAAAGATGGGCGATCACGCTGGTTTTCATGGTTATTGCTGATTGGAGTTCCTCTATTCTGCATCGTCCGTGATATTTCAGGTGGACTCACTCAGACTGCATACCAGGAGTGGGAAAATGGGCCGAATGCTACACTGGTCACGATCGTGATGTGGATTGTCGCATTCTACGCAGGTTTGTGGCTGTTTTGGCGTATGGCTGCGCATATCGAGCCTGAGATTGCGCAGGATCAGCCAAACGAGCTAATTGCCAAACAGGATTAATATCAATTATCTGGTGCAGGTATACGCTTGAATGGTGCAAGGGTTGAATTGGCCACGTACTTATTCCACTCGCCATCCACTGTATCGCCAGTCAAACGTTGAAAAGTGGCTGAGAAAGACCCTCCTGTTTGGGCAGCGTGACTGAGTTGATCAACAATAGTAGGGACCGTGTGTTGGTCCAGCCAGTGTAGAAAGCGAGCGGCTACTCTGTAGGCATCGTTATAGCTGTCTCCTGGCTTTACTGGTGGCATGGACCAATCATCGTCTGCTGGACCATAAATACTGCGAGCATAGTCAGCCATACCTTCGATAAACCAACCCGGAGCGTTCTCACCAGCTTGAACAATATGCGTCAATTCATGGATCAGTGCGCCTACCACCTGCTTAGGATTCTGGCGTGCAAAATTGTCGTCAAGGGTAATGTGACCGCCACTAGTGACTGCTGCAGCATCAATATGTGATACTGTGAGGGTTACATTCTTCGCAATATCAGGTTGAGAGGCGAAACGTGCTACGAGTTCTGGGCAGGCTGTATTGAATGCTATTTGGTAGCGTCGGAGAATATCATCTAAAGAGGGATCACTGTTCTGGATAGTTAAGTGGCAGTCACTTGATGGCACTGGTGAAGATAATGGCATGCTAGTAGCTGGAGAAATAGCAGAATTGGTTACAGATACAGTGGCAACGCTAGGACCTTTAGAGACACTAGATTTTTTAATAGTAAAAGTGTAATAAAAAAGTGCTAGGCAAACGAGTAATAGACAAATGAATATGAGAAGTCGGGGGGTAAGTCTTTTCATGATGTAGGAATGACGAACGGGTTCCTCTATCAACTTTGAATGTGAGTGGTTCGCGTTGTGTCCTTTCCTGGAGTAATTTGAATGCAAGCTTGAGATATACAACATATACGGAACTTTAAGGTAAACGTTGTATAATTTCTGATGGTTTACAATGATCACTTTTGCACTGACAGCCTAGCAGCCGTATCAGACGAAATGGTTCGTTGTGGTTTATGATGTGTGAGTCAACTAATAAAGGCTAAACTAGCCAGAGTATAAGCAGGAGAAATAAACTATGCCAAGAGACCTTCCCCTAAGTAATGGCGAGCTACTTATCAATTTTGACAAAAGCTACAATCTGCGTGATATCTACTGGCCCCATGTGGGACAGGAATTACATACAGCTGGTGATATCTGTCATACTGGTATTTGGGTGAGTGGGCAATTTGCCTGGCTTGATGCGCCCGAGTGGCAGCGTGAGATGGTTTATGAGCAGGAAACGCTGGTAACCCATGTTTCCCTGACTCATCCAGGTCTGCAACTGAAGCTAGTCTTTAATGACGCCGTCGATTTCGCACGTCCGATATTTCTACGTCATGTTGTTGTTACAAACCTTGCTGACTATACACGTGAGGTGCGTCTCTTTTTCCATTATGACTGGCACATATGGGGGGATGTTGAGGGTAACACGGTCTTCTATTATCCAGCGGCAAAGGCGCTCGTTGCATACAAAGCTAGTGCATATTTCCTCATGAATGGACAGATAGGCAGTGGTACTCAAGCCCAGATCGGCATCAGTAGCTGGGCAACAGGAATCAAAGAGTTTAATGGAGCAGAAGGGACATGGCGTGATGCTGAAGATGGTGAACTGGGGCGCAATCCGATTGCTCAAGGATCAGTTGATGGCACACTGGCACTGCATTTGCCTCCTTTGAGCCCACAAGCGAGTGCAGAGGCTTATCACTGGCTAGCTGCTGGTCCAGGTCTACCTTCTGTGATCGAATTGGATGGTCTGATCGCCAAAAGAGGTATACAGACATTTCTGACGCGTACACACAATTACTGGTATAGCTGGGTAAATAAAGACGGGATGTATTTTGCCGATCTGTCGCCAGAGCTGGTTAAACTCTATAAGCAAAGTTTGCTAGTGCTGCGGACGCAAATTGATAATGGGGGAGCGATTGTCGCTGCTAATGATTCTGATGTCGCAAACTTCTTACGCGATAGTTACTCGTATATGTGGCCACGTGATGGAGCTCTGGTAGCAAATGCTCTCAGCCATGCTGGCTATTCGGAAACCTCGCGCAATTTCTATGATTTCTGTAATGCCGTGCTGACGCCGGGCGGCTATTTGCTGCATAAATATAATCCTGATCGTTCCTGGGGGAGTAGCTGGCATCCCTGGATAGATAAGGATGGCGAGCTGCAACTCCCGATCCAGGAGGATGAGACGGCACTTGTACTCTATAGTCTCTGGCAGCACTATGACTGCTTCTGCGATATCGAATTTGCTGCGCCACACTACCATTCACTCATTGTGCCAGCCGCCGATTTCTTAGTTTCCTATCGTGATCTACTCACAGGACTGCCCGATGCTTCCCATGATTTGTGGGAGGAACGTCGAGGTATCCTGGCATATACAACGGCTGCGGTTTATGCTGGCTTGGACGCAGCTGTCAGGTTTTCCCAACTCTTTGGGGAAGAGGAAGTGGCAGCGAAGTACCAGCTGGCTGCTACTGAGATCAAAGAGGCTGCACTACGCTATTTGTGGGATGAAGAGCGAGGGCATTTCTTGCGCATGATCACTGTAGACAAAGATGGGCATATCCACAAAGATACAACGCTTGATAGCAGTATCTGTGGCCTTTTCCAATTTGGCATGTTCCCGGCACACGATCCACATATCGAACGCACTATGCAGGTACTGGAGCAGAGGCTATGGGTCAAGACAGCGGTAGGTGGTATGGCACGCTATGAAAACGATTATTATCACCAGACGACACAGGATCTATCGCAAGCGCAGGGCAATCCCTGGTTTATCTGCACACTATGGCTTGCACAATATCGTATTGCTCGTGCTACCACATTGGATGAGTTGCGCCAAGCCTTGCCTCTGCTGGACTGGGCTTGTCTCCATACCTTGCCGAGCGGGGTTATGGCAGAGCAGGTCAATCCATTTACCAGTGAGCCCCTCAGCGTCTCTCCGCTAACCTGGAGCCATGCTGAATATGTTATGACTATGCGCTGGTATCTGGGAAAATATCAAAGGCTTCAGTAAGCATAAAAGAGGAGGGATGCATGTCACGTTGGATTTACTTTTTGCTCGTTTTTTCTGTTCTGACAATCGTACTGGATTTAATGCATGTACCACCGCTGGTTATTTTTGTCGTTGCAGCTCTGGGCATTATCCCGCTAGCCGCGTTGATTGGACAATCGGTAGAAGAGGTAGCAGAGCATACGGGTGAAGAGATTGGCGGACTGCTCTTTGCGACCTTTGGCAATGCGACGGAACTGATTATTGGTATTCTAGCCCTCAGTAAAGGTCTGGTAGATGTCGTCAGAGCCTCTATCATTGGTGCTATTCTAGGCAACTTGTTGCTTGTACTGGGTATCTCCGT
>DASYAN010000421.1:0-9885 GCA_036501345.1 Ktedonobacteraceae bacterium
GGGGACACGGATGCCAGGATCGCTCGAAGACTGAGCCGCCAGCGCATCCCTTGCTTTGTCAAGTTCGAGTACTTGGCAGGGCAAGCCCTGGGTTTTCTCACTCATAGTCGAGGTTGTCAGCAGGCATTGCAAGCTGGCATCTTCAGCGATAAACGCGACACGATCAGCCGGAAATGATGGGTCGAGCGGAACGAATGCTCCACCAGCCTTGAGCACGGCGAGCAGCGCAATGTACGTATTGACTGAGCGTTCCATGTAAATACCAACAGTCTGGCCTTCTTTTAAACCTGACTGCAAAAGCAAACGGGCGAGCCGATTGGCGCGGCGATCAAGCTGCAGATAGGTGAGCTGAGATGATCCACAGATAACAGCAATGTTATTAGGATGGCGCAAACATGTTTGCTCAAAGAAGTTAGCCATGTACTTGACTGGCTTGACGATGAATGTGTACGCGGGATGAATATGAGAAAGAGACCGGGTATCATTAAGTGCATCTGTGAGTCTAGTCATGATAGGCTTCCTTTCGTAATCACGAGCGCTTAGATGAGAAGAAGTAAGAGCGTACACTTTCTGTAGGCTTGGGATAAATTATCTCAGCGCTATCGTTGTCTGTTTTTAACATTATACAAATTACGCATTACTATTCACTCAGTACTATTGTTGTCTGTTTTTAACATTATACAAATTACGTATATTCCTATCCACCCAGTACTATCGTTGTCGGTTTTTAATATTATAACATTAATGATCTTCTGATAAGACATTCTGAGGTTGACAGAGAATATTTCCTCTATCTATCGAACCATCATGGTACCTGCACCCTGCTTGCTAACTAATCCTTGCAGGAGTGCATGCGGCTCGCGTCCATCGAGGATGTGCACACATGGAACGCTTGCCAGTGCATCCAGGCAGCCCTGCACCTTGGGGATCATACCTCCAGTAATGACTCCATCCTCAATGAGCCAGCGAGCCTGTGTCTTGGTCACCTCTGAGATCACCTTGCCATTCGAGTGGCAGATGCCTGGCACATTGCTCAAGAAGAGAAGCTTTTCTGCACCCAGGGCTCCAGCGAGACAGGATGCTACCAGGTCAGCGTTGATATTCAAGCATGTGCCATCTGAAGCCTCGCCGAGTGGTGCAACGATGGGAATGTAGCCCGCCTTGATCAGGCTCTGTAGCGGAGTTGCATCGATACTATCAATCTCGCCCACAAAGCCCAGTCGCTCATTAGCAATGTGTGCACGCACCATACCACCATCTGTACCACTCAGACCAATGGCCTTGCCACCCATCTGCGATGTCATCAAAACAAGTTGTGGATTGAGTTGTCCCAGTAGCACCATACGCACAATTTCTAGGGTCTGGCCATCTGTCACACGCAGCCCATTCTCGAAGCGTGCCTCGATATTAAGCTTCGTTAGCCATTCGTTGATGTAGGGACCGCCACCATGGACCAGCAGAGGATAGACTCCCATACTGTGCAGCCAGACGATATCTTGCAATACTGTCCGCTGGTGTTCCAGCGTACTCCCCCCAAGTTTGACCACGAGTATTTTACCCTTCAATGCCTCGATAGCCTCGAACGACTCATAAGATCTTTTTTCTAGAAGATAATTATTATTCATAATTTCATTAGTTTTTGTTGTTAGAGTAGCTGTAACCATTTTTGATCAATTCTCCTTATAGGCTCGTTATCATTTCTCAAAAGGGAAGCAGAGAATATACTTCACAAAGGAATCTCTGACGAGATTTCCATATATTCCTCTCACATCAATAACTATACTCGTATTTTTCCTTGAATGCAGTGGTTTGCATCACAGTCTCGTAGTGAAGTTACGAATAAGTTGCCATACACAGGAGAGGAGTACAGGTAGAAGATAGGGGATTTGAGACGACCGCTTTGCAGTATTGATGGGTGCTGTGGCTGTTACGATTTTGGCTTGGGCTTGGTACCCCAAACAGTATGGGTGGTTCCTACTGCAAGAAAATCAGGTTGCAGCATCTCACGGAGAGCCTGTTGATAGATAACTTCATAATCGTTAGTGATATGGCCCCATTTTTGTAGGAATGGGCGAATCGTTTGAAAGAAAAGTTTCAGATTCTCGTATAATTCCTGGACTTCTACCGTCCCTACCCGACACTCGGTAGTATAGGTTTTTGTCTGTACCTGCTCACATCCATACTGGTAGAAGAGTGGTGTCAAGTGAGAGGTCAATCCCGTACTTGCATCCTCAAAGAGATGCGCGGCTCGGAAAAGAGCAAACTGCAGCATCTCAAAGAGTCGCGTCAGTGCAGAACTATTGCTTTGCAGGATGACTTCACTCTCTGTGACTCGGATCACACCACCTGGGCAAGTGACCCGCAGTAGTTCACTCAAAAGTTCTGGCCAGTCCCATGTACGCAGGTAACTTGTACTATAACGGGCATTTGCCAGATCAAAGGAAGCAACAGGAAAATCAAGTGGGCGTAGTGCGTCCATGACATGAAATGTAACTCTGTCATTGACTTGATGAGCTTTGGCCTGAGCAGATGCATACTCGATCATGCGCTGGCTGATGTCTATACCCACAAGCGACATCGCTGGATAGGTCTGGGCCGCTTCAATGAGCCAGCCACCTGTTCCACAGCCAACATCAAGCACACGATGAAAGACGGTCGGGTCAGGCTGCTCTGGGAGAACCCCTCCCATCGCTGCTGTGAGCCTCTGATCCTGCAGCGCCAAACGGGTGAGTTCTTTCTTGCTCTTTCTATCCTGAACAAAATAGGTACTAGGATGATCATTGCAGCGTAGGTCGTAAGGGGTTGGCATGATGTTCTGCTCCCTTTGTTTGCTATTTTTCTCGTTCCCCATGTTTGCCGAGCAACATTACCTGCTGCTCATCCCGCGCTTCAAGTACATGTTACTCTCTTACTCGGGATTATACAGGAGAAGACCTCACTTGTCGAGAGGAAAAAAGCAAGTAGAGAGGGTGAGCGGAGAGTTGGTGCGGCCAATTTCGCCAGTGCTCGTCGGAAGGTCAAAATGATGCACTTTTTTAAGGTCCTCCCATTTCCAGAAAAAAGGCAAAGAAAAAGAATCCCTTGAGAGACGAGAAGAAAGAGCCTCGAAAGAACCAGGGTGATAGCGTTCCCCTGGTATAATGCACCTGAAATTTAGTGTGATAAGATAACAACAAAAAGGAGAATGAACATGAGAAAAGTTATTGTTTCAGAGTTTTTGACGCTGGACGGTGTCATGGAAGATCCAGGCGGAGCTGAAGGATTTGAACACGGAGGTTGGTCCTTCCAATTCTGGCATGAAGAGATCGCGAAATTTAAATTCGATGAACTCTTTGCTAGCGACGCTCTTCTGCTGGGGCGAGTGACCTATCAAGGTTTTGCAGCCGCGTGGCCATCCATGACTGATGAAGAGGGTTTTGCTAATAGAATGAATAGCCTGCCCAAGTTCGTTGTTTCAACGACCTTGCAAGAGGTGGGGTGGAATAATTCAAGCTTGATCAAGGCAAATATCGTCGAGGAGATCTCCAAGTTGAAGCAGCAGTCCGGTCAGAATATCTTAATCTCTGGCAGTGGCAAGCTTGTACAGACACTGATGCAACATAACCTGATCGATGAATATCGGCTCTTGGTCTATCCTGTTGTCCTGGGAAGCGGAAAGCGCCTCTTTAAAGAGGGGAGCAATAAAACTATTCTGAAACTTGCAGATACAAAGACATTCAGTTCAGGCGTTGTTGCTCTTTCCTATCATCCAGCATAAATAAGCACTATCTCTTCTCATTGAGCACCAACGAAACCGCTTGAGATGGGCTTCTTGTCCCAACTCAGGCTTTGGGGGAAAAGTCTATCTTTTCAGTATGGAAGGCATGAAAAATGGACTGGCTTGGAAGGCCAATCCAAGAGAAGAGCGGGAGACGAGATTCGAACTCGCGACAGCCTGCTTGGAAGGCAGGTACTTGCAAAAACACCGCTCGCTTGCCTTAAAGTGGCTTTAGAAGCCAGTTCACACGATCATTCAAAATGGTATGCTCAGACGAGGCAGGTATTCATCCTTTTTTCAGGACGATCCGATGATGAATAAGACAGGTATTCATTGCCTCTAACTGGAGTATACTATGGGAGCCACTTCCGAAACAAGAAGGGTTCAAGCCGAAAACTTCCTTAAGTACAGTCGAAAGCATTTCATGAATCTGGAGGGGGGAGCCAGCCATTGTGAGTACCTTGACAAGAGTTTGCAACAGTTAAGCGATAATATTGATGCAGCCAGGAAGTGTCTTGGTGAAGGAGGAAGTTCTGAAAACCTACAGGAAAGATATGATGAATTGGCTCGTTGCCAGAAGGAAGTGAAGACTGCCCGACTCCGACTAGATTTGCTATTAGTAGTAAGGGATACTCGAGATCAGCTCGCTTGGAGTCGAAACTACCTGCGTCTCAAGCAAGAGTCTATTCAGAAATTGGGCAGTGAAACAGAAGTTTACGAGTGTTTTAAGGAGAGTACGCTGAAATCGAGCAACAGTATTGATGCAGCTAGGAAGTGTCTTGATGAAGGAGGAAGTTCAAACCTACAGAAAAGATATGATGAATTGGGTAGTTACCAGAAGGAAGTGGATACTGCTCGACTTTCATTGGCTCGGCAATTGGCAGGAATGGATATAACTAGGAGGCTGTATGGTTATAGTGACGACTCAAAAGGAAACAAAGAACCAGACTTTTATGATGAATGTGCCTCTCTTCTGAAAGAGAAGAGGATAGATATCCCAGAAGATCTTCCAAATCATCGTATGCCTGTTGCTGCTGTCAAAGAGAGATATGGAAAGGATATTGCGATGATATTCGCTGTTACGCGTGGAATAATGACAGAGAAGAAAAGCAAACTGGCAACGTACAGATCAGACATAGCTGACAAATTTGAGGCATATCACACAACGACAGAAATAAGCAGCAAGGGAAAAGTTGGGGTAATCTCTGTAAAAGGGCTGGCCAAGTGTGAAGCTCACATAGAGTTAAAGGAGGGCAGCATTGATATCTATGACACTCTCAGAGATAAAAATTCCGACAGCTTACACCTTTCATCTCAATTAGGACAAATGCATAAACGCGCTATAGAAGCAAAAGAAGAATCTAGCTATACTGAAAGTGAATTTAGAATTAGAAGGCTTGGAAGAAATAATATTACAAATGACGAGACAGTTAATACGATAATAGTTTCATTAAAAGATCAACTGATAGAATGCTCTAATAAAGGTTTAGAGAAAGGAAGTATTGACATACCTAAGGGTAGCGAAGCTTTTCTGGCTATATTGGGAACTCCTAATGGCCATGCAACCCCATTTCTGCCCATGGAATACCCATCTCTCTTTGAAAAAGGACAAGTCACCAGGATTCAAGTAAAATTTTCCCGGCTCCGTTCGGATATACACCAAGATAAAATCACACCTTCAATCGTCGGCATAGACACAATCAGCTTTTATTATGATGAAGAGGCCTAGTGGTACAGGTGGATGTGCTCAAAATTTCGGCTAAATTGAGTACGAATGAAAGGGAATTCACCACCTTCCCAGCGGTACCAAAAAATATAAATCTTCATCTCATGAGTCCATTAAACAAGCCTGATAGACTTTGTATATTTTTGGAGAATTTACAAAGCTTTTGAGTCACAATCCAGTACTTTGTTTTCCAATGGCATGTGGGCAAAATTGTCTTTAGATTGCTATATAAAGTATATTCTAAGCAATTGCCTTTTCTCTCTCAACAGAGTAGAGAACCCGTTTCTTCTGCACTAGCTCATTGAAATTTCTCTTTTTCTCTTCGAGATAGCTCTCAACTTTCTCATAAAGGAAATGGAAGGTATCAGAAAGGTCAGGTTGAGCACCATCTAGCCGACCAGCAGGACGCCATGCCTCAGCAGTAATCGAATACCCAGCAATTTGAGCGACCATCCGACGCAGATTCACCTGATAGCGACGACGGCGCATGAAGAGACCAAGATCCAGTGACTCCACCTCCACGTTGGAGTCCCCCAAAAGCGGGTCAACCTCACATTGCGTTCTTAATCGCAAGAGGCGCAACCATGCAAACACCCAGGCGAGAGGTTGCGTTCTTATCACAATAGGCAAAAAACCGCAAACGTATAGTGGACAAAGATATAGACACAAGAGCTCTCATCGATTATCTTAAGGATAGGCGGACAGAAGTGCGTTCCGAATCGATCCTCTTCCAATAAGGCTATTAGCCATACAGAACTCGGTTCGTTTTTGTGTCCGCGTGTACTTATTGGGAAATGCCCTCGATGTTATCCTACTCTGATCAGGCGAGAACCGTGCGGGGAGAGCGATGCATTGAAACCGTTGGCTACGTTTCCCAGATCCCTACGGGCCCACAGATCATGGACTTTCTGGGGGCCGACCAAGCCCAACTGACTCCAATTGATCGTGACCGTGGCCGCTGTATCTCCCAGGTTGAAGAGAGCTACGGTATAGGAGCCATTGCTATTATGCACCAGCCAGACTTGCTGATCGCCCTGTGAGATTGGGGCTCCCGCTATGCCTGCTTGATCTAGACTGATCACTTCGTCGTTAGTGAGTAATTGTTTGCCATAGGTGTCCATGCTGGTCAGATCGTCTCCCATGTAAAGAGGAGCTGCCGCAATCGCCCACAGTGTCATATAGGTCTGCCGTTCCGTATCAGTGATCCCATCCAACTCGCCATCGGCTACATCCAGTGCATCCAGGTCATTCCAGCCGCCGGGGCCTGAATATTTGGCCCAGGTTGCCACACTAGCGAAGCAAGCTGAGATATTGTTCCAATTGACCAGATAGTTAGGACAACCCGTGTAGCATTCGATATCGCCCTGTGTGCGCCACGCATTGGCATACCGCTTCCAGATATTCACATTGGAAATCGACATGGTATTGGAGATATCAAAGAAGATTGATCGTCCCGAACTGCTAAGGGCTTGGGACCATGCCCGCACATCAGCGATATCCGAGGGACCAACCCCATCCATCTTGAGAAAATCAACCCCCCAGCTTGCTAGTTGTCTGGCCCATGAATTAACGTATGCCTGGGCTCCCGGCTTGCTATAATTGATGTAATACATCATACCGCTGCCATAGTTATAATTTTTCTCGAAGCCACTGGTATCAGCGATATCTGCAGCGTGGTAGGGAGTATCTTCGATCGGTGTATTCTGGTTAACTGCCGCCACAGGAACACCTGGGGTCAAATAGATACCAAATTTGAGCCCCATACGATGAATATCGTTTGCTAAAGCGGCGATCCCATCAGGAAACCTGCTCGAATTGGCAACCCAGCGCCCAAACTGATCCACCGTTGTCGAGGGATTGAGGTAGTAGAAGTCGTCGAGCAGGATGTACTTAAAGCCGTGAGATTTTAACGTGCTTGCCATGACTCTGGCCTGTGCCTCAATAGAGGCTTGCGTTGGGTCCTTGCCAATATAGTTCCACGTACTCCATCCCAGAAATGGTTTGGCATTCGCTGCGTTTTTTGGCAAGGCTGCCATGTTGGCGGATGTATCTTCAAGACATCCGCCGAAGGCCCCGATGGAACTGGCAAGCACCAGGACCAACCAGAATATCCTACATCCTCTCAGGAGTATTGTTTGTGTGCTTGCCATGTTTTAATTCTTTGGTCCACAGGAGAACAACATTGAATCTATGGTAAGGGTAGTGTTGGGTAGCGTGGTCGTATCTAGGAATATCTTCTGAACCCCCGTTAAGAGCGAATTCTTGCTCGCTGAACTATCTGTAAGAACATTGGATTGCTTCGATGCTGTATAAGGCGGTATCTGCGTGTTTCCACTGGCCATCTCAAAGTTAAGATGCAGTATCTGACCTTCGGCATTGAATGTGAAAGTACAGGTTCCCTGTGGTGCGTTTGTGGCTGAGAGGTCCCAAACCACGGCAGTGCAGCGATCGTCCTTCGGACTGCTTGTATTAAACCTAAAGCTGGTGGAACCGACTTGCATTAATGTATCATTATTCATTGACGAGCATTGGTGGTTCCCTGTAACCGTTCCGTTAAGTTTCTGGCAAAATGGCTCCACCTGCCCAGCATTACCCGATTGTAAATTGATCTGTTTCTCGCTACTACATGGGGTTACATTGGTAGAATTGAAGCCACCATCATTACTGCTATTACGGCTGCCTCGTGTGCAGTCTAGTTTGAAATCACTTAGTGAAGAATCACCCTTATCATCTTTTATTGTTAAGCCTGTTACGCTATCGCCTTGTGTGATCGTCGTGTTTCCACTGCCGTCGTTTACCAATGTACAGCTTTTGGGGCCTAAAGTTGGTCTGGCTGCATTGGCGGCAACGAAGATTTCACTGCTCAAGGCAGTTGCTACAACAATCAGCAGGGTAAAAAATGGAATGCCCCACTTCGCTAGTATTAGTGCTATTTTCTGCATGGCTGTATCCTTCCTAGAAAACGTATCATGCTTCCTTGCCGATCTGATCAAGCTCTGAGGCCAGAGAGGGCGTTTCCTTCTCTGAAAAATGGGAACTTCCCCATTTCATTCAGGGTAGTGTCGCCCCTACATGAACGTCTCTTCTGAAAAATGGGAAGTCCCATTTTTCAGAGGAGGAAACGTCCTCTTTTATAGGTACACCATGCAAGTCACCAGACATGGTTTTGCAAGTTGTTGGCACCTCCTCGATGATCTCTCGACACAGGTCGATACACTCATTGCAGATATAGACGCCACCAGACCCTGCTATCAGCCGTTGCACTTGGTCCTGACTTCTGCTGCAAAATGAGCAAGAATAGGTAGTACGAATATCTTTTGAGTTCGCCACGTAGATCGCCTTTCCTTAGATATGGTTCAAATCGAACGTAACAGTTTTTCGGGAGAGCTAATCACATGAACATAGCCTTTTGAAAGGCCCTGAACATAGATCGAGAATAAACTGCATCATGAAGAGATGGGATGGCTTCTCCGTTTTATGTGGGCGCTGGTAACCTCCAACCAATTGTGTTAGCTGGGCGCTGGGTAAGCTAGCTAACCAGATAGTCTCCTGTTAAGAACAGGAGCCAAGCTACAAGCTGAGTGAACTTTTCTTTGTCACTCTACGTGCTAGGTGCATAACCATAAATAACTCCGACATATGACCATCAATATCCTGGGAGATACGTTTCACCCGGCCTGGAACTACACGTTTCGGCTGCGAGCATAAACGTCGGAGTTATTTATGGTCGTCGACTAGGTAGAGTGAGCAGAAAGCAATATGCTCGTTCTGACTGAAAGAGAGCACATATGAAGCTACATCCACAAAAAAACGATGAACGACCACGGCCACCAGGAGTGGGTACAAAGCGGCTCGAAGCGTTTAGCGATGGGATATTTGCTATCGCTATTACACTGCTCGCGCTCAATTTGCAGGTGCCTGTATTGACCACTATCACCCCCCACACGTTAGTGGCAGCCCTGGGGGCAAAGTGGCCAACCTACCTGACCTTCATGTTCAGTTTTGTGACATTGCTCATCGCCTGGGTCTACCATCATCGTCTGCTCCAATGGGCGGAACATGCGGAAACAGGGCTCCTCTTTCTCAATGGGATGCTCTTACTCATCGTTTCGGCGGTTCCCTTCCCTACGGCACTGCTTGGAGCTTATTTGACAACGCCAGCGGCCTCGGTCGCAAGTGCTATTTACGCTGGCTATATCGCAGTTCTGAATTTCACCTACAATCTGCTCTGGTGGGTGGTGGTACGGCAACATTGCAGAAACCATCCGTCTGGCTGGCGCCCCCCCACGAACATGATCCTTTCTTTTCTCGGTTTCCCTTGCTATCTGGTCGCTCTCTTGATCGCCTTCTGGAGCCCCGTCGCGTCCCTCATCATCTGCGGCACGTTATGGGTCGTGTGGAC
>DASYAN010000422.1:0-2335 GCA_036501345.1 Ktedonobacteraceae bacterium
CTTGCCTACTTGGCTTAATTGATCTTCTGGGATAACAGCTTGGTATGCAGCCCAAAAATCTGTGTAGCAATGCCCTTTTCGATATGATGCTGGAACATTGTTCCAGAGGATATGGCATGTAGCTTCGCTTCTATCTCCTACAGCCCGAGCAACAATTTGGCGTGTTTTTCTACAGAGAGCAATCCATATCCATACCTTGTTTCCTTTATTGTCTACAAACGACCATAATTCATCTATTTCCATCGTTGTTGCTTCTGGGTCCTTTGTGTCAGGATCAACGAGCGTTTCGCTCAAAGGAGGCCGTTTTATTGCCTTTTTTTTAGCCAATCTGAGACGATGTTACGTGCCACTCCAAACGTTCTTGTTAGTCCTCGTAAGCTGCTTCGCTCTTGGTATGACCTGATAATCTCTTCCCTGCGCTCTTCCGTATGCCCATTTGGTGCTGGATTCTCACGACTTCGCCTCTTACAGGATTTACAGTAGTATTTTTGCTTTCCATTGGATGCATGACCATTCTGTATCAAATCTTTGCTTATACAGTGCCTACAGCAAATAGTAACTGTTACCATGATAGCTTCTCCTTTGTTCGTCATGATCCTTTCATTCTACCACATCATCCTCCCGGGATGAGCCACTATCAGGCAGTGAAACCTTCCCATTTATAGAGCGTGTCACAGATAGGCTACTTTTATCGATTGCTGGAAAGTTTACCAGTAACAAGGCAGTCTTGCCACAGAGGGGCAGAGGATTCCATGGAAGCAAGAGAGGTAGACCAGCATTTTCAAGAACACCCTCATCAAGTGCCACTTCAACAGCTTAGAGAAGAGGATAATCAGTGCTTGGGTATGAACCTTCCTTGGTGGCGTTCACGCCCTGCTGGCTATGTTGCCTGTATGCTCCTTATGGGCATAGTACTAGTTATATCTTCTATCGAACGATTGTTCACTATAAAACCGAATATCTCTAATACGTTACTCTCACTTGTCACTATTCTCGTTGCCTTACTCTGGGGAGTTGGTCCAGCACTGTTTGCGATTGCACTCGGACTCATCATTGTGGGCATCTTTGTCATTTCTCCCTCTGGGCCTTTTACCTCTGACTTCTTTAATGATATGGTAACGTATGGTCCCTGGTTATTGGGAGAGCTCATTGTGATTGTGATCGTGGCTCAGCGTGAGAAAGCTCAACAGCGTGCGTTCATTACTGAGCTAGGGGCATATAAGAGGGAAAAAGAACTCAAGGATATCTTTCTCTCACGAGTATCACACGAGCTAAAAACACCGATTACGACCATACGAGCTCAAACACAGCTTGTCTTGCGTCGTCTCGCTAGGTCGGAGTCAACAGCCGCTGAATGGCAGTTCTTGCATACCAACCTGGAAAAGATTGATAGACAAACAGATCGTCTGCATGCGTTAATCAATGGCCTTCTCGATGCAAGTAGCTTAAGCTCGGGAAAGAGCTCATTGCGGATCACACAGTGTGATCTTGGGAGCCTCTGCTGCGAAGTCGTTGAGGATCAGCGTACTCTCTTAAGTCGCCGTATTGAGCTAGAGCTTCCTTGCGAGCCTATCATACTCCAAGCCGATTGCCTGCGACTCACCCAGGTGATTATCAACTTAGTGAACAATGCTGTAAAGTATTCACCTGAAAATATCGTTGTCTGCGTTCGCGCCAACCAAGAATATTCCCACATTATCCTCACAATCCACAATGATGGCCCTGCAATACCGCAAGAGCATCTTATGCATATTTTTGAACCCTTTTATCGTGCCCCGCAAGTTCAATACTTCTCTACACAAGGATGGGGACTTGGCCTTTCGATCAGCAAAGAAATTGTTGAACAGCATGAGGGGCAGATCTGGGTCGAGTCATCTGAAGGGAAAGGCACCACTTTTTTTGTGCAGCTTCCTTTATGAGTTAATATCGTTGTTCACCTTCGTACAATCGGCGTGGTCTTACGATCAGAGACTCCTGCACCGTCACGGCAAACTCGCGGGTCCCTTCACAGCATAAAGCCAGCGACATCAGGACGTCATCGTGACCTTCTCCATACAGCATAAAGCCAGCGACATCAGGACGTCATCGTGACCTTCTCCATCTGGTACAAACATGTCGATGAGCCCCTCTCCTGGGACTCGATAGCGGGCTAAGCGAAGTTGCTTCCACGCCTCATGATGGATACCTGCTGGCGCTTGATCGGCCCCGTACATCTTAAGCCTGCCACCATTGATCATGCTCAGAAAGTGATAGGTCAATTTGCTTTTACTCGGTCTGGAGAACTTGAATGCGGTAATGCGTTCATCGCCAAATTTGTCGATCAGTAGGCTCGCCA
>DASYAN010000423.1:0-5354 GCA_036501345.1 Ktedonobacteraceae bacterium
AAAACTCTTGCTCGATGACGAGCACACCGTGTCTAAGCACGGGTGATATGACCCTTCGTGGTTGCAATACAGGCATAGGTCCAAGACCGTCTGCTTCGGCGTGGCAGGCAGTGGTACGGATTAGGGTGGCGTCCGTACATGCTTTCGGTACTTTCCCTAGCACATAAGCCTGTGGATTTCCCTATTTCTTAGCCCATATCGCTGCTGCTTGTGCGGTGAGTCGCCTCTCCGACCAAGCCCACTAGACAAGAACTTCCGTTGCGCTAGCCGTTTCGCAAGCCCCTGAATTTATTCAGAGGTTCTTGACCGTTGAATACTCACAATCTTGGTGTGTGACGGTTCACTCTGCCAGTGTTACGTAAGACATAGTACCATGCGAGTAGACAGCGTATTATTAGTATGTATATAGAAAAGTATACATGTTTTCTCACAAAGAAGCAAGAAATGGGACAGATGACACGGCCACAAATGGCAGGGTTTGTCTATACTGAGAGAGAGTGTGCGAGGGAAGGAATGCAACAATCTATTTCCATTTATGTCCGTCTCTCGGTCTCCAGATGATTGTTTTTGCTATGATCCGTAGAATAGTTGTCAATTTAAAAGTGCTTTTTGATCCACAGCAAAGGTTTACGTCTATGGATCATGGTAGTAGAAAAAGTAAACTGTGATATCCTTCAGCCTTAGCTGGAGAGGGAAGAGCTATGAGTATCAGTATTATAGAGAAACCTCTTGCTCAAATGAGCTTGGCAAACCTCACTGAATATAGTGCTCGGGAAATTAACAAATATCGGCAAAAGGAACCGAGCGATGATAGCTATTGTCTAGAAATTTTACGGCGTGCTGTTGTTCTACATAGCAATGAGGCCTGGATAGTATTATTACAACTTTTTAGCGACAATGTGCATTTGTGGTTTGCACGCCATTCTCACCGCGAGGCAGCGCTACGCCATGAGATTGAACAGAATTATGTTGATGATGCCTTCAGACGTTTCTGGCAGGCAGTCGCCGATCAGAAGTTGAGCTTTAGCAGTCTGGGAGGAGCATTGTGCTACTTACGGCTTTGTTTACACTGTGCGATTATGGATACGCTGCGTACATATGTGCGTCCCAATCTTGAGAGTATGCCAGATCATGGTCATCCCGACGAACCGCAGGTTGAAGATCGCTATCATGAGAATGAGTTATGGGAGACGATCAGCAATGTTCTTCCCGGCGAGCGAGAGCGACGTGTAGCATATTTGCACTTTCATTGTAATCTCAAACCTCGCGAAATTGTCCGCTATTGTCCCGGCGAGTTCGGGGGAGAAGAAGAAATTTATCGCCTTAAGCGCAATATTATGGAGCGCATCGTGCGCAATGCTGATAAAATTCGTTGGCGACTTGGCGACTCCACTTTCTAATGGGCTTTTCTACCTTTTTCTTTTGTTAAAGCCGCCAGTCAAGAATTCCAGTATTGCTACCAAAATGACAGCACCCAGGAATGAGACAAACACGCTGCCGCAGAAGTGTAACTGGCCCCAATCCAGGGCACTGTCGATAATAGCACCAATCAAGGAGCCAATGAGCCCAACAATGATATCGCCTATGCAGCCGAAGCCGCGCCCTCGTACTACCAAACCAGCAAATGCCCCGGCAATCAGTCCAACAAGCAACCAGGCGATAAGATTGCCAGGCTGTAAAATGTCTGCGACATTAAACGTTTTCAAGGAAATATGCAGCATAGAAGAAGATTCCTTTCCTTTGATAGATGTTTTGGCCGTTGCTATCAGACAGTCTATATGATAACCTATGGCTTATGCTTTCTACAATCCCTAGAACACGTCTTATTTTGGCCCGACATGGAGAGACACTTGCCAACCGCGAGTTTCGCTATATCGGGATAATCGACCATCTACTGTCCGAGCATGGACGGCTACAGGCGGGACAGCTTGCCGAAGCTTTATCTATGCTACCCATTACAGCAGTGTATAGTAGTCCTTTGCAGCGTGCATTTTGTACCGCTGAGTCAATAGCGGCCAAGCATGCCTTAGCGGTACAGATCCTGAGTGGTCTCATTGAGGGCAGTTTCGGTAGCTGGGAAGGAATGAGCCGGGCGGAAGTGCTTGTGCATAGTCCACAGGATGAACAGCAGTTGCTGGCGTGGGAGCGAGATCCAAACGTTGCGCCTCCGGACGGCGAGAGTTTTGCTATGATCTACGAGCGTGCACTGACAACAGTTGAGCAACTGGCTCAGGCGCATATCGGGCAAACGATCGTGCTCGTTTCACATGTTGGGGTAATCAAAGCATTGCTTTGTGCTGCCCTGGGAACTCCGCTTACTTCCGCATCTCACATCTTCCTAGACCCGGCGACGATCAGTGTCGTTGATTGGCATCCCTTATATCCTTTGCTCCGTCTTCTAAACAGTCATGCACACCTCGGTTGGGAGCAAGCTTGCTGGATGCACTCATGATTGCTGGATGTGCCTATTTGCTAGACATAAACAGTGATGTCAATGTATACTAGCCACACTGAAGAATTTCGATGAGGAAATGTGACTACTCAGAAAGCTAACCTCTATTCCAATAGCGATTCTTATCGCGATAGTCAACCAGACGGGCGACTTGTATGGCAACCAAAACTTGCTGGCATCCTTAATCCGATTGAAGGCTGGATGGTATTGGTTCTACTGGCGGTTGCGCTTTATAGTGTGATTGCCTCCATCATCGCTGTCCGTTGGGTTGATAATGGTTCCCTCTTACTCTATATGCCCATATGCGGTTTGTTGGTAGGGTTGGTGATCGCCAAAATCCCACGTTTCCCCCAGTCAATTTTGCATCTGGCGGCCTGTTTGATTGGTCACTGGCTGGCTGTCTGGCTTACTAGTGCGGTGGCATTTCATATTCCCTGGATACAAGTATTAGCTGCGCTACGTGCAGCATTTAGCGGGCAAGCGGCGACTATGGGTGTCGTTGCTGGCAAGGTCGTCTTTTTCTTCTACCTGAGTTTTCTGTGTTTCTTTCTCGGCTATTTTGGATGCTGGTTGGTTTATCGGGCTCATCTTCCCTGGCTGGTGGCACTGGTCTACTGCTCTATTATGCTCGTCAATCTCAACTATGTAAGGCGAGAATGGGACTTCCTCATCATTGTGTTGCTCGGGTCAATGCTCTTACTGATTGCACGCATGTCTCTGATGGCCCAGATTGCTCAGTGGCGGCGAGAAGGATTGCGTAGCGACCAGCGCTGGCTAAGTTCTATCGTGGAACGCTGTATGTTGGTGGCGTCCATTATCACTGTGCTTGCTTTGTTTTTTAGTTCATCCTTACCTGTGCTTGCACAACCTCAGAGCGGGCAGGCCTTCTGGTCTAGCTTAGAGGTTGCCTGGAATGATGTTATCACCTCGCATTTTTCCTTCCAAGATCTCAACAACGTACTTTCTTCGTTGGATCAGTCTTCTGGGAACTTTTTTAGTGATCAGTTGACAATAGCTGATAGTGTGCATCTGCCGACTGGTGAAGTACTCAATTACAGCGATGATAGCAATAGTAATCCGGCATCGCGAAGCCAGCCGCATTATCTCGAAGGCTTGACCTATGATCTATTTGATGGCCACAGTTGGCGTTCGAATCTGAGTAATTCCCGCACGTATGGCATAGGTGAGCCATTACCTATAAAATTGCATGGCAGTGATGTGACGGGATCGGTGACGGTGGCAATTACCCAAGCGCCTCAGGAGACAAAATACTATATTTTTGGCCCTGAGCAGCCATTCTCTTTTAGTGTTCCGACACAGATCTACACGGATGGTACCATTGGAGCATGGGCACAGCAAACTCCCTTGAACTCTGGAGAAAAATACAACGTCGCGTTTAGTACGCCACCTATGGACCCTAACATGCTGTCTCAGATGCCACTACCTAGTAATAATCAGAGTGCATGGAATGCTGATCCTTATTATATCCAACAGAAGGCGAATTATCTGCAGTTGCCGGGTGACCTCTCTCCCAACGTTGCACAAACGGCCAAGCAATGGACTAATGGAGCAAATAATGCTTACGAAGCTATGAAAGCATTAGAGGAGCATTTTAATGATACAAGCGTGTTTACCTATTCGTTAGAAAATCAGCCTATTCCTCCCAATAAAGACGTGGTTGATTGGCTTTTGCAGACTCGGCGAGGCTATTGCACCTATTATGCCTCTGCCATGGCAATTATGGGACGTCTATTAGGCATTCCAACTCGCGTTGTGAGTGGTTTCAGCCAAGGGCATTTTGATCCGCAGCACAATATGTGGGTTGTGGATGGGAGTGATGCGCATAGCTGGGTTCAGGCGTATTTGCCAAATCTTGGCTGGGTCAGTTTTGATCCTACCCCCACTTTTGCTCCTAACGCTGCTCCTTCTGCATCTGCTCAACCAACTCCTCCGCCTGTTCCTACCCCTACATCCTCGCCAGTGCCACCTCCTGCTCCAACCCAGAAGCCGCAAGTAACTCCCGTGGCAACTGTACATGCGGCAGCGAGCAGCAAGGCTCCAGTTGGGAGTCCAGCAAAGAGCCACAATCAGGATCAGGGAGTATTGATAGGCATAACCATCATTGGTCTAGTGCTTGCCTTCCTGTTCTGTCTGGCTCTAATTGTGCGCTACTGGTGGCGTCGTTTTTACACGAGTAGTATAGTTGTCTCGGTTCTCTTCTGGCGCTTCTGTCAAATCGCGAGTTGGATTGGGCTGGGACCCAAAGTGTGGCAGACCCCCTACGAGTATAGTTCGATGCTATCTCGACAATTCCCCGAACATGCGGCCCCATTCTCGCGTTTGACGAGGCTATTTGTACGAGAACGCTGGGGTCTTCCCCAACCTACCCCGCGCAAACTAGAATTGACAGATGCCACATACCTCTGGACTGCGATGCGCTCGCTCGTTCTTAGTCGCTTTGCTCAGTTGTTGCAATCTTTGCAAGTAAGAAATATTCTGCGTCTATTGCAATCAATGAGTCAAATGCTTAAAAATAAGGATGGGATGGTGTTATGAACATGCAGCTGTGCTGGTTAGTGCTACGTTTAGTTTTTGTGAATTGGCACTAATAGTATAGTGATAAGTTTGATCACCAGGACAGTGTATGAAGGACCAGTTTACCGAAGCAGGCTGGTTGATATAACCAAATGCGTATCCTGTTGTCCCTATCGATTGTATAATGAGCAGCGACTGGAGCAGCGGGTACCACGCACGCGTGCCAATGGAGAAATCAGTCGCATTGGTGATACGAGTTTTATGTATGTGATACCCGAGGTGCAGGCAGTAACACCAACCGTTTATTCTCCGTCTGATCGGCAAGGAGTAGCCCCAACGGTCTATGCTGCTCAGCCTGGACAGGGAC
>DASYAN010000424.1:0-5991 GCA_036501345.1 Ktedonobacteraceae bacterium
AAAATACCTGCTACAGATTACAACATACTTGCTATCTAGGGCAAACACCTTACAGAAACCTGAACATGCTCAACTGTTGTTATGTTTAGCCAGTTTGTAGCCCACATCGGGCACTGTCAGTATGTATTTGGGAGAGCGAGAATCGGCCTCTATTTTGCGGCGCAGGCGGCTGATATAGACCCAGATGAAATCGACGTCTCGGTTATACTCTGGCCCCCAGACTCTTTCCAACAAGAGTTCATGCGTCATCACCATGCCCACATTTTGTGCCAGAACACTGAGCAACTTGTATTCGGTACGGCTCAACTGTACAGGCTTACCATTCAACGTTACTAGATGCTGGGCATAATCGATCAGCAGATCGCCTGTTACAAAAATCGATTGCTTCGTTGTCTGTTCAGTCTGTGGCACCTGACGACGCAGTAGAGCACGGACCCGAGCTAGCATTTCCTTGATACCAAACGGCTTGACTAACAGATCATCGCAGCCCAGATCAAAGAATTGCACTCGCTCATCCTCATCGCAGTCATCGCAGAGCACCATCACAGGCGTATGCGAGAACTCACGCACACGCTGGAGCAACTCTACACCACTCATATCAGCGAGATGTGTGGACAGAACTAGGATATCGGGTTCTTCCAGATCTATCTGCCGCAGGAGTTGGAGACCATGCGTCACTATCTGCACTCGATACTGCTGTTCTTCCAGGTTAGCACGCACATAGCGAGCAAGGCGAGCATCATTTTCTGCGACTAATATGCGTATACGACGGTCCTGTTTCAGAGAGAACGAACGTGTATTGCTCTGCGGCGCTGTGGCATGATCGGTCAAAGCTGGCAATTGTTGTGTCTGGATTGACGTGCGAGGTGCAAAGGGGAGTGTAAAGAAAAAGGTAGAGCCCTGATCAGGTCCAGGCGAATCAGCCCAGATTTTACCATTATGAGTCTCAATTGTCGCACGAGCGGCGGCTAGTCCCAGACCCGCTCCTACAGACACGGGGGCAGAGGATGTGGGAGTTATGGTCCCCACCTTCTCGCCCGATAAATCGGGGGGGCTTTGTGGGTTTAGTTGGGATGTTTCTTGTTCATTTGATTGGATGCGATAGAAACGATCGAAGATGCGATCCAGATGCTCTGACGCAATGCCTATGCCCTCATCGGTAACACTGATACGGGCCTCAGTCTCGTTTCCCTCTAATTGCAAACGGATGATCTTATTAGTAGGAGTATAGGCCACTGCATTATTTAATAAATGGTTCAGGACATGCTCGATGCGTAGAGCATCACATACTACAGGCGGGACATCTGGTGGCACATCCAGGATGAATTGGAAATCTGATACCTGATTCTGCCAGCGCTTGACAGTTTGCAGAAGAAGTTCAGAGAGTTGTATCTGAGCCAAACGCAGAGGCTGAGTACCAGCATCAAAGCGCCAGACGTCTAGCAGGGTATTGAGCACGTCATATAGGTGATCAGATTGGGAATCGATCATCTGTAACATCTCGCGTTGCATAGTGGGCTCCCAGCGAGCCGAGCCACCTAGTAGCGTTGTCGCACAACCTTTGATGATTGCTAGGGGTGTCTTCAATTCATGAGCGGCCATGGCTAACGTCTCCGAACGCGACTCCGCCATTGACCGCTCAAGGGTAATATCATCGAGTAGCACACCACGACCGAGCAGATAACCCCGGTTGTCATGCACGGGGAAACTGCGCATACGCAACCAGTAGACAGCTGCATCAGCCAGTGCCAGATCGGCGGAATACTCCTGATCGGAATGTTGCCAGACCTGATCTAGTTCTACTCTCACTTTCTGAGGATCAGTTGCTAGTGAGAGCAGATGCTTACGTACATCAAAATGCTGCAAAACGGCAGGATCACACTTATTTACATGCAATAGACGCAATGCACTTGGATTTGAATATGTAATACGTTCATGCTGATTAAGGAGCAGAAAGCCACTGCTCATACTGGCACACACTTCTGTCAGTACACGATATTCGTGTGTAAAACCAGCGGGTATTCTATCTTTATTCGCGGAGGATTGTGCTAGCGATACAGCATTTTCTTCGATCCACAAACCGCCATTAGCTTGGTATTGGTACTTCCCAGCAGAGGCATCCATAAACAACAATTCTTTCCCGTTTCTTGACACAGTTTTATATAGATTACTCGTATTTTAGCAACAACAGTCAACCGTGAGTAAGCAAGGGAAGAGTCAAGAACACACGGTTTGAACAACTCAGGTACTGATGGGAGTAATTTCGAAGTGTCCGACACATAGCCAGGATGGCCTATTTGATCCCAGCAATCATCACAATTAAGGCGAGGTGGAGAAGCATTGCAATAAAAGTTCCAAGGGCGATAAAGATGATCCATCTGTGATCACTGACCCGCTCGCTTATTCTGGTAGGATAGGCATGAGGCGAACGCTCAGAGGCAATCAGACCCATCGCAATGCGTAAACGTAAGGGAGAGCGCACCGGGGAGCGACGAAATTCTGTCATGAGCAAACCGTGGCATTCCTTACATAGCACCCATGAGAGCCGGGGCTCGAGCACACCTTCAGGCTCCTGGACATAAATGGGATCAAACCAAATACGCCTCGTACATACTGAACAGGAGCTTGTGGCGCGTCGTTTCTGCTTACGCGTCTTATTCTGGTGTGTCGCAACGGCTGGCTCTCCTCTGTCCATTGCGTCATTCATCAATGTGGCCCTTTCAGTTTCCTAAATCAAACGCATTCTATAATGGAACACGGTCTTCACTGTGTAATTGTAACACATTGATTCAGAGAAACCTCAAGTCCCTTTGCTATCGATGCTTTGAACAGTCTTTCCCATGCAGTCCCCTGGTCTCCTCAGTATGGGTGACAATTGTTAAGGCAAGGTTCGAAAGAATGTGACAATTATAGACCCGTAATCGGTTCATGAGATGGCCTTTGACAAGGCTCTACACGATTTTTGGTTCGTTCAAATTGTCACATTGCTTTCAGCTCATTTCCGAACCTTGCCCCCTGACCACAGGGAACTGACCACTTTACAGACCGATCTTTCTTGAGCCAAGACTCTTTGCCACGCTCGCTGGTTGGTCCGTGACCTGAGCGAAGGATAACGAGGTCGTGAGGTTGGAGACTGGCTCAATCAAGTATGCATGACCTGATGTAACCGGTATAGTGAGTTGATTTGCGTTAGTAGGAGCGACGATCTGCGTCCCTTGATCATTCACCACCTGAACTTGCTGGCCACTCCAGGGATTACGAGCGTTGATATTACCACTGGAACCAGCTTCGATTACTGCGGTCACCAGCTTACCGCTCTCTACCTGCACATCCACTTTGCTGTTCCCTTGAATGTAAACTGTGCCTGACACATCCCAGTTAGACGGCCAAGCTGGAGCGATGCGCAACAGGCCGTCATAGTCCTGAACCAGGGCTTCCTGTACTGCTGTGCCGATTATACCTAGCGTTTCGTCATAGGGTGATGGATTGTTGTCGATGCTACCTGATAGATCGGCCAAACCAGATGGATACACCTGATACTTCTCGGGAAGGCTGACCACAGTCGATTGGAAGTCAGAGGAAAGACCCAGGCGCGCAGCCTGGATGGGATCATAGCTCCAGTCAGACACGACAACATAACTTCGGTGAGTAAAGGTACGCTGAGCCAGTTGTGTTAAGTCCCCCTGATTGTCCCCAATTAGATTGTAAGGCCAGACTGGTTCCAGTCCCAGGTTCTCCGCATTCTGCCTCTTTGCCGTCGGCTCATAGGAGAGAGCGATCATATCTTGTCCCTGTGCATCGGCACTAGGCGATAATAATTTGGTCTGAGTAGCAAAATCGGTGCGTGGGAAAGGCAGTAACTCAGATTGAGCACTTTGCAGCGTAACTACCAGGGCCGAGTCGCGCTGCAACAGCGTTGCGGCCTGGATAACAGCTGGAAAGAGTGCCTGCATTGCAGCGATATCGGTTGTTGGATCTGTCACATCCCACTGGGTCTCATGCGCATTGGAAGGACTGGTATGTAACTTGCCGTCTGAACCCTTCTTCGCATAGTTCAACAGGAAGCGGGCAGCGGCCGCCATCGTGGGATAATTCGTACTCAGGAAGTTTCTATTACCGGTGTAGAGATACTGCTGCCAGATCCACAATGCAACTTCAGCGCCTGTGCTCAATGTGCGCGCATTATAACTGGCAGCGATATTCCCATCGCACGAGGCATTGCTCACATCGCCCGGCGGTGAATAGTATCCATTGCCGTTGAAACGCATGGTCTCCGGTATACAGATGTCTGTGCCATCACCGCCAATCTGTTGTTTGGTCCAGGCTTCAATATTCGATAAGTTACTGGTATAGAGGTTGAAGTATGGAGCATTGAAGGCCGTATTCCCTGCGCCAAGATTAGCTGCTACCTGCATGCGTAGATTCCATTGCCAGTACGCGGCGGGGAACCACGGCACATAATCCTGACTCCACCTGAAGAGATCTCCTACACCGGCATGCGATCCTGGGAACTGACCACCGCTATCGGCCGCTACGGTATAGAGATCAAGGTCGCGCAAGTTCTCGATGTACTGGGCATCGCCATCGTTGGATGTCATTTTAATCAGGCCCACTCTATGCCAGTAACTATGCCACCAGGACAGATGCCCACTCTGCAGGTTTGTCGAGGAGGTGGTTGCATCAAGGCCGATAAGAGAGGCTGCTGTAGTCTGTGCGTTTCCACCTTTCCAGGAAGGAGCCGCAACAATGATTCTGAAGGAGCCATCAGGGTTTGGATTAAAGCTCACCTGGACAGTCAACGAGTCTACCACGCTGGCCTTCACATTGCGACCGCCTGCTGTGATAGCTGCTAGCGAGCCAAAAGTCTGTCCTGACGCCCCATGGCCGCTCGTATCAACCCATGTCTCTGCCAGCGTGGCAATTGACCCACTTGCAGCCGCAGTCGGAGAGCGTCCTGACCACAATTTCACTTGAGCAGTCTGCGTACTATTGGGATTAGCCCCTGTCACATCAACAACCAGTTCATCTTTGTTATGCAAAATAGAGATGCTGGCACTCATACCTCCTCCCGACTCGCGCATCATCGCATCGAAGAGATCGACAGACCCTTTGTAATCAGAACTGCCAGTCAGTTTGGCGAGACCAGGAATCACAACTTGGCCGGGAGACTTGCGATCAGGAAAGGTATCGACGCGATTCAGTTGGGCAGTAAAACCGTTGGCCGCCCATTCGGAGATGCCAAGTTTGCCGTTGCCCAGAGGCATTGATTCTATTCCTGTCGTGTTCGGAGTACTGAGAATAATATTTGATTGGCGCACCACATTTGCTACATCCATATTGAATTTTCCATTCTTCCATGCCGTCGCCTGGTTGCTTGCTATGGCAGCACGTGGAAATAAATAAGCAATGTACAAGAAAATAATTAATGTACCTGCCTGTCCCATATTCAATAAGTGTGATCGGGAAAATTTAGGCATTGCGGACTTCCTCCCTCCCTCCCTCCCTCCTTCCTTCGTTATCTTCCTCACCAGAAAAAAACTTTCTCCTGGTGAGGAGTGCCTTGGATTAAGAAGGCAAGAAAGTAAAGAAGGTTGTGTTTGTTTCAATCTCAAAGGTCTTATTCTTGTTCGTTACTGTCACATTCCCAAATAGAGTAAACTGGACCTATTTGTCTTAGCTCAGGATATCGACACGATCAATACCCACTTCGGAATCATTGCTGCTGGGATCCCCCTTGGTGCCAGTGACACGTAGTTTGAAGGTATGGGAGCCTTCAGGCATCGTTGGACTTGTCCACATCAACTGATTTGCTAGTAAGGAGGCTGAGTAAAAGTTAACCATCGTCTCGCTACCCCCATCGAGAGAGATAGCTCCAAAGCCACCATATGTACCTGTCACAACATACAATTGTATCTGGATACCAGTGAACGAGACCGTCATGTAATCATCCGCAATACTATCCTTGGTCCAGCTGCCGTTATAGATCGGAAG
>DASYAN010000425.1:0-26839 GCA_036501345.1 Ktedonobacteraceae bacterium
AGCTTGTGTATTAATTGCTCTCTTGCGTGCCTTTTCAGGAGGCCGTAGCCACCAATTATAGCTCTTCTCCCCTCAACGGGATGTTCATCTCTTGAGAAGATAAAGGGTGCTGGTTGCAGTTCTCAAGCAACCAGCACCCTTCCTATATGAGAATGGCTAGACCCTGTATTTTACCCTCTAGTATTTGGACAGAGAATATGGCACAATGAAAAACGTGTCATTGCTTAACAGGGAAGATGGATCCCAATTGAAATGTATTTTGACGACAGTCTCCTCGAACACTTTGTGGAGACTTTTTATTGCTACGCTGATTACAGCGGTCTTTACTAATTTAAAGAATAGTACAGGTGAATTTATCTATTGGGAGTGGATTTATGCATGAAAATATATCAGGATGTTTATTTGGTACAGCATTCGGTGATGCACTCGCAGCCGATACCGAATTTCTCAGCGTGAAGGCCATTTTGTCTCGTTATTCCCATGGCCCTCAGGATCTGCAAGGTCATCCGGCACTTGTCACTGATGATACACAGATGGCATTGGCTGTTGGGAAAGCTTTAACAGAAGCCAAAAGGCCATATACAGCAATAACACTTGAAGAACCGCTCAGACGAGCATTCGTGGATTGGAGTAAGAGCCCTGACAATAACAGAGCTCCAGGCATCACTTGCATGGGTGCCTGCGCAAAGCTTGCCAGCGGCATGCCTTGGCAACAGGCAACGGGCATCAACTCAAAGGGCTGTGGTGCCAATATGCGTGTTGCTCCGGTCGGTTTACTTGGAGGTATTCCACAAACAACTCGGGCCGCTATCGCTCAGTTTCAGGCTGCACTCACCCACGGCCATCCAACGGGTCTGGCTGCAGCTGATTTAACCGCTTTTGCTATTGCCGACCTTGTCGCTGGCGACGATCCTGCGGGATTACCAAAGCGACTTCGTGAATATGCATTGAACCAACGAAGCATCTATCATAGTGATTGGCTCGGTTCGCTGTGGCAACGCTTTGGAACTGTATCTCAACAGGATTTCATTGCCCAGGGTTGGGATGAATGTCTGCAAGTCCTTGAACGCCTGGACGCTGCCTTGCAAGCGATGGATCGTGAGAGTGATCCCTGTCTGGCAACCGGAGCCGGATGGATTGCCGAAGAGGCTTTGGCTACTGGATTGTTGTGTTTCCTCATGTTCCCTGACAATCCTGTCGCAGCTATCAGGCGTGCTGCTGTAACTTCAGGCGATTCAGACTCTATCGCCTGCTTGACAGGAGCTTTCGCTGGTAGCCATCGGGGGTTGTCGGCATGGCCTACTCACTGGATAGAGCGGATTGAGTATAGTAGCCAGATCCACGATCTTTGCCGTTGGCTGTTAAATTCATAACTCTGCAACTACTTTGATATGCTTCAAAACCAAATACATTCCTACTTACAAAGAAAGGAACATTCATCATAGATAAGGTAGTGATAATCTCCATACAGTCATGTCCAATTTCGTCAATTCTTCCATTTTCTAGACCAAAGTGCTCGTGATATTCTTATCGTAACTAACTCGATGATAGTGTAAGAAGGGTCAGATTATTGCTGTTTGCCTTAGAGGTGCTTCGGTGACCATCAATCCGTAGCTTTGGCAAGACTACCATAACTGTCATTTACGTGTATTATTTGGAAGGAAGAGTCTACCATGTATGCCTGAACAAGAGTTAAAGCAGTGTGATTTGGTCATGAAGGGCGGCATTACCAGTGGCATTGTTTATCCTCCTGCTGTGCTTAAACTCAAGGACAAATATACCTTTCGAGGCATTGGAGGAACCTCGGCAGGAGCGATTGCAGCTGCTGGGATAGCGGCAGCAGAGTTTCATCGTGATCATGGGGGTTTCGATCTTCTTGAGAAGTATATGAATTGGCTCCGTGAGGAGGATCACCTTCGTCAGTTGTTCCAAGCTTCATCAGAGACCAAGCCGCTACTCGACCTCCTCATTGCAGTCCTAAAAGAAACTCCGCAAGAAAAGAGCGATGCTACTCCACAGGCCTCACCAGATGGTCACAATTCCTCCGAGAAGCCTAGAAAGAAAGCGAGCATCATTCAGTCTGTGCTCAAAGTTCTCCGCTACTGGGCAACAAGCTCTCCTGCGCTTTCTCTGAGTGGAATTATTGGGGCACTCGTGGGAATTGTACTGGCAGAACTGCTTCCACTTGCCATTTTTGCAATGGTGAACCTCATTGTTCCTGTAAACGCAGCCCAAAGAGGTGTGCTTGCTCTTGTTGTTCTGCTGTTTGGTGTGTTGGGTGCTTGGCTTGGTTTGCATGTGGCTGCTATAGTAGCAGCACTCGCCACCTTACCCAAGCATTTTTATGGCATGTGTCTTGGTCATAGTCCAACCCAAACGGCATCTCCAAACCTGACAGATTGGCTCAGTGACATGCTCGACGAAATGGCGGGCTTGCCACCCAAACAGGTTCCTCTCACCTTTGGACAATTGAAAGGGCGCCATATCGACCTCAAAATGGTCACGTCCAATCTCAGTCATGGTCAACCCTATGTTCTTCCTGGTGGTCTAGACAATTTTCTCTTCCATGAAGATGATATGCATCGCTTATTCCCAGAGTATGTCGTCAAGCACCTGATTGATTATCGCAAAGTTTCCTCTCAGAAGCCTCTTCTGCCAAGTGAGCTGCTTCCAGATAAGTTCCATTATCTTCCTTGCGAGGACCATTTACCTGTCGTCGTTGGTGCACGTCTAAGTCTGTCTTTCCCTGTCTTACTCAGCGCTGTTCCACTTTACACAATCAGTACGAAAGATTATGAAGCGTATCATCACACACCTCATGATCATCATCATTCATTCCAGAGGCTTCAACCGCAAGACCTGCAGCGGAACTGGTTCAGCGACGGTGGAATTTGTAGTAACTTCCCCATTCACTTTTTTGATATCTGGCTGCCAAGTAAAAGACCAACGTTCGCCATGAATCTTGATTCTCTCTCACATGCGACCAGCGTCTTACAAGCACGAGCTAGCCAACGTCCTGGGCCTGTTCCTACTGTTGAGATACCAGAGAAGGCTGTCTATCTGCCCAAAGCCGATGATCCCAGAGATGTTGAATGGGACCCCATACGCAATGACGATCGTCCCTCAAATAGTGAACGGGGTCGTGCACAGCAGGAGCATGCTTCGAACCAACCCAAACAAAGCTGGCTTGAGGATATGATAGCGTTTGGCAATGCCATCTTCAACACAGCTCGCAACTACCACGACACCATGCAAGCAAATCTGCCGAGTTATCGCGAGCGGACGGTGCAAATCAGGCTTGCTGAAAATGAGGGCGGACTCAACTTGACTATGCCACATCCAAGGATTGAAGACATTATGGCGAAAGGAGAGGATGCGGGTCAGATACTCCGCGACAAGTTCGAGTTCGAGCAACATAAATGGGTGCGGTTTCGTGTGCTTATGGCCCAACTGGAATGTGATATCATCAAGATGAAGGAGGCCATTGAGAATCCAGAGTTCGCAGATCTTATGCGAGATCAAGCCACCGCTGGCTATCCCTATTCGCAACCGCAGGATTGGTGCCAGAAGGCAGAAGAACGTCTAGCTGCCCTAAGAACCTTGATTGCCGATTGGGATCGTCCTTCTCCCGACGGAAAGAAGCAGCCTCCCTTGTTTTCGGATCAGGTCCTTCAGCAGAATGTGGAATTGCGCGTAACTCCGGAGATCTAGAAAGCAAAGCCAAGAGTGCTCATACTGGTTCAATACTCTCTTTTGAATCATCTGTTTATGATGTCGAGCGCTTTCTGGCTCTGGTGTTGTAATCCTCCTGGAGATTGCCCTGCATGAAATATCTGCGTACGTCCGATCTGGCCAAAGCTGTTGGTGTCCATCCCAATACCGTGCGTCGCTATGTGGATCGGGGTTTACTGCCTCCTGTCGAGCACAGTCCGTCTGGCTACCGCCGTTTCACCCAGTGCCTCTTGATTGCCTGCGTCTGGCTCGTCAGGTCTATGGCAACCAATATCCGGGCAAAGCTATCTATCAATCGGGAATTCGTATCATCCATGCCACTGTCAGCGGTGACCTGGGAGATGCGCTGGAGCTTGCCTATGTTTTAGCAACCTCTTCCTCCAAAAATTTGATTTCAAGGTCTGAAATAGTATTCTCATATTTTTCTATATAATTTTCCACAAAAGATATAAAATCTTTTTCTTCTCGTAATTCCCTTTTATTATCGTTTAATACCGTGATTTTGTATCATCTCAAAAATTCGGGGCTGATCTATTGGTGAATCCAGGACAGAAGTGCCATATAGTCTATGCGTGGTTTGCTGAATAAGGAGAATGGATATGCTAATCAGTGTAAAAAACTTTTGTTTTTGTAGAGTAACCTTTGTCCAACGCATGGCGTGGTATGAATCTAGTCTCCACATCCCTATTTGATGGGTTTATTAGTTAAAGAAGCATGACGAGAAAATAATGATTAAGGAGGTTTCATGTGGCCACTCAAACGCGTGTGGAGGAAGTTCATATCATCTGGACAACAGCTGGATTAAGTTGTGATGGAGATACCATCTCAGTAACTGCTGCTATGCAGCCGAGCATTGAGGATGTGGTCATGGGAGCGATACCGGGACTTCCCAAAGTCTACCTCCATAATCCGGTACTTGCCCCCGAACCCGGTGGCGAGAGCTTTATGAATTGGTGGTATAAAGCGGAACGAGGCGAACTCGATCCCTTTGTACTCGTTATAGAAGGTTCGATCCCCAACGAGAGCATCAAAACAGAAGGATACTGGGCCGCCCTCGGCACCGATCCAGCGACTGGCCAGCCAATTCCCACCACGGAATGGATCGATCGTCTGGCTCCCAAAGCCTGGGCAGTGGTAGCAGCGGGAACATGCGCAACGTATGGGGGCATTCACGCGATGCAAGGCAATCCAACAGGCGCAATGGGCCTTGCTGATTATCTCGGTTGGGAATGGAGATCGCAAGTTGGTATTCCTATCGTCAATGTGCCTGGTTGTCCCGTGCAACCAGACAACTTCACCGAAACACTCCTCTACCTGCTCTATCAGGCGGCGGGATTAGCGCCGATGATCCCACTTGATGAAGCCTTGCGGCCAACTTGGCTCTTCGGTAAAACCATTCATGAGGGGTGCGATCGTGCTGGCTACTACGAGGAGGGCGATTTTGCACATGAGTATGGTTCACCCAAGTGCCTAGTGAAGCTGGGCTGTTGGGGACCCGTCGTGCAATGCAACGTCCCGAAGCGGGGTTGGATGGCTGGGATCGGTGGCTGTCCCAATGTGGGAGGTATTTGCATCGCCTGCACTATGCCCGGCTTCCCCGATAAATTCATGCCATTTATGGATGAACCACCGGGAGCCAAGCTTTCCACAAATTTCGTGAGCAGCTATGGCACACTCATTCGTAGTTTGCGTAAACTGACCAATAGAACCGACAACAAGGAACCATCTTGGCGGCATAAAGGGAGAGAACTCACAACAGGGTATCAGCCAACATGGTCAACACCGCAACAGGAGTATTCCAGCAGCATCCCTTGAAAGGCGGAGCGTATTATGGCAATTAAGGCAAGACGTGAAGAGCCTCCGACTCCATCACCACAACTCGTCGAGATGGCATGGGACCCGATAACTCGCATTGTAGGAAGTCTGGGCATCTATACCAAATTAGACTTCCAACAACGCAAGGTGGTGGAGTGTCATAGCACCTCGTCCATCTTCCGAGGCTACAGCATCTTCATGCAAGGGAAAGATCCCCGTGATTCGCATTTTATCACCAGTCGTATTTGTGGTATCTGTGGCGACAATCATGCTACCTGTTCTGTCTACACACAGAATATGGCCTATGGCGTCAGGCCGCCAGCATTGGGTGAATGGATACTCAACCTGGGAGAAGCGGCTGAATACATGTTCGACCACAACATATTCCAGGAGAATCTAGTTGCAGTTGATTATTGTGAGCAGATGGTACGCGAGACGAATCCTGGTGTACTTGAGATGGCCGAAAAAACGGAGGCACCCAACGCCGACGTTCACGGTTACCGCACGATCGCGGACATCATGCGGGCCTGTAATCCGTTCGCCGGTGCCCTTTACCTCGAAGGGCTGCAGATGAGCCGATTGACCCGCGAAAAATTCTGTTTGATGGAGGGACGCCACGTTCATCCTTCTACCCTCTATCCCGGCGGCGTAGGAACGGCAGGAACGATTCAGGTTTTCACCGATTACCTGGTGCGCCTGATGAAATACGTCGAATGGATGAAGAAGATGGTTCCTCTGCACGACGATCTGTTTAACTTCTTCTACCAGGCCCTACCAGGCTACGAGAAGGTTGGGCAACGGCGTGTCCTACTCGGCTGCTGGGGCTCATTCCAGGACCCGAATGTATGCGATTATGATTATCGCACCATGGACGATTGGGGACGTGCGATGTTTGTCACACCCGGCATCGTAGTGGACGGAAAGTTGGTGACGACAAGTCTTATCGACATTAACCTGGGTCTTCGCATTCTGCTGGGCAGTTCCTATTATGAGGACTGGGAGAATGAGCGCACCTTTGTCGATCGCGACCCGCTTGGCAATCCGATTGACAAGCACCATCCCTGGAATCAGACCACTATTCCCAAGCCCCAGAAGCGCGACTTTCAGGGAAACTATAGCTGGGTAATGTCCCCACGCTGGTACGATGGGCGTGACTATCTAGCCTTGGATACCGGTGGTGGACCTCTTGCACGTCTGTGGGTGACGGCTCTGGCTGGCCTAGTAGACCTGGGGGGCTATACCAAAGCCACCGGGCAGAGTGTCAAGATTCGCTTGCCTAAGACTGCCACGAAGCCAGAGGTAGAGTTCGAGTGGAAGATTCCACAATGGAGTAATACCATCGAACGCAATCGCGCCCGAACCTACTTCCAGGCTTACGCAGCAGCAGCAGCGCTGCATTTCATTGATAAGGCATTGGAGGAGATACGCGCTGGTCATACCAAGACTTGGAACGAATTCACCGTGCCCAAAGAGGCGATCGGCTGTGGCTTCCATGAAGCGGTACGAGGAGTGCTCTCGCACCATATGGTTATCGAAAATGGCAAGATTGCCAATTATCACCCATATCCACCAACTCCCTGGAATGCCAGCGTGCGGGACATCTATGGGACTCCTGGTCCCTATGAAGATGCAGTGCAGGGCACATCGATTTTTGAAGAGAATGGTCCCGACAACTTCAAAGGAATCGACATTTTGCGGACCGTGCGCAGTTTTGATCCCTGTCTGCCCTGTGGCGTCCATATGTACCTGGGAGAGGGAAAAGAGTTGAAGGTTGTGCATTCACCAACATTTGGCAGACCCTGATAGTGCCGCTTGTAGTCGAGAGCAAAACAGGAGGATGGCAACGTTGTTGATCGCCTCCTCCTGCTACTGAAACAAGATGAGAGGAAGGTACACGATGGCGGACAAGACAAAAATTAGGTCATCCAGGCGCCCCGAGCCCGTCCATCAGCCGGGTACCCGTAAAGGGGAAGAAATGCTCGACGCAGCAGGAAAAGAGGCCAGACGATACCATACTGAGAAAACAGGTGCAGGTCGTCAGAGTGGTAAATCAACGCCCAGGGATGTCAGCGGGATCGTTACCAAGGGTCCGATCGACCCTCGGAGCCCCTACCTGCCACCGTCATAAAGCTCACAGCATACCGGACATAGCGGAACTGCCAAAGTAGCCGCCATGTCATTGCGAGAGCAGTTTTGCTATAGCCGAAAAGAGAAGGTGCCTATGCTGCAGGAAAAACAGGAGCATCGCCAACGGGCAGAGCATATCGAGCTGTTACTGCAAAAGGTTGCGGCACTCGCCGACCAGCAGGCGAGTGCGACAATTGAGGAACTGGTTCAGGCACTGCTGGACATGTATGGTCAAGGGCTGACACGCATACTTGAACTGACTGAGCAAAGCGCAACATCAGGGCATACACTGATTGAAACGTTTGCCAGTGACGAGCTATTGAGCCCTTTGCTCCTATTGCACGGCTTGCATCCAGTCGATATAGAGACGCGGATCGAGCATGCCCTGATAGCGGTACGGCCCTATCTCAAGTCGCATGGAGGCAGCGTCGAACTGCTCAAAGTTGAAGAGGGGATCGCTTACCTGCGCCTCCAGGGTAGTTGCCACAGTTGTCCTTCCTCAACGGTTACGCTCAGGCAGACAATTGAAGAAGCTATCTACAGTGCGGCTCCCGATCTGGATGGATTGCAAGTTGAGGGTGTAGTCGATCCGCCTCCACGACGGAGCGTTCCTGTTACATTCATACCAACCAGACGCAGCAAGGAGAGCGCACGTTCGATCGGTTGAGGATAGGTATAACCATGACAACGCAGAATTCTGCTTACGATGGCCTCCAAGCATTACGCCGCTTCACGCAGAAACAACCATCCGCGCGTCCGGCAGCAGAACATTGCGAATTGTGCGCAGAGCCACTGGCAACCAAGCATCATCATCTGGTTGATCTTTCCAGACAGACGTTGTTGTGTACTTGTAATGCATGCGCGATCCTTTTTGCCGATGGAGGTGCAGGGCATGATCGATACCAACTTGTGCCGCAGCACCATCTGGTATTACCAGATTTCAGGATGACGGATGAACTGTGGGACGAGCTGATGATCCCAGTGAATATGGTCTATATCTTTTGGAGCACAGCCGCCAAGCGCATTATCGCTTTCTATCCAAGCCCTGGCGGAGCCATGCAATCGCTGCTCAGTCTGGAGAACTGGAGTACACTTATCGCTGACAATCCAATCCTGAATGAACTGAAACCCGACGTGGAGGCACTGCTCATTAACAGGATACGAGATCGGCGTGAGTATTATATCGTCCCGATCGATACCTGTTACCAGCTTGTCGGCTTGATCCGTAGCTGCTGGAAGGGCCTAAGCGGAGGAGAGGCTGTCTGGCAAGCTATTGATGCGTTTTTTGCTGATATTCGGAGAAAATCCCAGCCAGCGAGAGGAGAAGCCAATGCCGGACCTGAACTTTGAGATTGCTAGTGTCGAGGTTCCGGCCTTTGCCGCGACTCCAACCCTCATCTTCAAACTGTGCATCGATAACGCCATCGAAAAGGAGAATGTCCACACTGTTATCCTGCGCTGTCAGATACAGCTCAATGTCACTCATCGGCGATACAGCCGCGAGGCGCAGGCAAAACTGCTGGAGATCTTTGGAGAGCCAGAGCGTTGGGGACAGACGCTGCATCCATTCCTCTGGACACACGCCAGTGCGGTAGTGCCGCAGTTCTCAGGCCATATTACTGTCGATCTGCCTGTTCCCTGTACCTACGATTTTGAAGTTGTAAGCACGAAATACTTCAATGCCCTGGGCGGTGGCGAAATTCCACTGCTTTTCCTGTTCAGTGGAACAATCTTCTATGAAGGCAAGGCTGGCGAAAATGAAGCTGGTCGGCTTCAGGTTGCGCAAATTTCCTGGTCGAAGGAGGCAACCTTCCGTTTGCCAGTGGAGGTTTGGCAAACCATGATCGCGCAATACTATCCCAACAGTGCTTGGCTTCGTTTGCATAAAGACGTTTTCGACCAGCTCTACGCCTATAAAGCTAGGCAAGGACTCCCTACCTGGGATGATGTTCTTACCAGACTATTGCAAACCCATAACGAGGCGGTGCAGCCATGAACATCGAGCAAATCAAGGAGATCGCAAATGCGGTTCTCTACGAGGGCTATCTCCTCTACCCATATCGGACCTCGGCGATCAAAAATCGTCAGCGTTGGACGGTTGGAGTGGTATACCCACGAGCGTATAGTGAGGCAAATGGAGGACGAGAGCCCTGGACTATGCGCACCGAATGTCTGCTACGGGGACAGGAGATCACCCGGCTCGATGTCTCTGTACGTTTCCTGCATTTGCTTGTGCGGCAAGCATCCGCCTCACCAGTTCCGGATTCGACAGATGAACCTTCCGCTCACCTATGGGATACATTTCGCGAGCCGTGGGAAGAGGGAATTGAGCGTGAAATAACCGCCCTGGATCTTTCCTTGCACGACCTGCTCAGGCATCCGCAACAGCGCGAGATCGACTTTCCCAGCACATCTCTGAAAAACGAGCCAGATGGTCAGGTTAGAGAGCAACAATCAATTCACGGAACGGTTCGTGTGATGATCGAAGCACTAGAGAAAGATCTGTTCAAGCTCTCTATTCAGATTGAGAATACCACGCCCGATACCGCTTCTCTATCAGGTCAGCAGGCACTACGGCAATCATTTATCTCTACACACACCATCTTGCAGGTTCGTGAGGGGGCATTCATCTCGCTGCTAGATCCTCCAGAGGCATTACAGGCAATGGCACAAGGCTGCAGGAACATACAGACATGGCCAGTCTTGGTAGGCAACGAAGGGGAATGCGATGCCTTATTATCGTCCCCTGTCATCCTGTACGATTATCCGCAGATTGCGCCAGAAAGCCCGGGCCCGCTCTTCGACGGAACAGAGATCGACGAGATGCTCACGTTGCGTATCTTGACACTCACCGACGAAGAAAAAGCACAGATGCGGCAGGGAGATGAACGCGTGCGGGAGATCATTGAGCGAACGGAGGTCCTTTCACCCGAACAATTTATGCGGTTACATGGAACCATCCGCAGCTTGAAGCCAATCGAGGAAGGGGAAGAAGCATGAATCTGACCGACAGGGACCACCCGGGCGATGATTATCCGCCCCCATCATCGGTATGTATCGCGGGGAAAGCCGTGAGGGTAGGTGATCTGGTACGCCTGCATCCAACGGCCCGCGCCGACGCCTTCGATATGTTACTTGAGGGAAAAGTGGCCCGCATCGTGAAGATCGAACAGGACTTTGAGAATCGCGTCTACTTAGTGGTCACAGTGAATGATGATCCTGGACACGTGCAGTGGGATGAGCGCGTTTTGCCAGGTCATCGCTTCTTTTTCTTTCCTGACGAGGTGGTGCCTTTGAGCGATCCAGTGAAAGACATAGAGGGAAGGGAGCAAGAAGCGTGAACACAGCGGGACCGCAACGCATTTTGATCGCATGTATCGGCAACATTTTCCTGGGCGATGATGGCTTCGGCGTTGAAGTCGCACGACGTCTGAATACACGGCACTACCCTGAAGGCATACACGTCGTCGATTTTGGTATTCGGGGAATGGACCTAGCGTATACCATGCTTGAGCATTACGATATCCTGGTGTTAGTCGATACCGTTTCGCGTGGTGGCTTGCCGGGAACACTCTACCTGCTGGAAATAAATCTAGCAGCCGATAATCCAGAGCAAACGAGTCAACTCATGCCGGATGCTCACAGTATGGACCCGGTGAAGGTCTTTGCCTTCGCAAAAATGCTCGGGGCACAACCAGTTCGTACCCTGCTTGTCGGCTGCGAACCAGTTTCACCGGAAGAAGAGAGGGATTGTCGGGAGGGATTGAGCGAGCCTGTGCAAGCCGCCATCGATGAAGCAATTAAGATGATCGATTCACTCGTTACCGTCCCAGCGGGCTAATCGCGTAGGGTGGAGAACGGCGGGCGCAATGAATTGGGCCCCTACCGATGGCGATAAATCGCGCTGATGATGTCAATTGATACCTGAGTAGTTGCAGAGAAAGGAAAAATAAAATGGCATTAAAGCTAATTTTTGCGACAATAGCTCTGTTTGCTGGCTACTTAATCATCCAATCGTTTCCAGACTTTCTGCGTTATATGCGCATTCGCTCAATGTGATGCATGAACTTGCTATCGCGCAGAGTATCATTGACGCGGTTGGAGAGAAAGCCGCCATGTGCAATGCAACGCGGATCAAGAGTGTGCGCCTGCTAATTGGCGAGGCCTGCGGCATCTTTATTGACTCGCTCACATTCAGTTTTGAGATGCTGGCAAGCTTCGATCCAATGCTGGATGGTGCCCGGTTATTAATTGATGAAGTGCCGCACCGGGCACATTGTCGCCACTGTAACGGTGTGTTCGCAGTCGCTAGTTTTGTCACACAATGCCCGGCATGTCAGATATGGGATACGGAGATTATTTCTGGTGACGAACTCCAGATTCTGGAGATGGAGATCGAAACGGAACCAAGCTCTTCTCCACTAGATGATCCCGAAACGGTAGCACATGAGCAGCAATCGACAGGAGGAAAGAATATCCATGGCTAAAGTAGTTATCGCGCAAAAGATTCTAGCTGCTAATGATTCCATTGCGGTCGATATTCGACAATCGCTGGCGACACGTAATATCCACACCATTAATATCATGAGTTCGCCGGGGGCTGGTAAAACAACACTGCTCGAACGAACGATTGAACGGCTTCACGGTCAACTGGATATTGGTGTTATAGATGGCGATATTGAGACGAGTGTCGATGCTGAACGCATTCTGGCCGTGGGGGGAGAGACTGTTCAGATTAACACGCGTGGAGCCTGCCACCTAGAAGCGCATATGATTCGAGATGCACTTGACCATCTCGTTCTGGCACCTGGCGGTTTACTGTTTATCGAAAATATTGGGAACCTAGTATGTCCCGCGCACTGGAACCTAGGGGAAGATATACGTGTGGTTATGGTGTGCACGACCGAAGGGGATGACAAACCAGCGAAGTATCCACAGATGTTTGCCAGCTCGCAGGTGATGATTATCAATAAGATCGATTTACAGCCATATGTAGATTATGATGTGGCTAAAGTCAAACAGCAAGCCTTAGCCGTTAATCCACACCTGCGCATCTTTGAAATGAGCTGCCGCACAGGTAGCGGTCTCGATACATGGTGTGAATGGCTTGTCACCTTCGCACGCGGTACAGCGTGATCAGTGAGGGGACAGGTATCTAAGTTAACGGGAAGGTGGAATGTGTATGGTATCTGCATCGAACTCGACAATTCAACGACGACGGATCACAGTCCAGGGCATTGTTCAGGGTGTGGGCTTCCGGCCTTTCGTCTATGGGCAGGCGCACCGTCGAAGTCTGGTTGGCTTTGTGCTCAATGATAGCACTGGTGTCACCATCGAGATCGAAGGACCTGCCCAGGCTCTTGATGACTTTCAGCGTGCATTACGTGAGGAACTTCCACCACTAGCGCACATCGATACCATCACAACTGAATGCATCTCCCCATGTCATGAAAGCACGTTCGTCATCGCTCACAGTCAGACCAATGCTGAACGCCATGCATTGATCTCTCCTGATACTGCTACTTGTCACGATTGCTTACACGAATGTTTCGATCCAGATGATCGACGCTATCACTACCCATTTATCAACTGTACTAACTGTGGTCCCCGCTTTTCCATTGTCCAGGATGTTCCTTATGATCGTGAAAAAACGACCATGAGCATCTTCTCCATGTGTGCAGCTTGCCAAGCTGAATATAGCGACCCGCTCGATCGCCGTTTTCATGCTCAGCCAAATGCCTGCCCAGTCTGTGGCCCTCGTATACAACTGCTCGCGCTAGATGGGGATGAGCGAATAAGATGGAATGGACATAGACCAGGAACAGTGGAACCAATTGCGCAGGCCGCACAGGCACTTGCCGATGGCGCAATTCTCGCGATCAAGGGATTGGGTGGCTATCACCTAGCATGCGATGCCCTGAACACAGAGGCGGTACAACGACTACGGCAGAGAAAGCGGCGCGAAGCCAAGCCCTTTGCCTTGATGACCGCCGACCTGGAGACTATCAGGAGCTTCTGCTATGTGAACGATGCTGAAGCTGCGCTGCTCCAATCGCATCGGAGACCTATTGTTCTGCTTACCAGACAACCCAATCATAGCGTAGCACCAGAAGTAGCTCCAGACTACACGACATTGGGCTTTATGTTACCCTACACGCCGCTGCATCACCTGCTACTCCACCACTTCGCGCAAGTGCTTGCTCCAAGACATCCAGCAATACTAGTCATGACGAGCGGGAACCTGAGCGAAGAGCCCATCGCCTACCGGGACGATGATGCCGGAGAGCGGCTCTCAGCCATTGCCGAAGGAATGCTTACCCATAACCGCAATATTCATATACGCTGTGATGATACCGTCATGCGGATCGTAGCTGGCGGTGAGCAATTCTTCCGCCGTTCGCGTGGCTATGCTCCTGAGCCTATCTTTCTAATGCATGATCTCAATGTACCGATTCTAGCTTGCGGTGCTCATCTTAAAAATACTTTCTGCCTTGGCAAAGGAAGGCAAGCATTTATCAGCCATCACATTGGCGATCTGGAGAATTTGGAGACACTGACATCATTTCATGAAGGGATCGAGCACTTCCAGCGCATCTTCGCGATTGCTCCCGAGGTGGTCGCCTACGACCTGCATCCCGAATATCTGGCAACGAAATACGCTCTTGCCTCAGACATTCCACAAAAAATCGGTGTCCAGCACCATCATGCACACATCGCCAGCGTGCTTGCCGAGCACGGACTGACAGAGCCAGTCATCGGGATCGCCGCTGATGGCACTGGCTATGGAATCGACGGCACGATCTGGGGCGGTGAAGTACTGATTGCCGATCTTGTCGATTTTGAACGCCGCACCTATCTCCATCCTGTCCCGCTACCAGGTGGCGAACAGGCTATCCGCCAGCCCTGGCGTATGGCCGCTGTCTATCTGACGCAGGCATTTGGTGACGCTTGGCATCGAGATTTAGATATTCCCTTTGTGCGGCAACTCGACCACTCCAGATGGAACATTCTGGCGCAAATGATCACACATGGCATCAATAGCTCGCTGACCTCCAGCCTGGGACGCCTGTTTGACGCTGTTGCAGCCCTGATTGGTTTGCGCAACAATGTACTCTACGAGGGACAGGCTGCAATCGAGTTGGAGGCGCTGGCCAGTACCATGCAAACAACACGTATCCAGCGGTGTTACCCCTTTGAGATCAATGGGCAGATGGATGTTGCGCCACTGATCCGGGCCATCGTAGAGGACCTGCAACAGGGGATGGCATTGCCACAGATTGCCTGGAATTTCCATCGTTCGATCGCGGAACTGTTTGCGACAGCCTGTCTGACAATACGGGAGCAAAGCGGGCTGCAAGTTGTCGCTCTCAGCGGTGGCGTTTTCCAGAACCGCCTGCTCCTCGAACAACTCATGGCACGCCTGAGGGAAATGGCATTCCGCGTATACATCAATCGGTGTGTGCCACCGAATGATGGCGGCATAAGTTTTGGGCAAATTGCAGTAGCAGCAGCACAATTGCAAAAATTATAAATTGCTCGGGAAAGGGCTGTGTTAAGATAGTGACCCAAAATACGTAATGATGAGCATAGGAGGACTAATATGTGTCTTGGTATTCCTGGTCAGATTATCGACATCGTGGACGACACCAATTCGATTGCGAAGGTGAACGTTTCGGGTGTCAAGCGCAATGTGAACGTGGCTCTGGTACGTCCCGAAGGCATCGCGTCTGGTGATTGGGTCCTCATTCACGTTGGTTTTGCCATGAGCAAGATCGATGAGAACGAGGCGCGAGAAACCATGCGAGCTCTACAAACTATGGGCGATGTGTATACCGATGAACTGAAAATGCTCCGTACGAGCCAGATTGAGTAGCAGGGCTATGATAGAAGGAAAGATAGAACAGATTGATTTACACACAGTAGTATCAACGCGGTTGGGGAAGAGTACATCGATACCGGAGACATTCTTCGCAGCGGAGGCGGAACAGATTGCCCAAGCTTGCTGGGCGATGGCACGTCGTTTCCACCGGGGAGGGCGCTTGCTAGCCTTCGGGACCGGAGCTAGTGCAACTGATGCTCAACATGTCGCGGTCGAGTTTATTCATCCGGTAATTGTGGGGAAGCGTGCCCTGCCAGCTCTGGCTCTGACGAACGATAGCGCTACGTTGAGCGGTCTGATGTCTGGTAAACAGGCTGAAGCATCGTTTGTGCGCGAGTTAAGCGTACTCGCTCGCCCCCAGGATATCGCGATGGGCTTTGCGCCAGACGAGAATTGCCCGCATATCCTGGCAGCCTTAGAGTTCGCCAGGAGCAAGGGACTGCTTACGCTAGCTTTGCTGGGCGGCAACCCAGCAAGATTGAGCAAGAGTGCAACCACTAGTGAGTGTGTCGCTGATTTCTGCTTTGTTGTTCCAACTGATGATCCATTAGCGATACAGGAAACGCAGGAAACTCTCTACCATGTTTTGTGGGAGCTGGTGCATATATTCTTTGAACATGAGGGATTGCTGCATGAGCAATGAGGAACAAAACTCTTCGTTAAGCAAAGAACGTCCAGCAGGAGTACCGTTGGACAATACACACTGTGGATTAAATTCAGCAGAATATTGCATCACCTGCTCCGATGAGGTACAACTAGCCCATGTGTTGCAAATTAATCAGGAAGAGCTGTATGCCCTGGTGATGATTGAAGATACAGATACAATAGAAGAGATTGACATTTCCCTGGTAGAAACAATTTCTCCAGGTGACCAATTGCTGGTACATGGTGGTGTCGCGATAGCACACGCTGGCTAGAGGGGCAAGGTATAAGATGAGCAATTCCGAAGGATCTGAGTATGATAGGCTCTTTTACCCCTACCTTTTTGAAGGGGGCAAGGCCAGTCTTGAAGATGTACTCGAACAGGTACGTCATTCGACACTGGAGAAATGTAATGAGATCATAGCGTTGCGCCAAGCAACGTTTGAACGTTTCAGAGAGCAGATTATTGCCGCCGGGCGAACTATGGCCCAGGCGTTTGCCAACAGGGCGACATTACTGGCTTTTGGCAATGGGGGAAGCGCGACCGATGCCCAGGACCTTGTAACCGATTTGCTCAATCCGCCCTACGAGGGTTGGCAGCCTCTTCCGGCAATTGCGCTCACAAACGATATCGCAGTCGTTACAGCGGTAGGCAATGATGTGGGTTTCGACAATGTGTTTGCTCGTCAAGTCATTGCGTATGGGCATGCTGGCGACATCGCACTGGGGTTTTCTACCAGCGGCACCTCAGCGAATATCCTGGCAGCCTTTGAGCAGGCCAAGAAACAGGGGCTACTGACTATAGGATTGGCGGGATACGAAGGCGGTAAGATGCGACATTCCAGTGCAATCGATGTGTGTATCACTGCCCCTAGTGATCATATTCCGCGCATTCAGGAAGCACATGCAACGATTTATCATACATTTCTGGACATTATTCACACGCTGCTGATAAAGGAGTAAGAATGTGGGAATGAAATATGTTGATGAATACCGCGACGCGGAACTGGCAAAACGCATCGCGGGAGAGATTGCAAAACTAAGCGACGACCATCCTCTGAAGTTAATGGAGGTCTGTGGTGGCCATACCCATACCATTTACAAGCATGGTATTGAAGATGTACTACCTCCTACTATCGATTTGGTCCATGGACCGGGCTGTCCGGTCTGCGTCCTGCCGATGGGACGTATCGATGATGCTCTAGCTCTAGCTCGCAGGGATGGTGTGATCTTTACCACCTTCGGAGATATGATGCGCGTGCCAGGCTCTAAAGGGAGCCTGCTTGATGCCAAAGCAGAGGGGGCCGATGTGCGCTTCGTTTACTCACCACTGGACGCATTCAAGCTGGCCCTCCAGTATCCTGACCGCGAGGTCATCTTCTTTGCAATCGGTTTTGAAACCACTGCCCCTTCGACAGCAGTCACGCTGTTGCGTGCACGCGCGGAAAAAATCAAGAACTTTTCGATCTTTTGCAACCATGTAACGATCATCCCTGCCATCAAAGCCATTCTCGATTCGCCGGATTTGCGCCTAGATGGCTTTGTCGGACCGGGGCATGTGAGTATGGTCATCGGAATGCGACCCTACACCTTTATCGCACGCGAACATCGAAAACCAGTGGTGATTGCTGGTTTTGAGCCACTCGATATTATTCAATCGGTCTATATGATTGCCAAACAGATCGCTGAAGGCAGGTCGGAGGTGGAGAATCAGTATAAACGCGTTGTACGTCCAGAGGGCAATGTCAAAGCCTTGGAGGCGATGGCTCGTACGATGGAATTACGCCCCTTCTTCGAGTGGCGGGGCCTGGGTTTTATTACTCACAGCGCCCTGAAGTTGCGTGCTGAGTTCGCGGATTGGGATGCCGAACTGCGCTATCAAGTACCAGGGGTGCGTGTCGCTGATCCAAAGGCATGCCAATGCGGAGAAGTATTGAAAGGAGTAATCAAGCCTTGGCAATGCAAGGTTTTCGGCAATGCCTGTACGCCGGAGACCCCTATTGGCACCTGTATGGTTTCGCCGGAGGGAGCTTGTGCCGCCTACTTCAATTATGGGCGCTTCTCAATGGCAGCCGAGCGAACCCGTTTGAACCTTCTCCCTGTGGAACGGGCGAACGCATAGCAGAAAAGATACACGGAGGTAGCAGTGATGGATGAGATATCCAGGACAGAACAGATTAAGGATGTCTTACAGAAAATCGAGCGGACGCGGCAGGCTCGTCGCCATAAATTCTACTTACGTGATGAAAAAATCACGCTCAGTCATGGCAGTGGTGGAAAAGCGACACATAATCTCATCGAAGGAGTTTTCGCACCAGCATTTTCGAATCCGCTGCTTGACGCGATGGATGACTCCGCTGTTTTCGGCATAGATGGAATGGGATCACGACTGGCCTTCACAACTGATACCTACGTGGTAAGCCCGCTCTTCTTCCCTGGCGGCGATATCGGTAAACTGGCTGTTCATGGCACGATTAACGATCTGGCGATGGCAGGTTCCCACCCCTTATACCTCTCAGCAGGCTTTTTGCTAGAGGAGGGTTTCCCTATTGACGACTTGCGCAGAATTGTCACATCGATGGCCGATGCTGCCAGAGAAGCTGGTGTGATGATTGTCACCGGGGATACCAAGGTGGTCCAGCGGGGCAAAGCCGATGGGGTATTCATTAATACCGCTGGAGTAGGCATCATGCAGAATCACTGGTTACCAGGACAGACCCGCTTACAGTCTGGAGACAGGGTGCTACTGAGCGGTCCCATTGGCGACCACGGTATCGCTATAATGCTCGCTCGCGAGGCGCTCGATATTGAAACCGATGTTGAGAGCGATACCATACCTCTCCATACTCTGGTTGCCACTTTATTTGGAGCAGTCGGAGAAAGTATCCATTGCCTGAAAGATCCGACACGAGGTGGAGTAGCCACAGCGCTAAATGAAATGGCCCTTGGCTCAGAAGTTTCCATTGCACTCGATGAACGGGCGATTCCCATACACGAGGGAGTGCGGGGAGCCTGTGAAATTCTTGGACTCGACCCGCTCACTATCGCTAACGAAGGGAAACTGCTAGCCGTTGTTGCAGCAGAGGAAGCTGAGGCAGCATTTAGAGCACTGCGTAGCCACCCACTAGGCCAGGACGCCGCGCTCATTGGCAGTGTCCAGACAGAGCCAGCTGGCATGGTATTCTTACGCACCGATATTGGTGGGACACGCGTGCTCGATATGCTGGTTGGTGATCCACTACCACGTATCTGCTAATGCAAGAACACCATACCTCATGTTTCCCGATTTTTTGACTATTGCTGACGTCCTGAAAGTACAAAAGGAAGCCATGTAGCAAGAAGGAGCATGCCGCAGGCTCCGCACAACAGCGTGAGGCGTATGCCTATGTATTCACTCACTACGCCTGCTAGCAGTGTGCCAAGCGGTGCGATGCCGCCAACTAGCAAGCTGATTACCGCGTTGATGCGCCCTTGCAGATGAACTGGAATGCAGTACTGGCGCAAGCTGATTTCACAGTTAACGGCCCAGGATGCCCCGTCTTTGAACTTATCATTACCCACATCTTTTGGGACACTTTGACGAGCCATGATGACGAGCCAAGTTATATTGAAGAGGCAACTATAATCTCTGCTTTGGCGATCCTCTCTACATGCGGCTCAAAAAACTTGTGGGTAATGATAAGGGCTTTAGCCAGGGGTATCTGACTAATGGAATAGAGTTGGAAACCACTATCACCGATCAGTTGCGAAATCCCCAGTATGCCGAGCACCAGAGGCACTGGTCCGCTTGCTAGAGGTGTGAGCACTGCCAGAAAGCTATGCACAAGCGCACCACAGAGTAGTATTTGTCTGGCTCCAAAGCGCTGTGTGAGGTGTGGCACCATGAGTGAGCCAATCAGTGCTCCAATCCCACCCAGGGCTACTAGTACACCGAGGGCGTTTCTTAATTCTCAAAAGAGCCCTTTTCCTCTGCCCTTGGTGTTAAGGATAACGTATATTGAGAGGATTTTTCCAGGACATCTAGGGAACAACTTCGGGAACAAAGGGGACAACTTCTTAAACTCAGAAACGCTCTGTTTATTCGAGTTACGAAACGCCCTCTATATTCCTTAGAAAATCAAGAGGGAAGCGTATCTCTTTAGAGATGACTCCGCCCAGGGATATTTCAGACCATTGCACTAGCTGCCGATGCCATAGACCATGGGCAGTTCAAGGTCCTTGACTGCTTTCAATCAATCAAATAAGCATAGTATAAGAGATCTTTGAGCTGCTCCCGTACCTCATCAAGGCGTTGGGAAGACATGTTGGGAATAAGTGGCAGACTTCCAATGCTGCCGTTCTTGGACTCGCTATGAATCTTGTTCCCAGGGTAGAGAATATAGGCACACCTAACAATCTCATCTATCGTGTATGGACGCCGAGTCTGTCCCTGCTGATAGCGCTTATATTGAATATTGTCACGATAGCGGTACATTTTCTCGATATCTTCCTGTTTGGGATAGTAGGAACCGTTCGAGGCGCGATCCCAGCGGTACTTGGCATCAAAGATGAGCACATCCTGTGGCTGGTCATCTTGATAGACCTCAATAGCCATATCAGGTGTTAACGGGTAACTGCCGATGGTTGTTGCAACAAGAGCTGAGCGCAAGGTCACCGTGGATTGATTGGGATAGATCGGTTCGTATTTGATCTCGACTCTGCGATTCTCCTTCTTCAGCACGATGCTCGCGACATTTTTGCGCACATCGAACTGGAAGGCGTTCTTTTCTATTTGATAGAAGGTTGTATTAGAAACCATCTGATAGTCAGCTGCCAGTAGTTCTTCAATCGCCATTCTAGTGATCAAAAAGACACTCCACATTTCATACAATTCGCTGACTTTGCGCATCGCCAGCTCCGTCACATAGCGATCTGTATTGTGTGTGGTCTTGAGGCGTTTTTGAAACTGCAGGTAGAGATGATAGAAACGGCTATACGTCGGGTGTTTCAGCAAGACCTGGGTAGCTTTTCCTAAAAGAGCAACGGATTGAACCGTTTTGAGAAAGGGTTCACTGCTCCACTGGATGCAGCGCTGCTTCATTTCCTGGCAAGCTGCAATGGCCTGATTCAGCTTGCTAATTGTTTCACCATCCTCGTCATTGTGATAGCGGGCATAGATGGCCTCGCGTTGCTTTTTTTCGCGTTTGGCATGCTCCTGAATGATCTCCAGCTTGGCGGTTAGTTGTCGCTGAAGAAAGTGCTTGAGCAAGCGATTCTCATAGATATCATAGGTCGGGCGGCTCTGCTGCATCGTCCACCGTTGGGGGAGAGCGCGAATGCGATGCCGTTCAGCCAGAGCCTGAGGCAGGATGATGCTCTCTCCTGGCAGGGGAGTCACACGATCGGAGAAGTGGGAGATCTCTTGCCAATCCTGCTGGGTGCTCTGCTCATGAAGTGTGCTGTAGGGTTCACGGTGCAGATGCGACATAATATCACGAAGCTTTTCGATAATAGCGCGTATTTGATGATAATCATGTAAAGGAGAGGTTTCCTGGACACGAGCAACATACTCTGCCTTTTCCATGGCTGGTGAGTCCAGGCGAAAGAGCAGGTCAAGGGCCGTCTCACTGAGATCCTTTTTCATCTTTTCATAGAGCGGCTGTGAGAACTTGTGTGGGAAAACCCGCACCAGGGCCGTTTGAGGTGGAGAGCCAGGAAGCTGGACAACAAAACGATACAGGCCTGCATAATGCTTGGGATTCCATATCCACATGCCATAGCGATCGGTTTCCAGCTCTTGGTCATCGATGAGAAGAGCGGTAATCTCAGGGGCTTTGGACGTGATCCGAATCATATTTCGACTATATTCGGTAATGATGAGCTGCTCGTTCTCATTACGTGGCTCGAATCTCAGAGGCTTCTGATTGATCGTGAGCCAGGCGTTAGCGCCAGAAACTAGTGTAGCCATCGCGTTTCAACCTGCTCTTCATCTCATCTAAACGTTGCTCAGAACGAGGAAGCTTATTTTGTTTGAGAAAATTCGATAATTCATCCACCATCGTTTTGACCACTTCTGTGCCGCGCACACGAGGGAGAATGCGTTGTTTGACTTGCAAATCAAAGGCCACAAGTGGATCGAGCAGATTTTTGCTGTTGGCCACGTACAGTTCGATATCGCGCAGTACCCGATAGCCTAGACCAAGATTGACTTTATTGAGGATCTTGCTGATCTCGATGATGGGCTCACGAAAGGTGGTATCCGGTGTCTTGACCTGATAGCTTTTCCAGGTAAAGCTCGAAAGGGTGATGGGGTCAGGAAGCGTGGTTGGTTGAGGGATCTTGTCCAGATCTACCATAAAAAATTCCAGCGTATTGGCCCGATCGATAACCTTGTCGCTAATGGGTTGCGTTGTCTCATCGACATTGATGGTACCTGTAAAAAAGAGATTGGTTGGGATAAGCAGGCGAGATGGCAGATGCTGGCTATTTTCCTGTTGCTCTAGAAGCTTTTGTTCTCTTTTGCTTAGCAAGAGGATTTGGCGATCCTCTGGCCGCTCTTCCTCCATGGCACTAAGAAACTGCGAGAAATAATACTCCACGTGAGCCAGATTCATCTCATCGAGGCAGAAGAAATACAGCTGATCCTGATCTTGATTGGCCTCCAGGATGAACTCGACCGCTGGTTCTGTGACATACTCTCCAGTAATCACATTCAGATGCCCCAGCAAATAGCGATCATCATTCCAGTTTGGACGCACAGGTAGACGCAGATAGCGAGACGTGTGTCCTAATGCCTCAGCATAGAGCTGCGAAAGTTTCGATTTGCCTGTGCCGGAGAGGCCAGCCAGGATCACAAAGGGCCGAGTTTTGAGACAAATATGGTAGTTCACAAGGGTTTCGTCATCGAAATAATAGCCTCGAGCTGTGATGTAGCGCTTGATAGAGTCTAGTAACGTTTTTTCTTCCATACGCTTTCCCCCGAGAGTTTCCATGAAGGGATCAACAAGGTTGGGTGCCAGTAGGGCAGCTTCGTTGACAACATTGCTATGAACTTTTTTCAGAGCATGCTGAAGGATTTGCGGATGAGTAACTTCAGCCAAACGAATTGCTCGGTTATAGATATCTTCTAGCTGTAGAGTGACAGTACCAACATTCCGATTGACAGAGGTAATCTGATAGGCGACGGGTAAAATAGTTTCCTTCTCTCCAGATGTGTGTACTGGAATAATTCGATCATCGACTTGCAAATGGGTTGCAGGATGATGGAGGGTGATGCGAGTCTGGCCAGAGGAGATGTACTCGCGGACAACCTCTGGTGAAAGAAAAAGAAGATAATAATTGCTCATACCTGTCCTATTTCTATTGAGAGTGGAAATAAAGAAAAGAGATGCTCATTATGAGATGGCGGCACAGAGATCTTTTCCGTTACGGCATGAGTGTAAAGGAACTACTATTCTATGTCAAGGGCGGGGAGGGAGAATCTCATCCGGGTGCGTGTAGCGTTTTTGCAAACAGCTCCCTACTAGTCCCCATAAACGAGCTAATGGTTTTTGACAAATGAAGGCAGCATGGCTGGGTATGGAGTTACCGGATGAAAGGTCAAAAATCATAAGCTCGTCTCAGGCGGCCAGGGCAGGCCTGGATCAAGAAGTGAGAACCCCACTTCATTGTGCAAGCTCCAAGAGGATCTTGCGAGCCTGCTCAGCACTCTGGGCCCCGCCGAGTTTGATGCTGAGGCGCCCTAGCTGTGGCAGATTGTCAATCGTTGCCACCACTTCTTCTGCCAGTTGGACTAGCTCAGGAAAGCATTCCTGGACAAAATCCACAATGGTTTGTCGCATTTGGGCTACACCCTTGGCTACACCCTTAGCCTCACCCTTAGCCTCTCCTTCCTCTAAAATCCATTCATAGAGAGGTGATTCACGTAGAATATCATCCATATGGCGAAACCTTTCTTTTAGCCATTCGAGGTCGTCAGACTGCTTTAGTAGTTGAAACGTACGGGTTGCGAATGCATAGCCGATCAAAGCAAACTCGCGATGGTCCTCACCTGAGAGTAGGTTAAGCATGCATGTAACGATCTTGCGGGTTGCACCTCCCGTGGTGAGTGGGAGCAGCGGGTACAGTACGACATGACTCAAGTCCAAAAGAACCTGATGATGGATCTCCCACATCTTGATGGTCTCATAGGAAAAGCGTATCCTTTCGGTCTGTTGTCCGGGAGGCTCTCCAGGCTGTATCCACAGCAGGGGAGATAGAGCCACCTGAGCCTTCTTCCACAGAGAGACCACACAAGATCTCACAGGCAACGTCCTGTCTTGACGGCGGAACTGACTCCATAATAACATATGATACAATAATAAGCGTTCGGCCATCTCTTTATCCTGAGCACTCTGGAATTCAGGATTGAAGATGAATATTTCGTCATAGCGTTCCACTTCCAGCACCGCATCCGGTTGCCGTTGAGTTCCACTGAGCTTGGTCCGGTGGTGATGCAGACACACAGCCCCTGGAAGTAGCAAGTCGAGAAAGGCTTGTGGATGGCTATTGATCAAGGTACTCAGGCTATTATCCCAGGTCTTTTCCACGTAGCATCCCTCCTACAAATACATGTTATTGTTCACCTCAGCGCAAAATCAGCGTCCTGTAAGCTCAGATCATGGGTGGCCTTTCTCTGCTCAGTGAGTCGTCTCTGTTGTACTGACGGGTTTATCTTAGTATACTGAATAGATTGGTGCATGTCTATACTCAAATATAACTATATTAAGCTAATAGAGTTAAACGGGTGGATGAAATAGTTGTAGGCAGTCTGGCAATGAGGACATCGGTAGCGTCCTCCGCCCGCTTCAGCGCGTTTATGGAGCAACAATCCGGCGCACATTCTCCAAAGCTTCCATTTATTGACAGTACTGATGAGCATGGCTATAATGCGAGGGCTTGGTTCTGTTCTCTAATAAAGGCGTGCAAGGGATGCTATGAATATTTTTGATCTGCGCCAAAAACTCATTGATGACTACTCCTCCTATATTCGGAGCTTTATCCAGATTCGTGTATTCGGAGCTTTATCCAGATTCGTGATCCTCGCATCGAGCAGTATGTCGAGCAGGAATTATTTCATGATGGTATGCTCTGGCCACAGCCGCTGATCCAGATGAATCCGATGTTTCAGCGAGGATGTAGCATTGATGAGTTGGTTGCTCAGGAGGTACTTCATCCGGCCTGTGCGCAGATCTTTCGTCGTGGCAAGGACGAGAACAAGCTCCAGGGCGATCTCTTACATTTGTATCAACATCAAGAAGATGCCATCCGCGTTGCACGTGGCGAGCATAGTTATGTCTTGACGACCGGGACTGGATCGGGCAAGAGTCTGTCGTATATGATCCCGATTGTGGATTACGTGTTGCGGCACCCCAACACGCCTGGGATTAAAGCCATTGTCGTGTATCCAATGAATGCTCTGGCCAATAGCCAACTGGGTGAACTGCAGAAATATCTCCAATTGGCCTATCCCGCTTCAGTACGTCAAGTGACATTTGCACGCTATACAGGTCAAGAAGGCAAGTACGATCGTGCCGAGATCCTGGCTAATCCCCCCGATATTTTGCTCACCAATTATGTCATGCTTGAACTGATCCTGACACGTCTACGTGAGCAAGCGTTCCTCCATACCACACAATTGCGCTTCCTCGTCTTAGATGAACTGCATACCTACCGTGGACGCCAGGGAGCCGATGTGTCATTACTCGTGCGTCGTGTGCGCAATCGGCTGACCCCACCAGGAGAGACTTTGCAGTGTGTTGGCACATCAGCTACCCTCGCTGGCGGTGGTCGTTACGAGCAGCAATGTCGGGAAGTGGCTGCAATGGCCTCGCGTATCTTTGGCTGTGAGGTCTTGCCCGAGCATATTATTGGAGAAACGCTCACTCGTGTCACCGAGGAAGTGGATGAAACTTCACCCGCCTTTCGCCATCTGCTGACCGAGCGTGTCGCTAACATTGATCAATCAGCTCCCGAGAGTTTTGCTACATTTACTCGCGATCCCCTTTCGATCTGGCTTGAGAGCACCTTTGGCATCACAAGGCAAGATGGACGGCTGGTTCGCGCCAGGCCATGCCGGATCTCAGGGGAAAAGGAGAGTGCAGCTGCCTCCTTACATGACATCACTAGTGCGTTAGAAGAGCATTGTAACGAGGTGATTAAACAGGGATTGCTCGCTGGCTATGAGCAAGTCAAACATCCACAGACAGGTCGAGCCCCGTTTGCCTTTCGCCTTCATCAATTCATCAGCAAAGGCGATACCGTCTATGCAACGCTGGAGCATGATCCCGCACGCCATATCACCCTCCAATATCAGCAGTATGCTCCAGGTGGTCGTGAGCGAGTACTCTTTCCATTGGCCTTCTGCCGGGAGTGTGGGCAGCACTACTATTGTGTGCGCTGGCAAGATGAGGGGACTCTGGTTGGGCGTGAGTTGCAGGACCAATTGCGCTACGCTAATGAGGATGGTGGGTCGAAAAAAAGCTCAACGCGTACGGGCAACCCTGGCTTTCTCTACCTGACTGAGGACGATCCCTGGCCACGCGATCGAGAGAGTATTGAGGTCAAGTTGCCCGGTGAGTGGAAAGAGTTGCACCATGGCAAAGAACGCCTGATTGCATCCGCCAA
>DASYAN010000426.1:0-7027 GCA_036501345.1 Ktedonobacteraceae bacterium
TATACACCGAGCAATCTACGCCCGATTACGACAGCTTTTCCGCAACAAATGTTTGCTATGCATTCCAATGAGGCAGCTGGTCATCCCCTAAATGGCGACTTACGGCCATTACAAATCGGTTCTCTCGACCTCTCGTTCGGAATACCCAGAGCTATAGAATCGAATGGCAATGGGCAAATGCCATTAGTTCTCGCTTCTCCAACTACACTGGTAGATACGCCTACTTCATCCATGCCATCTTCACCACCGGTCTCACCAGTTGCACCAGTGGTAATTCACTGATCTGCAATTAAATATGATGCAGAGCTAAAAAAGATAATGCGGTAAGCCCAAAGGGGGCTTGTTAGGATCAAGGGAGGAAGCAGATGATTGATTGAATGCTGGCTTGTCTAGAGCCCGGCCATCAAAGATGGATACTAGTACATATTTCTGCTTACTTGACAGCTTTCATCATGAGAACTACACTTAAATGATAATAGTGCTTGATGATACGTTACCCTATCAAGACTTCCACATCGTCCCTCCACGGCAGGAACCGAGAGATAGACAACTATAGCTTTTATGACGAAGCTCTATTATGTTAAGAGGAATCCATGCTTATGAGAAAAACTATGTGGGCCATTATGCAAAAGCTGCTTAAAATAGGCTTACTCGCTTATGTAAGCTTACTATTTTCATTTGTTGGCGTTATGGGAAGCACTGAGACAAGCTATGCGATGAGTTCGAAGTCGCTGGTCGAGATAGGCCTACTCCCAGGAGTGACTCTAGATGTCTTGTCAACGCCGACTTCCACGCCTGCAGCTACTCCTACATCTGCAGTTACTTCTACACCTGCAGCTACACAGTCACCGCAAGCTACACCAACTTCACAGGTACGTCCATTTCCAACGGGTGCTGCATTCCCAAGCTATACAGCAAAGTCTACTACAGCAAAGCCAACTAGCACCTCGGTAAGCGCAAAGTCTACCACCGTTGGCGCTACTGGAGGTGCCATATTTCCTGTATCCATTACTATCCATCTGCCAAACGCAGAGGACCTCAACATCAATATATTCAAACTATTCCTCCTGCTTGGTGTTGTTGGTCCTTTGTTAATGATCAGCGGAGGGGCGCTCTGGCTCCTAGTGAAGTGGCTAATCAATAAGCGTAAGCTTGCACTGCAAGGGACCATTCAGGCTAGCCCGTCAATAAATAGCGCTGAGGTGCAATCTGCCCTACATATCCTACAATCCGCCTCTAATACTCCCCCAAGCATCCTCGTGCCTTCTACAGAAACATCAGAAGTACCTATGCAAGTACCACCTGCACAACCAATATATACACCGAGCAAGTTATACCCAATCACTACAGCTTGCTCTCTGCAAATGCTCGCTGTGCATTCGGACGAGTCAGTCGGCTCTCCACTGAATAGCGACGTAGAGCCATTACAAATCGGTTCTCCCGATCTTTCGCTTGGCATACCTAGAGCTATAGAATCGAATGGCAATGCGCAAAGACCATTAGTTCTCGCTTCACCAACGGCATTGGTAGATGCCCCTAGCCCATCCGTACCATCTTCACCACCGGTATCATCAGCTTCATCAGTAGCAATTTAACCACCTGCAATTGTAGCGCAAATTTGTTGAATATATGTGAATTGTATGGTATGCTAAGCTATATATAGGATGGGTCCCTATGCCCATCGGACATATCGGTGCTATTTACCTGCGTTTTCTGGTGCTTTCGTCTATAGAAGAGGAGTTGTGGATGCCTACCTCTATCTGGGGCGGACCGGAGTCTGATGATGCTGATGAAACATGTCCTCTGTCTCTGCTCAAATATTTTCTGAGACAGATGGTCCTGCAATTTGGCGCTCAAGGAGCCTGCATTGCGTTGTCTGATGAGAATGTCGGACAGATGCGCATACAGGCCCATGTACGCCTATGCAATATACAAGTTCCCGCTCCTACCATCCCGATTCGCAAACTAAACCACGATTCTTATGCTGTTAGACAGCAGAATCGTCGCATTACTATTGATCTACTCAATAATTCAAATTCTGCTGCCTTTGCTCGCTCTGAAGGCACTCAGTCAGGTCGTGCTGCAGTTCCACAGACTGTGGAGATCGAGGATGTGTTGCCGGAGCAATGTGAACTCTTCGCGGTTGGCAACTGCTATCCTCGTGGTCGGGATCTGGTAGGCCATACATGGCATAGAAATGAAGCGTATGCCTTAAGCCATGATGATTACATGGCATTTTTGCATGCTAATCATATATCGCCTTTTATAGTTGATGTGACACCTACTGCTTATCTGGCGGTTCCGATTCGTGAAGTACCACTGATTGGAGAGCTGCATGGGCACAGGTCTCAGCCTAAAGTGCTTGGTGTCGTTGTACTTTACCAAGTAACTTCCAGCGGTCCAGATTTTAATAAACAACGTACCCAGGTATTGCAGTATACTGAGCGTATTGCACTCTACATACAAAACAATCATTTGCAGCGTTCCCAGCGACGTACTACGGAGTATCTTCGGCTTTTACAAGGCATAAGTGCAGTCTTTCCTAGCTCAGTACAACTCGCGGATCTGGTGAAGAGTGTGCATCAGTTTACTGTGAGTGTGGTCAATGTTTCGAGCATGCTTCTTACTATCTATGACCGTGACCTGAATCGCCTCTATGATGTATTTGCTATCCGTGACGGGAAATGTATTGAGGGTTTGACTGAGCAACCGCTAGTACGTCTCAAGGACGAACGTCCAGTCTGGTGGCGTGTAGTTCAGCATGAGAAAGGTGCCCTGTCATTCTCTCCAGCTCAGGACCTCAAGAAGACAGAGGAATATCAAGAATTGCTGACTGGTGTGTGTGGTGACCAGCGTCAGGCTGAGTCTTTCCTGATGTTGCCGATGAAGATGTTTTCGCGAGTAGTGGGTGCCGTCAGTATTAGCAGTACGCGTCCCAATGCCTACCATCCAGAGGAGATACAAGTACTGGAGACCATGGCGCAGATCGTGGCAGTCAATATTGAGAATGCGAGACTCTATGAGCGCGACCGTCAGATTCTGCAAGAATCAAACCAACGCGAGTCCGATCTTGCGGAAATCAATAGTGCCTTGCAATCGATCAGTTCGGTTTTGAATGAAACCCAACTGCTCAACAATTTGGTAGAATCGGTTGCTGAGATGCTAAAGGCCCAACTGTGTATATTCTTGCAGCCCGGACCCTCTGGAGATGTGTTGACTGCCCAGGCACTCTATGCTCCCTCTAGTGTGCAGATGATTGATGATGGTAGTGGAATGCCCGATTTGACGCCACCTCGCAAAGATGAGCCGGATCAACTGATTACGATGATTGAATTGCCCTTCAAGGATACGTTTCTGAAGCAGATGGTCAATGTTGGCTTCTTCTATCTGGATCCGCCCAAAGTGGAGGAACTGGCACAAGGAAGCAATGAGGCTGGTGCAATCTTCCTGCGAGAGACTGGCATTCACTCTATGCTGGTTATTCCAATGAACTATCAAACGGAATTTCTCGGTTTTCTGGGCGTTAGCGTGCGTAACGAGAATTGTCCATTCCGTCCTAAGGAGGTCGGGACATTGCTGGCTATCTCTACTCAAGCTGCGAGTGCCATGCGCAATGCTCAACTCTTTGCCCAGCGCGAGGAAGCCTACGCGGAACTTGAGCGTATGAACAAGCTCAAGGATGAGTTCCTTGTAACTGCCTCGCATGAATTGCGTACTCCTCTAACTGCCATCCACGGCTATGCGGGCCGGTTAAAGCGTCAGGCTTCCCGTGCAACACCGCAGCAAATACTGCGTTTTGCCACGCAGATTTCACTTGCAGCACAACAACTCAGTGATCTGGTATCGAATATGACAGAGGCGGCACAGATTGGAGCAATCGATAAGAATCAGGATTTGCATCTCGAGTCGGTCCAGTTACGTGCAGCTGCTGAGATTGCGACAACCATGCTCTCGCTTAAGGATAAGCATGAGATAGTCCTAGATATCACGCAGGATCTCTGGATTACTGGTGATGCTCCACGTGTCCGCCAGATGCTAACCAATTTGTTGGAGAATGCGATCAAATACTCGCTACCGCGCACCACAATCACCGTTTCAGCCCAAAAGATGATGCTTTCCGACGTGCAACAGTTCTTGTCCGAGGATCAGATAGATCATGCTTTACTAGTTGAAAAAGGAGATTGTGAGGTTGTATTGATCCGTGTTATAGACCAAGGTCCAGGTGTGGCAGCTGAAGACCAGATGCATATTTTTGAGAAATTTGTGCGTGCCCCCCGTTCCTTAACGACTCCTGTGCGTGGCTCTGGATTGGGACTCTACATTTCTCGCCGCTTCGCCGAAGCAATGGATGGCAAACTCTGGCTAGAGAAAAGTGTTCCCAACGAAGGAGCCACCTTTAGCTTCTACCTGCCATGGGTAGAAGCCCCTGTCGAAACCAGAGGTGACATGGTTTAACTTAAGAGCGTATTTTTGATTATATTAGAGTAAAGTGGAAGGGAATCTAGAATATGAATACATCACCAGACTTCGAAAGCATCAAACAGATTAACATCCTGGGACAATACTATTGGTCTGCTCGCGATCTCATGCCGCTTTTAGGGTATGAGTACTGGCAAAACTTCGAGAAAGTTATCGAGAAGGCGAAGATCTCGGCTCAAGAAGTTGGACTTACTGTCCAGGATCATTTTAGTGCTGTCACTAAAATGATAAAAACGGGAAAAGGTGCTAAAAGAGAAATAAAGGATTATTTTCTGAGTAAAAGAGCCTGTCATCTGATCGCTCAGAATGGTGATCCTCAAAAGCCTCAGATTGCATCTGCACAAAACTACTTTGCATTCGCAGCAGAAGTCTACGATATGCAGCAAGCTAGACTTGAGCAAGAACAACGTCTTGATCTTCGTCTCAAAGTTGCAGATGGAAATACCCAATTATCCTCTACTGCAATGCAATCAGGCGTCAAATCTGAGAACCTGGGCTTATTTCATGACGCAGGGTATCAGGGAATGTACACTATGACATCTGGAGAATTGGCTGCGTTCTGGAATCTTCCTTCTAGTGTCGAAATACTAGATGTTATGGGACCGGAAGGTTTGGGAGCGAACCTTTTTCGTATCACGCAAACCGATGCAAAACTGAAACGCGATCAGATTACTAATGAGACAACGGCGATTGCTACTCACCATGATGTAGGAGAAGAAGTGAGACGTGCGATAGAGAACATCCATCAAAAGAACCCTGAGGATCTTCCACGAGCTTCTAGTATCCGCAAGTTAGTTGAGCAGAAGCGCCAAAAGACCCGCAAAAAGCTCAAAAATGTGCCACCGGATGAGCAGGGCACGCTTTTTTAACTCTGTCTTCTTACACTCGCAACTTTTTGGAGTAATAGCACAAATCTGGGTTGTAGGATTCGTCTGCGCTCTTATACTATCCTGGGTTGCATTATTCGTAATCCCCTCAGTGTGATTAGATTAGCTCTTTCAGTAAATGGGGCCCCTTTTACTCTTCTTCCTCTTTTGGTATGCCTGTGAGCCTATAGACATCACCTAAAGGGATAGTGAGCTTTACGCTTGCTAGCTCTGCCACCTGACCTAGTCCGTACTGGTGATAAAGCCACATATTCCCGTCTGCATGGCGTCTGAATACCTCTACCATTTGGTATTGGGTATTGATAAGCGCGTACTCTTGTATAGTTGGACATGCTTGGTAAGAGGGAGCTTTTTTCCGTCGGTCGCGGGCTTCTGTGCTGGGAGAAAGAACCTCTATAGCGAGACGTGGGAAGTGGATGATATCAATTTTGCCTTGCTGCCAGTCTTCAGAATTGCAGCTCACAGTTACATCAGGATAGAAATACTTCTTTTCTGCAACTTGTACACGTACATCTGAAGAAAAGACGCGACATGACCCAGTTTGAAAATGGTCAGCTAATGCCCTAATCAGGTTCATAGCAATTTGTGCAGGATCGATCGTTCCTCCCGACATGGCATACATATGACCATCTAGGTACTCGTATTTCACATCAAGGCTGGCTCGGTCTATCTCTAGGTATTCCTCTGGGCTGATCCAGTGCTCACGCTGTACTCCCATTGGTAAACTCCTTTCACTTATGATTATACCATACTTTGCTGGGAGCTCCTGATCGAAGTTTTACTGCATCACCTCAACCGTTTTGCGCACTATCTCAACAAAATCAGGTTTGATACTGGCACCACCAACAAGTGCACCGTCGATGTCGGGATGAGCCATAAATTCACTAATGTTGGCAGATGTCACACTGCCTCCATAGAGAATGCGCACGGCGGCCGCTGCATCGGCACCATACATCTCGCCATAGAGCCGACGGATCAGGTGAATTACGTGCCCAGCTCCTTCGGCAGTCGCAGCGCGGCCCGTGCCGATAGCCCAGATCGGTTCGTAGGCAATCACAACATCCTTAGTTTGCTCGGCAGTGAAGTTTGCCAAGCTAGCATGAACCTGGGTATGAATCACTTCCGAGGTCTGGCCCAATTCATACTGAGCGAGATCTTCGCCAATACATATGATTGGACGCAAATGGTGCGAGAGCGCAGCCAGAGCTTTCTTGTTAACCAGTTCGTTAGTCTCTCCAAAATAGGTACGCCGTTCAGAATGGCCGAGGATAACGGAGCTACACAACTCGCGGACCATATCCGGAGCGATCTCTCCCGTAAAAGCACCTTTTTCCTCAAAGTACATGTTCTGAGCACCCAAGTCCACACGTGGTGTCGGCATAGCATCTAGCACCTCGCGTACCGCTGCGAGCGAAATAGAAGGGGGGCATAGTATGCTCGTCACATACGGGTAGTTGCGTACGATCTGGCCTAGTTGTGGCAAAATCTCCAGGGTAAAACCAGAGGCCTGCTTTGGCCCATAATTCATCTTCCAGTTACCTGCAATGATAGCCGGGCGAGAAACTGTCATGGCTACTTCCTCCTACTTGCTACTTGTCTTGTAATGCTGCAACACCGGGAAGGATACGACCCTCTAAGAATTCGAGTGAGGCTCCTCCGCC
>DASYAN010000427.1:0-8743 GCA_036501345.1 Ktedonobacteraceae bacterium
CAGATAGGTTCCTGATTTTAATACGTTCAGTACTTCTGTAAACCTCACCTTTATGGACAAAAATACCATTGTTTGTATCTATGTGACAAGTCTTTTACCCAAACGCTGTTGTATAATCCCATTGGGAACCCAGCGTAGGGACCAAGTGCTCTGAACACGACGGAACATAGTCACAAACTAAGGGAGAATGCAATTGAATACGCGCAAAGGCGGCTGGATCAAAAATGCAACATTCCACGCGGATGTTCGCTACATCGAATCGCTCTGGCAACGAACCATTATAGGTACAACAGAAATGCCACTCATTGATATCGGCCAAGGCGATCCTCTGGTTTTTGCTCCTACCCTTGAGCACTTTGAATTTGTCTACGCTCGTCAGATACGTACGTTGAGCGAGAACCGGCGCGTTATTCTTTACCGCAGACCAGAGATGCGCACCCGTGAAATTGGACTAGAGGAACGCGTTGAGGAATTACGATTAGTACTCGACGGCCTGAAGTTAGAGCAATCAGATTTGGTCGGACACGGCTACGCAACCATAGTGCTTATTGCCTTTGCGCTCCGTTACCCACATCGCTGCCGTTCATTAACAATTATTGCTCAGGGTCCAGATTATCATGTTCCACCATATCCTCTAACGCGGCTCCTGAATGAACTCTATATCCGTTTGCCTATTGAATACGTGCTACCAGCTGCATTTCTACGTCAGGCCATTATCCAACGTATTATAACATGTGCCAAAGATAATTATACCACACCAGCACTGCCGCACCATCTGATTGAAGAGCAATTGCGTAAGATCTATCAGCTGCCTTTCGTCTATAAATGTTCAATTCTGCCTGTGATCCGCAACTTTGACATACACAAGCAGCTCAATGCACTCACAATGCCCGTCTTGCTTATCAACCGTGCCGATGATGTCTTGTCACCAGAAGCTGGAACACGCTGGCTGGCTGAACATTTACCTCACAGTGGAGGATATCATATCGTTTCCGGTCGAGAACACCTATTTATGTACTCACAAGCCGAGACAGTTACACCCTTGATTGAAGCTTTTCTCGCGTCGCCACATACCGTAAGCGGGCCACTCAAGCAGGCGCAATCATAGACATAAGATTGCGCCAATGTGCCAATGTTCAGCTTCCCCTAACTCCAAGATGCAAAACGGGAGCGGATCAACATCAAACCAGTAGCGCTGACTAGCAGCAATCCACCACTGATTGTCAGTGCCAGGAAGCTTGGGATACCGAGCGATGGTAGGAAGAGGATATGAATGCCACTAACAATCACAAGGGCCACACCGCTTAAGACGAAGAAACGCACACGCATCCCAATGCCTACCAGGCACAATAGTAGAGCTTCGCCAGCTAGCAGTAACGCTGGAAACAGATTCTGCTGGCTAAAACTTGACCAGAGGGTTGGTAACAACAAGACAATTGCTCCACTAATTGCACATATTCCACCTAAGCGCTCTTGCTGGGGTAGGATAGTATCACCTGAAAGGAAAGAAGAGACGACTATCAGGTACGTGGCAGGCGCGATAGCCAGCAGAGAGAGATCCGTTTGCCCGAAAGCCAACAATTCCCAGCTTATAACGAGAGAAAGCAACAAGCCAGCTCCATAATAGCAGAGACGCTGCGCAACTGGTTCTAGCGGGAGTATTTCTAAGCGACCAAGGTATCCATAGCAGAATAAGGACACAGCCAACAAACAAAGTGAGCAGGCACCAACATGGGCAAGCATACCCGCACCAGGGAGGAGCCCACCTTGCGAGACGATGTCTAGTATCACGAGCACCAGCCCGCCTAGGGTCACAAGACAATGCAATAACGCGGGTGAGAGTATATATACCTTTGGAAGTAGTGCACGCCAAACAAGCTGTAAGGCGAAGAGGCATATGCAGAGCAGACTGTAAGCGCCCATTACTTGCCACATTGGCCATGAAGTTTGCGCGATGGTCCACGCAGCCAGCACTGTCACAACCAGGAGAAACTCAGGTGTGCGTTCTACTAGCATAATCGCTAGCCAGAGCACGATGAAAGCTCCAAGCATAGCGAACCAAACATTGTTTGACAGTACAGAACTAACATCTGTATTCCAGCCAGTGACTACCCCAATAGCCGCTAGCGAGGTCAGGTACCAGGACCAGCTCCAAGCGTATTTTGTTAGCAGCATGGTTAGCCGTCCCGCATTCTCCAGACTATCTTTGCTAAAGCGACCAGAGAGTATTCCGAGCAACCCACTCACTAATGCCACAACAGCCAAGCTATAAACCGGAGGAGCACCACATATGAACGAGAAATTTATAGCACTCAACGGCAATCGGCAACTATAAGTTTGTGGGAAGAGCAATGTTCCCCAGAGCGAGAAACAAGCCACCAGCCATAACCATGTTGCTTTGCGTTCAAGCAATAAGACGCCGTAAGCCACTAGCGCATAGAACAACAGAGCCATTGGCAAAGCAGCATAAAAGGGACTATTCACACTCCACTTGGCAGTGATAGGTAACCCCGTCAGGATAGCAGCTACAAGAGCAACACCATAAAAAGGCAGTGCATAGACAATACGTTTCTGTTGCTGAACCTGGATCGCCAGTAACGATGCAAGCTGATAGATGACGAATGTCAGCAGTCCCGCTGCTGTACAGATAAGAGCAATGGCAAACAAACGATAGAAATCACCACGCCAAGCGACATCTATTAAAGAGCAGGAAGCAAGCCCAACACCAATCCATAAGCATCCTGGCATATTTTCAACAATATCGATAATATAGGCAAGTGCAGCAAATGCTAGCAAACTATATTCGCGAAATTCGCCCACTGGCTGTGCGACTGCAGGCAACTGATCCCAGAGACTCATCATGATGGCGGCAACCAGTGCGATGATATACCACGGCCAATTCCAACGAGCATTGACCATGGCAGAGTTGGGAGCAAAACGAGCAAGTAGGATCTTGGTTAGAGGACCAAAGAGCAACCCCGCCAGACCAGCTGCTATCCCAACGATAGCAATATAATAGACTGTTGTCTGCGTCGCCAGCACTACTCCCCACACTCCAAAACCTGCTACCAGGAAAAGTGCTTCTGGTCGACGTTCAGAAAGCAACACTGCATATGCAATCAGCGCATATAACAGTAATGCATCCGGTACAGCACCATAGAACGGCATATTAATCCCAACCAATCCACCGTACACACCAGTTAGTAGTGCGGCAACGAGAGCAGTAGCATACCATGGCAGGGCATACAGAAGAAGTCGTTGCCGTTGCGCTAGCGGAGAGAATGGATGAACCACAAATCTGAGATAACCAATCCCCACTCCGACTACCGCACATGTTACTGCCATAAGCGGTGGAAAGAAGTAATCACCATACAACCCAGAAGAATAGACAGACCAGCAAGCAAAGAATCCTGCCGTGCAGAACAACAGTTGCGTCATTATCGGTGTTCGCTCAGCCACTCCAATAAGATAGACAAGAAAAGCAAACCCCAGCAGTGCCCATACCACAGTAGCGATGAATTCCTGGCGATAACCAGTACACCCAACTATCACTTCAGCCAGCATGGCTAGCCCATAGAGCGGTAATGCCCAACTTCTACCTGCAAGACGACTAATTCCCAGAGCCAGTATAGCCAGTAGCGGTGCAATCCCCACTAACCACCAGAACATGGTAGAGGCAGATAGCAAAGCAAGAACGGCAAAGCCCATCATGATGAATAACCATGCCTTGAAACGAGCAAGTGCCGCCGAGATATACCACGCCAATGCCAGAACAGCCGACTCGAGCGCTATTGGGAATGGAATATTGAACCAGGATTGCATCGTGCTCATTGGAGTCGATGCATCATGCCAAAAGATGCCAATACCATATAATGGTCCGATCACAAGCAGCGGCCATACCCAGAATGCCATACCAAATTGCTCTGACTGAACTTCATCGGTCTGCCAATAATGCGAGATCAGGAGGTATATGCCTGCTAGTATAAGAGGAATGAATATACTTATTATAAGTAAAGCAAGAGGAAGAGACAAAAGGAATGGATATGCTAACACTGCAAAGATGAAAGGCAGGTAGAGTACATTTTGACGACGTTGAGAGAGAGCGATAGCGTATGAAAGTGCGACAAAACAGAGTAGCTCAGTGGCCATATATTCCGTGCCCTGATGTAAGCTCAATAACAAGGTGAAGCCAAGGGTGGCGAGTGCCAGAACATCCAGTGGATTAGACCAGACTGTACTCACAAAGCGCCTCACGGAAACAGCCAGTGCCACCAGGATCAGCGTCAAATCTAAGAAGCACCAGGCAGGTTCAGCGCGTAAAGACAGGATAACAATGCCATAAGTCCAATTGAGAATAAATCCACTGAGCAACAAGAGCCAGCACCAGGAACTCTGTGTCATGACAGGAACCTTGCGCAACCCTGTATGGTTCTCGCTAACACTGAGCGTCAGGATCAACCCCACCAACAGTGTGGCAATAACAACAACGGTCGCACCTGTCGCCTGAAAAGTGAATTGTGATGGCCAGTAAGCACGCATAAAGATCTGAACCAGTAGGAATGGTGAAACAATCCATGGAACAAGACTCACAAGCGCTAAGGCAAGCCATTCCAGATGTTGTTCAAGGTAAGGAAAAGGCCGCAACGATTGTGGAACAAATCGTTTGAGTCCATGATACAATAGAGCAACGGCAGTGAATGCCAGAGCATAACCCGTTGTGCCGAGTGAAAATGTATAAGAGCAAGCAATAACGCAAGCTAGGAACAAGTATGGAAGAAGAGCACCCCAGCGTGTGCGTCCAGTATGCCACATAAAGAGAGCAGTCCAACAGAGCAAGAGTACTAACATGTAGACAATGGCGAAGCGCACCTCCAGGTTTGGTCGGCCAGACACATCAATGCTCAATGAATAAAGAGTGGTGATAAGTACACCAGAGCTGCAAACACCGACACAAGTAAACATCAAGATGCGTACAGGTCTGCTTAACACAGCCATACTCCTGGCAAGTGATTGGGAAAGATGTGATGTGTGTATCTCAGAAATGAGCGAAGGCAAGGCAAGAAGCATAAGCATACTCGGCCACCACCAGTATCCGAGATGAATAGAGGAGCTGATGGCAAGATCGACTATCGCTAGGGATACGACATAGAGGTATGCATAAAGCTCAAACTTATGATAGATCGCTAGCCAGCCATAAGCAATAGCAGCGTAGGCCGCAGTGATAACTATCAGCATTGGCACATCAAGCTGGATGAAATGTCCAGCACTCAATCTATACCCGGCGAAACCTACCAGGGGCACTTGCAGAGCAAAGATAGCGGAGTAAATAACCGCAACAACACGAAAACTACGGAACCGATAAGAGATACCCCCGCAGATCCCGAAGAGGCTATGCACAATTGCCATGACGATGAATGATAGCAGCAAATCGCTTGTCGTGATGATAAAACTCAATGATCCTAGAAGAATCAGAAAAGCTCCCAGTGAGGCAATGATATTAATCGTTTGATCGGCCAAGAACGATCTGAGCGAAAATCTTCGCTCACTTGTTGGCTGGGAAGGTGCTATTGGTGTACTCACGCTATCATAAGGCGTGTTAGTAGTGATTGATCGAAGTGGCATAACCAGAGCAGGAGGAACTTGAGGAGTATAAGGATTGGGTAAAAGTTGTGTCCCACCATTTGTGAATACTTCAGGAGAAGCTGGTTTGTCAGTAGCGGTCTCTGGTAGATCCGCATTTTTAACTTTTTGGGCAGATTGAGCAGGTTGGATAATAGGCGGTACGGGAGCAGGCATCTCTCTGAGTCTTGAGAGGTAGAGTAGGCGTTGTTGATACTTCGCAATGAGTTGAGTGACGGTAAGATCAGGGCCATACATTACTACGCATTCAAGATGGCGCAGAGAGGTTTTGAGAAATTGTTCTTCCGTAGCAGGATCAATGGGATAACCACAACATGGGCAATAGTCTCCAGCCTGAGATAGAATAGCTGATCCACAGCGGTCACAGCATGAGTTGGCGGCAACCATTATAAAGACTCCTTTCTATATCCTGTTGCGTACAGGCGAACGAGTACTGACCACCAAAGTAGAGACATACATCTCTGATAAAGACAAAAGGTGGTAAGTCCTGCTACCAGTCTATATGGTGCAGGTCTACAAAGAAGAGTGTCAAATGACCCATGTTCAAGCCACTCGTGTTGCCAGCATGTATCCACTCCGTCCATGTCACTCGTGTAAGAATAAGCTATTAAGCACAAGTAGAAGGTTGCCCAGGTGCTATAAAGTACTGTTCAGTTTCTCTTAATTGGTCCCATTGCTTAAACAGAATAGATATGGTATGGTACTTGAAAAAGGATATATTGCAGAGGAACAAGGGCCAAACGATATGACAACCTCATCGAAACAGACTTACGCAACAAGTCCCGAGGCGGAAGAAGTACTCAGCCACAACGGACAACGGTCTCTTCGCTGCATTGAGAACTGTGAAGATATTGTGGTACTGATCAATGCAAAGAGAATGGTGACCTATGTGAGTCCTTCCATCGCGTCCGTGATGGGCTATACTCCTGAAGAGATTGTAGGCAGTCACATAGTAGCTTTTGTTCATCCTGATGATCTTGATAGCTTGCAACGGGTGTTAGAAGAGCTAGAGCAAACACCTGGCAGGAGCCTGAATGCCGAATATCGTCTCCGCTGTAAAGATGACTCATGGCGATGGTTTGAAGGAAGTGGAACGAACTTGCTCTATGTGCCAGCTATAGGAGCCATTGTTAGTACTTTTCACGATATTACCAAACAGAAGCTGGTGCCTCGCTTGAATTGGAGCGAGATGAGTGAGTCCGAGCACTTTGTCCAGTTCTATGAGACTGACGATTTCCTTTTGGACTCGTTGAGTAGCTTCATCGGTACGGGTCTCGACGCGGGTGATGGCTGCATCGTTATAGCTACGAAGGCCCATCGAGAGAGTCTTGAGCAACGATTGAAGGCAAATGGACTGGACCTGACTACCAACCACACGCGGGATGGGTACATTTCGCTAGATGCGCACGAGACCCTGCCAAAGTTCATGGTTGATGGATTGCCAGAGCCGAAGCGCTTCGCCGAGATCATTGGGAGCATTATCACGCGAGCAGCTCAGGGCCGGAACCACGTGCGTATCTTTGGGGAACTGGTTGTACTGCTCTGTATGGAGGGTAATCAGGCCGCCGCCATCCGCCTGGAAACTCTCTGGAACGATCTGCGCTACACAACCCATCCCTTTTCGCTCTTCTGTGCCTATCCAATGCACAACTTTGCGGGGAAAAGACACAGGATGCAGTTCACTGAGATTTGTCAGCAGCACTCCCATGTCATTCCTGATGAGAGCTACACGGCACTGACCAACCCAGACGAGCGCCTCCGTGCCATTACTTTGTTGCAGCAAAAGGCGCATTCACTACAGGCCGAGATTGCGGAACGCAAGGCTGCGGAGGAGCGACTTCGGATTTCTGAAAACCGCTACCGTCGCCTATTTGAGGCCTCCAAAGACGGGATATTGATTGTCGATCCTGATACACACACTATTACTGATGCCAATCCCTTTATGACAGAATTGCTGGGCTATACGCATGAGCAGTTATTGGGTCAGGAACTCTGGCAAATTGGCCTATTTGAGGACAGGGAAAATACCTTACGAGTCTTGCAGGAGTTACAGGAGCAACATGTTATCCGTTACGAGACTTTGCAGCTCCACACCAAAGGCGGGCGGCGTCGGTATGTAGAGTTCTTCAGCAGCCAGTACCAAGCAAATGGGCACCAATTGATCCAATGTAACATGCGCGATATTACCGACCGCAAGCATACAGAAGACGCGCTGCGAGCAAGTGAAGATCGCTTCCGCACGCTGGCGAATCAGGCTCCCCTCATGATCTGGCAGTCTGATACCACTGGTACGAGCATGTATGTCAATACCACTTGGTGCCAGTTTACCGGTCTCTCGGAGGAAGAGAGCCTGAGAACTGGGTGGACAAGCGTGATCCATCCAGAGGACCGCGACACGGCTATCACCCTCTGGATGCAGGCTCTAGCAAATCTCGCACCCTATCAGGCACAGTTTCGCTTACGCCGCTCTGATGGGATCTACCGATTTGTTATGATGTATGGCTGTGTCTGTTCTGATCCAAGTGGCACTTTTACAGGCTATATTGGCACAATTCTGGATATCACTGAACAAAAAGAACTCGACATCCAGCGTGAAGCCTTTGTCAGTATGGTCACACACGAATTAAAGACACCGCTGACCTCCTTGCAAGGGAACGTCCAACTGGCCCAACGCTGGCTCACCCGGCTGTTCAGCCAGACGGAGCAGCTCCCACCAGAGCAGCAACATGTGTTGGAAGAGGTGCTGAGCATGCTCAGTCGCAGTCAACAACAATTACGGATACAGCATCGCCTGATCAATGATCTGCTGGATGTTTCACGCATTCAAGAAGATAAATTGGAGTTGCGTCTGACCCCTTGCAATCTGGTAGAACTGGTGTATGAGACAGTGCAAGATTATCAGGCAACACATCCCTCCCGTCTGATCATCTTGGAGCTGCCAGAACAAGACTCACTGCAAGTCACTGCGGATCGTGATCGCCTCCGGCAAGTACTCAGTAATTATCTGACCAATGCGCTGAAGTTTTCAGCGAACACCGAGCCTGTGGAGGTTGGCCTTTCGCTTGAAGCAGGAGACATCCGGGTCTGGGTGCAGGATCACGGA
>DASYAN010000428.1:0-4329 GCA_036501345.1 Ktedonobacteraceae bacterium
TCCCTCGCTAATTTATCCCATCTCTCTCGATCCATGACGTCCCTCTCTTTTTCTTACCTCTATCAGGTACAAACTAGCTTTGTACTCTCTTTGATTCTATCACACTTCCTTCCCCCTTGCAAAAATCCTCCGCACACCCCCGCTCTCAAACAGGATTGACACACTCGAGCAGAGATGCTAGACTTGCTCTAGCTGATGTACCTAGAATAGCCGAAGAGAGTTCGCTGGTTCCCAAGAAAGACTAGCCATTGCGGGCTAGTCCTTTTTTCTAGATGGATGCGATAATTTCATACGAATAGACGCATACGAACCAGATATAAAGATACATTTTCTGCATGGGTATGAGCTACTCTGGTAACATCAAACAGGGAATTGCGCTATGGCACGAATAGTTGTTGCAATGAGTGGCGGCGTAGACAGCTCGGTTGCTGCCGCGTTGCTCAAAGAACAAGGACACGAAGTAATTGGTATTATGCTTCGTCTCTGGTCTGAACCCGGTATGATCGAGGCGGAGGATAATGGCGTTGAGCGTGTGGTTCAAAATAAATGTTGCTCTCTAGAATCCGTTGATGATGCACGCCGTGTAGCACGTATGCTTGATATTCCTTTCTATCTGGTGAATGTAGAAAAAGAGTTTAAAGATAAAATTGTGGACTCTTTCTATGAAGACTACACAGCAGGGCTTACACCAAACCCTTGTTTGACTTGTAATCGCCATATTCGTTTTACAGTATTGCTTGGTCGTGCACTGGCATTGGATGCTGATTACTTGGCTACGGGCCATTATGTGCGTGTGGATGATCATCCAATCACCGGAAAGCGCCGTCTGCGCCGTGCTGTGGACCCTGACAAGGATCAGTCCTATGTTCTGCATGTGCTCAATCAACATCAACTGACACATGCCTGCTTCCCTTTGGGAGGTTATACCAAGCCTCAGGTACGTGCCATGGCTGCTGAGCGTGGTATGAATGTTGCCACAAAGGCTGAGAGCCAGGAAATCTGTTTTGTCGCTCAGAATAATTACCGGGGTTTTATTGATCGCTATGGGAAAGCCAAGGCTGCTGAAATGGCCACCGTAGCAGAGAGTTCTGCTAGTCGCTCCACAGCTACGGCAACAGCAGGATCATTGATCTCTATCCCTAAGCCGGGTCCCATTTATGATCTGCAGGAGAATGTTCTGGGGCGCCATCGTGGTTTAGCTTATTATACAGTTGGGCAGCGCAAGGGCCTTGGTATTACCTCACGTGAGCCATTACATGTGATTAGGATTGATCCTGCACACAATGCGCTTATTGTTGGTCATGCCAGTGACCTGGATCGGCAAGAATTTACTGTCGGTAATATGCACTATCTGAGTGGTGAAATACCCACTGCGCCTTTTGAGGTACAGGTACGTGTCCGCTACAAGGCCCTTGAGCAACCTGCTCTACTTACTCCACTGGAGGGCAAGTGTGCCCATGTTAGACTACTACACCCACTGCGTGCTATCACACCAGGCCAGGCCGCCGTTTTCTACGGAGGTGAGGATGGGGATGAGGTGTTGTGTGGAGGAATTATTGCGTCTGAGTGATGCATTGGATCTCAAGGGAGTTTCCTAGCGAAAGCTTAGGGTTGGATATCAACTAAAATGACTGATCAATCACATATCCGAAATTTCTGTATCATTGCGCACATTGACCATGGCAAGTCTACCCTTGCGGATCGTTTGTTGGAATACACTGGTACAGTTTCAAAGCGCGAATTGATGGAGCAAACGCTCGACCAGATGGAATTAGAGCGTGAAAAAGGTATCACGATCAAAGCTCAGGCTGTGCGTATGCGTTACACGGCTCTCAATGGTGAGGAATACGAACTGAACCTTATTGATACGCCGGGCCATGTCGATTTTACCTACGAAGTTTCACGCAGCCTTATAGCCTGCGAGGGTACACTGCTTGTCATTGATGCGACCCAGGGTATTGAGGCGCAAACGCTGGCTAATCTCTACCTTGCGCTTGAGTCCGACCTCACGATCATCCCTGTCATCAACAAAATTGACCTGCCCAGTGCTGATCCTGAGAAGGTAAAGCTGGAAGTGGAAGATGTCATCGGTCTGCCTAGGGATGAGTGCATTCTTGCCTCTGCCAAAGAAGGTATTGGGACGCAGGATATTCTAGAAGCGATCATTAAACACGTTCCATCTCCCAAGGGCTCAGTTGATCAGCCTTTGCGTGCTCTCGTCTTTGACTCGCACTATGATGCCTATAAAGGTGTTATTGCCTATGTTCGCATTGTTGATGGGCAATTACACGAAGGTGAGCGTCTAGTCATGATGGCTACCGGAAGTAGCACTGAGATTCTCGAGGCTGGTTATTTTCAGCCACGCCTGATTTCTGTCGGCAAGTTGACGACTGGTGAGGTTGGCTATATTGCAACGGGCTTTAAAAATGTCAAGGATTGTCGTGTTGGCGATACAGTGACGCTTCCTGCAACTCTAAGTGAGGTTGAGCCATTGCCCGGCTATGAACCCGCGAAGCCGATGGTTTTTGCTGGCCTCTATCCGGTTGAAGGCAACGAGTATTCCCTTTTGCGTGATGCATTAGATCGTTTGAAACTCAATGATGCCGCACTTTTTTATGAGCCAGAAACATCTAATGCCCTCGGTTTTGGCTTTCGTTGTGGCTTCCTTGGCCTGCTGCACATGGAAATCATCCAGGAACGGCTAGAACGCGAGTACAACCTGGACATCCTGGCCACGGCGCCAAGTGTGGAGTACCATGTTACTAAAACTGGCGGAGAGCTTGTCATTGTAGATAATCCCTCGGAGATGCCTTCTTTTGGCGAAATTGAGACGATCGAAGAACCTTCGATGGATATTTCTATCTTCACTCCTTCACGCTATATTGGGACTATTATGGACCTTGTAACGACGCGTCGTGGCGTCTACAAGGATCTCAAGTATATCGAGTCAGAGCGTGTCTTGCTAACGTATACTATGCCTCTGGCAGAAGTAATTATCGATTTCTATGATCAACTCAAATCGCGTACACAGGGCTATGCCTCGCTCGATTATAGTTTTGCTGGCTATCAAGAGGCGGATCTGGTGAAGCTCGATATTCTGGTTAATACTGTTCCTGTCGATGCGCTCTCATTGATTCTCCATCGCGATAGTGCCTATTACCAGGGACGTGCACTGGTCGATAAACTGCGTAGTTTGATTCCTCGCCAGCTCTTCGATGTACCGGTTCAAGCTGCTATCGGCTCTCGCGTGGTTGCCCGAGAGACGGTAAAAGCTCTGCGTAAGGATGTCCTTGCTAAGTGTTATGGTGGTGACATATCGCGTAAACGTAAGTTGTTGGAGAAGCAAAAAGAAGGCAAGAGGCGTATGAAGATGGTTGGTAATGTAGAAATTCCACAAGAGGCCTTTATGGCTGTACTCTCATTAGGTAAATAGCCACCACAGCAGAGCTTATAGCGGACAACAGAAAGGCAGGATATCGCGATTATCCTGCCCTCTTAGAGTTTTCTTTTTTCTATTCCTTCACAACTCCCCTTATTACGCTAACCGCGTTATCATCTCTTTAAGAGAGATTTAGTACACGTAAATGGAAGTTCCCTGTTTACCCCTGCCACTCCTCGACGTCAATCGCCGTCAGAATTGTGCAAGACTCATAATAGAGATGCAAACAAGATAGGGAAAGTGGCTAGACGCTCAGGGAAACGGCATGCCCGCATTTACGGGCGCTCCTAGTCAATCTGAAATACCATCCCCATTAAGCGTATTGGTTTCTTCATTGGTCTCATAGGACCTCCTTCCAGATTACCTACGCAAGGCCTCTAGCCAAGTGCCAGGGTCTTTGTGTTCCCTGGTAGTGTTCCTTAGTGGAACAGTTACTATTGTAACATATCCTAGGGGAAATGTCAAGGCTGTCTACAAAGCCGTAAAGGCTGTAAAAAGCATAAAAACGTAGCTAATGCTTGCATCGAGTGGGCAGAATGGATATTGAGTCCTGCATATTTCATATTTCATATAAAAAGCTTCCTTACTTTCAATAAAAGATAGAATCAGATTTCCAGGAGAATAGCAAAAAGAGAACAATTTAGATATAAACTATTACAGCTGAGCTAATCTGTATCAAATCAAATTATAATTGTAAGCTGTAATAAATTGATACAGGACATCATTGCCTTTCACGAGAAATGGCAAATAAAGCAAGTGCTTTCTAGAGACAAGGGATCGTCAATTCTGTAATACTTCGTACACATCTTAAATTAGTGCCAGAAAACACTTGTCTCTGTGCCAAAAAGTTGGTATGATTACAAGCGAGAGCATCCTGACGAGTTCAAGGA
>DASYAN010000429.1:0-9071 GCA_036501345.1 Ktedonobacteraceae bacterium
CTCGGCATTCACCTTGAGGGTATACTGTGGGTTCTTCCAAGAATCTGCTACCGAGGATTGGGCTGCTAGATGAATGATCAGGTCGGGTCGTACCTGGGCTATCACTTGCTGAATCTGATCGCGTTCAGTGATATCTGCTACCAGGAGCTTTGCTGTACTGGGAACAGGCGTCCTCATAGATGAGACTGCATGTCCTGCCAGTCCAAATAGTTCTGCTTGTGGATAGCGTATAGAGCATTGTTCAAGGACATAGCTACCCACAAAGCCAGTGCATCCTGTGATGAGGATGCGCGATGGAATTGACGATGTCATCTTGTGCTCTACCTTTTCTTGGCCGCTTGGCTTGCAATGTAGTCTAGATCGCTTTCTATCATCATGCCTACCAGTTCCTCAAATTTGACACGCGGCTTCCATCCGAGGTTTTGATGTGCCTTACTGGCATCTCCAATTAATAGATCGACTTCGGCAGGTCGTAAAAACTGAGGGTCGGTCTCAACATAGCGTTCCCAATCGTCAATGCCTGCGCGTGCAAAGGCGGTGCTGACAAAGTCCCGGACGCTGTGGGTCTCACCAGTAGCAATCACATAATCCTCGGGTTGATCCTGTTGGAGCATAAGCCACATAGCCTCGACATAATCACCAGCGAAGCCCCAATCTCGTTTGGCATCGAGATTACCCAGCACCAGTTTCTTTTGTAAGCCGAGTTTGATACGAGCAACCGCCAGACTGATCTTGCGGGTCACAAATTCAGGGCCACGACGTGGAGATTCATGATTGAAGAGCAGACCGGAGCAGGCAAACATTTGGTAGCTCTCACGGAAATTCACTGTGGTCCAGTGTCCATAGAGCTTGGCAACCCCATAAGGACTACGTGGATAGAATGGCGTCTGCTCATTTTGTGGCACAGCTTGCACTTTGCCAAACATCTCAGAGGTGCTAGCTTGGTAGAAACGGATTGGTCGATCTGCCAGCCGTATAGCCTCTAGCATACGTGTAACGCTGAGCCCGGTGTATTCAGCAGTAGCAACTGTCTGTTGAAAGGAGGTTGCCACAAACGACATCGCAGCCAGATTGTAGACTTGGTCCGCTTGCGATTTCTTTAGTGCCTGAATCAGTGAGATCTGATCAAGCAGGTCTGCATCGATTAACTCAATGTCTCCAAGTAAGTGATGAATGCGCTCATCGTTGAATACGCTAGTGCGTCGCACAAGTCCATAAACGCGATAGCCCTTCTGCAGTAATAATTCTGCAAGATAACTTCCATCTTGACCTGTGATACCTGTAATTAGTGCATTTGGCATGTATTATTTATCTTTCATGTGTACTGGGATTTTCAAATCGTCTGAAAAGGTTGTCACGCCTTCATAGAGCTGCTGGTAGACAGAAAGCATTTTAGTAGCTGCCTGAGACCAGGTATAACGTTGTGCTTGTGCATAGCCTTTCTGCCGGAGATCTTCCCGTAATGGTTCATTTTCCATGAGCTGAGTAATAGCTTGGGCGATAGCATGGATATCATGTGGGTCCACTAAGAGTGCTGCATCACCAGCAACCTCTGGAAGAGATGAGGTGTTGGAAGTGATCACGGGAGCTCCGCACGCCATTGCCTCTAGTGGTGGAATGCCAAAGCCCTCAAAGAATGAAGGGAAGGCAAAGATATCGGCTAAGCTATAAAGTGTAATCAGTTCACTCTCACTTACTCGACCCAGGAAGCGTACCTTATCCTCAAGGTTAAGTTCTGTCACCAGGCGTTGTGTCTCTTCATACATCCAACCCTTGCCACCAGCAATAGCTAACATCGTCGTGCTTTGATTGCTCTTTTGGGCTTCATAAAAAGCTTTGATGAGCCCAAGATGATTTTTGCGCGGCTCCAGAGTTCCAACACTGAAGATAAGCGGATGTTGTAACTCAAATTTACGTCGTGTCTCCTCTAAGCGTGTCTGGTCGGTGATGCGCTGAAACTGTGGTCCAACACCGCATGGAATGACAGTAATCTTTGCGGGTGAAGCATTATAATGAGTGATAAGTGCTTGCTTTGTCGCGTAAGATATGGCAGCGACAACATCGGCGGCGGCTACAGCTTCTGAGACCACTTTATTCAAATAGGCAGCTAGAGAGGGGACTGCGGTCTCTGGATGCTCCAGGAATGCAAGGTCATAGACAGTGACAACCTTGCGTACCTTCCCTTTGAGTGGGGGGAGACCAAAGTCCAGCCCGTGGTAAATATCCATCGGTCCCGTAAAATAGTTGGCGTAGAGAGGAACGCGCCAGCGATACCACAGAATATTCAAGTAGCGGTCGGGAATACCTACACTACGCCCATGGACATTGTTAGCAACTGGAAACGAACGTTCCTCTGTCGGGTGTCCACTGGTAATCAATGTGTACTGGTTGCTGGTGTCTTGAGCGAGCATTGCATCGACCAGACAGCGCACATACTGTCCGATACCAGCTCCTTGCCTGATGCCTGCTGTATAGTCGAGCGCAATACGCATGAACATATCCTTAGTACAAAATTTGTCTCTTCACAAAAGGTAGCGTGAATGCTCAGTCGGCTATTGACCTTGTAAGTATAACTATTCGGATGGAATCTGTCTAGAGGAAATGTGCTATTTAGGCGTATGTAACATTTTTGCAAACAGATCCCTGCTAGCTCCCACCACAGACGCGATAAATCGGGTCTCTACTCCACAAGCAATAAATAGCTATCGAGTATATAATAAGAGCAAGGGAATATTGATTGTCTTTTTTGTCATTTTGCTTGTTTTCAGTCACTTACTTATCGCATAAAAAGTGCATATATTGTTCGAGGGACAAAAATAGATTTATCAGTTCTCTATGGCAATTTATTGCCCGAGTGTAGGGGCCCAATTATGCTTTTTAACTGAGGACATTTCATAACCTGAAAAGGAAGGAAAAGAGTGAACGCCATCTTAACGTCCACTCTTTTTGAATGTAAAACATTTTGTAAGCTATACTCATCTGATGAAAGAACTATCCTTTGTTTCTCTCTTATCGTGTGCGACGAGTGCCGTTCACTTGCTGTTTAGCTGTGCTGCCGGGAATGCGCAAGGGGATCGGAGTAGTTGGGCTGGCTACAATCCTGTGTTTATTATCTGTGGTGACAACGATTTCGCCGGTTGGCTTATTGTCGACAAGCTTGGTGAGAAACTGGCCCTGTATGAACACTCCATTGAGGATCGGTTGGTTGAAGAGGGCTATTTCGACCCTGACCAGGACGGCAGCTTTGCCAGGTGTTGCTGCATATTGGACAAGTTGCTGATACTGGCTAAGGGTTAAAGCCTTATGGTCGCGACCCACTACCTGCAAGAAAGCAATATTGGTCTTTTGGATACTTTGTTTGTTGATGAGCAGTATGCCTGTATCAATCAGGGTTGAGTTGCCTTTGTTTGGCTTTGGCTTTGGCTTTGGCTTTGGCCTGTTTTGGCTCTTTCTTATTGCCTGAGCGTCACTACTGCCGCCACCATTGTTGTTGTTGTTGTTGTTGCCATCGCAAGCCAGCGCAATTAAGGGTGTGACTATGTAAGCGAGGGCTACAAGTGCAAAGATGGAGAGTAAAACAAATTTCTTTACTCCGAATTTCCTGATCCAAGCAGGGAAAGCAGTATTTTTCATGAAGAGGGGTCTCCTTTTCTCTTACTTTACAGTGACTCGATTCATTGAGCTTACTGTTCTAAAGGTAGCCAATACGCGTGACTATTACTAGGGGTAAGGGACTTCCAAGTTTTTAATTGTCCCATCTGGGTTGGGTGGGGTGATCCGTGGATCTCCTGGGATGATTTTTTTCTACGTAGGCATTCATGGATGGTTCATAGGTAACCAAGAATTCCCCACTGGCAATGATGCTGGCTACGAGGATCGGCATCATGTACCAAGTGAGGTGATACCACAGTCTAATCATTGATATGTACTCCTTGTCTCTATCATTGCGCTTTCCAGCAGCCATCCTAAGCATACTTGATGGGTGGGCTTTTTCACCAGGACAAAGAGGACAGCTTGGAAACAAAAGCCAGACATCTTGGGCACGACAGGACATCTTGGGGAGGACATTTCGCAACTCAGATTCCCAGAGCCGATCTTCGCTGAAACTGGTGCAAAGCTTCGTTTTTCAGCTCATCGAAAAGACGTATGTCCTTCTCTCCTAAGACATGAGCAAGCTGGTGGACCCATCCATAGACGCGCTCAAGCGTTTCCCAATTGGTCTGAGTCGTCTCGATAGCTTTTTTCAGAAGATGCTGCAGGCGTAGAAGAGGTTTGGGAAGGCCCTCTTTTTTCAGCCACCCGAGCAATGGAGGTGCTGATCTGGCTGAGACGGTCATGGAGTTTGAGACCTGAGGCCACAAGGGGAGGACGTCCATCATCAGTGATGGTACTGCGTACCGCTAAGGGAATCAAAAAGATTAAAGTATCCAAGAGAGCTCGATATATTCTAAGCACCTATGGATACTGCTTCGCTGGATACGTAATTATTTTTGATTCCCTTAGATATGTGCTGCCTTACCCCATACAATCTTTATCACCCCTTCCAAGACAGCTAGTATATCTTCTCGATGTTTACCTACGGTGTTTGCGTGGTGCGGACTATGCTGCCCCGAGGTGGCTGTCCTACAACATTTGGTGAGAGACATACTGGGCCAATGCCCATAAAAGGCTTCCATCCTGGAATGGGACACTCGTCCATGGGACAACTCCCATAGATAAGCCATTTTTGATTGCTAGTTGCAAGTACTTGGCAGCTCCCTGTAAGGTAGGTAGTAGGGGAGTTAGGTTTCTGGAAAAGGAAGTTCATCTGGAAGGATACCACCTCTTTTGTTGTGTACAAATTGGCTGGATCATTGAAACGATATCCGAGACCATCTTGGTGAACTGCTACAAAAAATTGTTTGCCCTTTGGATACATAGCATCTTTGCCTCCGAAAATCTTACATCTCACTAATGGACCTTGATTTTGCTCTTCAGCATCTTTTACTTCCTGTTGTAGTAGATCTGGTATGGAGGAGCTGTTAGGGAGTATATACTCTTGTGCTTGTGGAAAATTGTGCTTGACTAACGCGTTGCAATAGTTGGCTATTACGTTTGTAGCTTGCGGGATGCTTCCGATAGGGGCGGGTTGTGAGCTATTGGCAAAGATGCGAGAGCCTGACCAGACCGTTACAGCCAGGATGCTAATAATGAGAACTGAACCTCCTGAAATGCCAATGATTTTTGATTGGGACCGTTGGTTACCCTTTTTCTTCGTGTTCTCTATATTAGAGATATCTTCACTAACCTCAAATGGTATTTCTCTTTGCGGGTCATCTTGATCAAGGTCCTTTGTAGACATAGTTTACTGACTCCTCTTCTCTGCCTTGGTTATGACTGTTCAAAGAGGCTTTTTCCTCTTTTGCTATTCTGACGCTTTTGGCTCAGAAAAAGTTCCCTTCTGAAAATCGTTAGGCCTCTCGATGGTGCTTTCTTGTCTTAGCTTTCTCTTGCTTTTTCTTCGCACTTTCTTGCTCATTTTTCATCCCTCCCTCACGCATTGTCCGCTTTGTCCGTAAAGTTGTCCTCTTTGTCCGTAAAGTTATCCGCTTTTTCTCTAGAAAAAGTCTCTTAGGCTAGGTATTCTTGGTAGAGAAGATCAGCTGTGGATCTGGAGTGGTGTCATCTCCAAACAGGAAAGATCTACCACTATAAAATAATTGTTCCTTGATCCAATCGTTTTCTTGTCCATGGATGCGAGAAAGGAAGCGAGTTTTCTCGCATTGGCTATCCTGTCGGCAGGCACGATAACACCGGAGAGAAGTACGAAAAACTCTGCAATGATCTTTACTCAGGAGAAGGTCACTGCTGAGAGTGGCAGCAAGAACTCTGCAATGAGAAGGTTCTCTACTTGTCAAAGAGGAGGTTAGCTAATGAGATGGAGATTATGGAGAGGCGATTCTGGAAGTAGAAGGCCCGAATCCAGGATGGTTGCAAATAACTCTCATGATGAAATACGGCGCCAAGCAGAAATACGGCGCCAAGCAATTGATGACTTCGGAATGATTTATGACCGCACTGAAGTCATAAATAAAGGAATCAAGCGTTATTTAGATCAGCCTAGATCGATCCCAGGTTTGGATCGTTCACAGAACAATCTTACCACGTATCTTGAAAGAGTAAAGCAGAGGTGTGATCTTTGCAAGGACCGCGTTAACACGCACTCAAACATGTCTATTGGAGCCATAAAGGACCTCTCTGCTACCCTGGATTCTTACCGAAGCAACTTGCTTGCGAGGTATGGACTCTTCGAGGAAATGATAAAAATGAGAGGCAAGCTTGAGGAGGTAAATGACCATTATAAATCACTTAAAGCTAGAGAAGAAGCATTAAATATTTATAGTTCTTCAAAGATTTATCGGTATTTTGATGAATATAGGCAACATATTAATAGTAAATTTGAAAAAGCTGAGAGAGCCTTGGGAAATGATAGTATAGATACTAATAACTTATTGGTGATGTCGGATGATCTGAAGGGTGTGGTTGACCGCTTCTCCAAGACATTTACAGAATTGCGGGAGTATCATCGACTCGAGTATCTTCGACCCGAAACGGAAAAACGCATTCGATTACTCATACACGAGGCTGGCGAGCCTCGAAAAAAGCTTGATGAATTCAAAACTCTCTACTCCAAAGCCAATAAGCTTTGGAGCAGATATCATCGTGAATTACAGCAGGTAATACCAGAAAAGTATAAAGAGTCCTTTGATCAGATGGTGAATATTCGCATAAAAGTCATGGAACAGGAGGCGGGGTTGGAAAACCGTGAGGATCTCGTGAAAGCATCCTGGGATCTGGAAAAAGAGAAGGAGCAACTGACCGAGATATCTGACTTATGCTTAAAAATTGAAAAAGTTCATCCCCTTCTTACTAGCTTTAACCAAATCTGTCAACATCTCATGCCAATGGCTTCCTCCCAGAACGCTGAACAAATCCTTGCGAATCTGGGTGAACCCTCTGCCCACCCACTATTGGTGAGGAAGATACGAGAAGAGTTCGGACCACAAACCTTTCAGGATTTTCAGGAGCGCCTTCGGAATATTGGCGTGTGCATCCGCACAATGGAAATCATCAATAAGGATCCCGAGGAGTTAAAAGGTGATACTCAATGGTTAGCCGAGAAGTTAGGAGACTGTGGAGGGGCAAAGGATCAATTAATTGCTGGATTACACTGTAAAGGTTTCTCAGAGAAAACTGCATCAGAACTTACTGCATTAACACTTAAAGGTCTTCATAGTATTCATAACGCTGCCTATGAACGTATCCAAGCCTATATGGATTCACAAGGACCTAGAGAAGAAGAGATGAGAAGAGTGATTCCCCTACAAAAACTTGAGAACATTCGAGAATGTCTTGATAGTGCTAGTTTCCTTAAAAACCTCGATGAGAAGGAGCTACCACAAAAGTCGGAGGATTTGATTGCCCATTGTGCAGAATTGTCCAGACAATTGAAACATTTTCAGGTCCTTGAGGCTGCACTCTCTAACCAGCATGCACTCTCGGTTGTACGTGACTCTATTCTCTCCAGAGATGCTTCCCACTATCAGGAAAGCGTCATGGCACTCAGTGTCACAGATGCCCATGGAAATTCTATTTCCATGGGAAATATCACAAGAGGATTAAAAGTTTTTCAGGTGGATACACTATCTACTAATAAACTAGAAGAAATATCTAATGATTTGAATAATGATTTAAAACAAATGACGGATTTTATTAAAAAAGGTATTCTAAATTTAGAAAATTCAATGCATGTATATATTAAGAAAGCATTGAATTTTCTAAATTATATTGGAAATTTAGAAGCGCAAGCATATAAATATCATAAGGATGTCTTTCTAAAAGAGTTCGTTACCAAACTTGAAAAAAATGTTCAAATATATAATGAAAAAATGATTATTTTGAGCATGCCTGATCAACGATCTATTGATGACCTATGGAAACGATACAACGACCTGGATACCGCCAAGAAAGACCTCTCCCAAGCATTGAAAACATACGAGGAACCTTTCCTGCAAGAAGCTCGATTAATCCTCAGAGAAATTGACCACACTCTTAAAGAATGTAGCGAGCCGGAAATACTGTCCGTCAAGCAAGATCAGGAGGGGGGAAAAGAGATCCCCTTTCACGACCTGATTAGTGGGTATAGGTCGGCATTGGAAGACGCTTGCATAGCGTATTATCTCTTTCCAACCACAGGAAGAACGATTGAAGAACTCTTGGAAGACTTTGGGACACGATTTGAACAGGTCTCTTCAACCGACCAGAGAGACCAGAAGAGCCGTTCTCCAATTGAGAAAATGCAGATGGTCAACGACAATTTAAAGAAAAAGTTGGAAGAACGTCGAAGCACTATTCAACAGATGCCGATTACTGAGAGAGAAATAGCCCATATTCATGATATAGAAACTATAAAATCAAATAATATAATAGCTGCTAAAAACAAGATTAAGGAAATTGATGCTATACATGTGAAACTCACAAAATATTGTAATCGCCATCGAAATCAAATAGAGCAGGATTTCCCAGAAGAATATAACAACTTGATTAGTCAGCTGGAAACAAGTTATAAAAAAGTCGAAGACCAGACGTGGTTGGAAAAGTGTGAAGATCTCGTGAAAGCATCCCAGGATTTGGAAGAAGAGAAGAAGCATCTGACCGGGATACTGGAGACATGGCAAAAGAAATACAAAGGTGTACAAGTGCAATCGAAACTGGAAGATCTTCGTACAACCTATGAGAAAATCCTTCAGTGTTTTGCTAAGGACGCCTCTCATACTACTTATGACCAAATTCTTAAGGATTTAGATGACCCTTCTCAAATCTCACTGCTTGGAAAGGTGATACGAAAAGAATTCGGATCAGAGCAATTTAAAGTATTTTGTCGGTATCTAAGAGAGTGTAAGAAGAGGGTGAAATCGGCAATCTCTCGGCCCGACCCGATCGTTTCCATGTGGGATAAGGATCAGGTTTGGGAATGAAGCCAAGGCGATCTACCAGATAAATCTGTATTGCCGCTCATCATCCAATTTGCT
>DASYAN010000430.1:0-7494 GCA_036501345.1 Ktedonobacteraceae bacterium
GAATATAATATTTGTGTATCCTGTAGAGCTTGTAACATCTCGGCTGCTGCGTCACACATGTTCGCGTTAAAACCTTGCTCGAAGTTCTGGCTGATCTCATCAGAATCTTGTTTTTGCTGGGCATTTTGTGCAAATAAGAATCCACGTGTAATGCGCTCAAGAACTTTTCTCTGTAGAGGACGAGAGTGATCATTGCGCCAAGGGAAAGAGTGTGTTTCGGTAACTTGAGACTCAATAGTAAATCCAAAGCTTCCCTGGAAAGTATGAGCAAATTGGAAATGCCGTGCCTGTTCTTTGCCCAATTTAAGTGGCTGGTCGAAACGACGCTTGCTGGTTTTTTCCATGCAAGCTCCATATATGATCAAATTACGTAAGCCTTGGAACAAATAAGAAGTTACTTCAACTGAAGGAAGCTCGTTAGGAGGAAGCAAGAGGCGTAACGAGATAATATCTTGCTCTGTAGATTGAATTCTTCCAGCAATATCTTGTGGAGTGGTTTCTTCAATATCAGCCAGCCGCTTGACTGCTTCTGCGATGCGGACAGCAGAATCACTGTATTTCTCGCTTGCAGGCAAGGTAACAAGGTCAGACGATTCCCCCTCTGCCTCAGTGCGAGCAAAGACAATCATGCGATCGTTATTATATGGGACCCGTCTCCAGCCATTTGACTGGAGGTAGTAAGTGAACTTTTCAAGGCTTAGATTATCTAATGCGCTTTTTATCATAATTGCACCCCTAACTGTACTTCGTTCATTAGTTCTGTTAGAGCTTCTGCGCTAAATATCTGACTTTTAGGAATGAGAATTCGTTTTTTTCTATTGTTAGTCGTTTCTACGCGATCTGATGGACGCCAGTAATAGCAACATTTGTAGATCCGTAAACAGTCTTCATCCTGATATAGCCATTCGTCAAAATGAGGTGGCAGACATAAAAGAATCAGCACGCAGATGGAGCTATTCACTAAATCATTATAGTTCTTGACTTCAAGGTCGTAAAAAATGGCGCCTTCTTGTATTCCCCAAAGCGTAGAAGCTTTCAGTTGAGAGTGAACGGGTATACTGCATGTGTCAGTATATCTGTTTTTCCTTTTTACTATCTTAGTAAAAGACATATCAATTCCGTAATCATTTTCACGATTGCTAACATTGGCTCCTGCTTTGGCAGCAATGGCACGCGCATATGCTAGACTCAATGCCTGCATCCTGTCAGTTTCAGGCATCTGTGAATATACTTTCGATGTAGGGATTACTCCCATAGTAAGGAATAGTCCTCTCTAAATATTGTAAACATTGCGGGTCTATTGCTGTTTATATATACATGAAATTATCTTGCTGTCAAGTTTCTCTTCATCCAATACTGATCTTTTGATATAAGGGAAACCTCATCAATATGAGGCTAAACTCAAAAGATATGAACCCATTTTCTTGAGAATGTACCTACTCTCTGCACCTTTTGATATTTTGCATTTGGAGCAAAGGATGCACAGGTTGCATAATGGGATCGCTTGTCCTGCATTCTCAATAGCTTTTGCGCCCTGAGATGAGCACTTTGCAGCCATCATGGCCTGTCTACAAGCTCATATGGATGAGCTTATCCTTATATCAAAAGACCAGTCATCCAATAGGCTCATCAGTAGCAGGCATCGATAGACGTCAAAGGCCACACTCGCGCCTTTTTCAGTATTGCCAGCACTTGGACGTTGCCCACATAACGCAACATCCACGTGTGACGTTATGCTCCCCTGCAGCTATTGATAGAGTAGAGCTTTTCTTGTAGCCCAGGACTAGCAGAAAGCACTGTGAGGGCAGTACTGTTGTGTTGGAGATTGAGCAACGATACTCGTCTATCTGATAGACTGAAGGACTTGTTCTATCGTCGAAGGAGTGAGATATGCCTGCCGACAGTGAGCTCTGGATACCTCCCTTGTCGCTCAAAGCTCAGAAGAGGATCAATGGACGTCAGAAGTATCAAAGACTGGTGAAGTGGACGGGCTTTCCTGAGAAGACTCTGTGGGATTGGCTACAACTGTTATCTGTGCTTGCCATACCAGTTGTTATTACAGGAGGAACTTTGTGGTTTAGTGCTGTACAAAGTCTGGCCAGTTTCCAAGTCAGTGAGAACCAACATCAGGCTGATATCCAAAGTGCAAATGAGCAGCAGCAAGAGACTGCACTCCAGACTTATCTGGATCGAATGTCAGATTTGTTATTAAATAGTAAGCTTCGCGAATCCCAGCTAGGGGATGAGGTTCGTAATGTTGCACGGGCACGGACTCTTACTATTCTTCCGCAACTAAATAGTACACGAAAGGGAGAGCTTGTACGTTTTCTGAAAGAAGCAGGTCTTATTGATCAGGAGAGTGTGATAGTCAGCTTGGTAGGCGCTGACCTTGGTGGAGCCAGCCTTGATGGTGTTAACCTTAGCGGAACCTATCTTTCTCGTGTGGATCTCAGTTGGGCCAGCCTTGATGGTGCTGATCTCAGCCATGCCAATCTCGTTAATACTAACTTGGTTGGAGCTGATTTGAGTGAAGCTAACCTCGATAGTTCTAATCTCAGAGCAGCTGCTCTCTGGAAAGCTAAGCTTGTTTATGCCAACCTTAATCAAGCTAGCCTCAGCGGTGCTTGGCTTAGTGAAGCCTACCTTAGTTATGCAAACTTCAGTGGTGCTGATCTCAGTGGCGCTGCCTTTCTTGATACCACTCTTAGCCATGCAAATCTCATGAGAACAGATCTCCGCGATGTCAACTTTGGTGGTCTTAAGCTCAATGGGAATTACATCAAAGGTACTGATCTCAGCTATGCAAACTTGGAGAATGCTGAAGTCACTCCAGAACAACTAAAGCAAGCCTACTCTCTCAAAGGCGCAATCATGCCCGATGGATCAAAGCATCCCTGAGCCATCTCACGTCTTTCTTATGACAAACATCACCTCATCTTGTGTAATTCCTGCACAGCTTCCCAGACTAATCGAGATCATGTTGTCGGCAATATGATAAGTCGCAATGGTAGTAGAGCCTGGTTGTGAGTTGGCAGTAGATGCAATAGTGAACTTTTTCAAGTGGCCAGAACCGCAAAGTGTAAAGTGACACTTCACAGTTTTCGCTTGTTTCGTTTACCCCCAGAGAACGCAACGAGAATGCCGATGTTGTTTCGTTTGTTATGGCGATGACTCCGGATCCTAGTGCAGAGGTAGCACTATCAGCTTTTGCATAGCACGGTCACGGCACTACCTCACGTTGTGTCTGCAGGTCATCGAGAGAGGAATGGTGCGGCTATGGTGCGATGCGAAGCAGCGCTTTATCTTGCACTACCCACAGGGGTCGTACGCTGCGTGATACTATCACGTTCGATCTGTCCTATCAAGTTGTCCTCTTTTTGGCAGTTGTTCCGCGGTATACCTGTTACACAGTGACGAATAGGCACAATCTAACGGACAAGTAGACTATAGTGATTATGTAAATGTGTTAGATTTATTAACATATAATAAAAGCTTAGGCACACTACAGGGGTACAGCTTGGTCGTTGTGTGAGGGCAATCATCTCCTGTCCGCTTTTACCCTTTCTCAGATGTCCGCTTTTTTGAGCAAGATGTCCGCTTTGTCCCTTGAGAAGCAAACGCTCGTTGGGTAATATTGACAGTAGTTGCTCGTCTTGAGTGAGTTGTAAGAGATGTTTGAAATGATATGAAAAAGGGGATAACTATATGCCCGCGGTTCGCTCTTTTTTTGGTCAAATCTGCTTGCTAAGCCAAGTGCCATTGCTGAGTATTCGCCATTTTCATATGAACAAACTGGAATGTCGCGTTGGCTTCATAAGGAACTAGCGAACGGAGGGTATATGGATAGAATATCGAGAGATTCGAGTAGAGATTCAAGAAATTCGCAACAACCAGCACTAGACCGTATTAGCAGATCACAGGAAGTAGACGAAAATACGCTATTGCTGCCTTCCCGCACAGATACTTCCCTAGGGGCTCAAGAGGCAGGATGTACAGAATATTGGAAAGCTTGTTATGCAGGTTTTAAGAAATGTTTCGAAGGACGCTTGCGGAGAGAGGCAACTACTCAAGATACTTCTGCCTCAAGGGATCTCGTCTCGGTGCCACCCCCTCCCGTCTCTCCCATGTCTTTTCCTCTGAGCAGTTCAGAGCAGCTTTCTCCACAAGACTCACCTCGACAAGATGAGGAAAGGCCAAGGGAATCGCTATCGAGGTCAGGGTCCCCTTGGGAATTAGGAGCGGGAGAGATTGATCATGAGTCTCTCCCAACGTTCCTAACTGAGGCAGGGCGCGAGATCAGAGGGAGTCATTGGAGCATCTACCGGGATGAGCTCCCAGAAGCCTCTCTTCAAGAAATAGCGGACCTGCTCCAAGAAGAAGATTTAACAGGGAAAGTTTTAATTCTAGAACCTTCGAACCGTTGGTTCAATTGCCATAGCTATACGTTTACTAATGGCGTCGCTGGCTGGATCGGTGACCAACAGGTTGAAGAGATTTTATACGACCAACAATATATACAAGTTTCGCGCCAGGGAGCTCAAGTTGGCGACATTGTTATTTATCGGAACGCAGAAGGTCTCATAAAGCATTCAGGTGTGATTCTCAAGAGAAAGGGGCGTGAGATTACAGTCACCAGTAAATGGGGAGATCATGCACTTATGGAACATAATATAGATGATGTTTTGAGCCGCTATGGTAACCCAAGGATCTACCATACAGACCTTATGGAGACGCGTATACTAAAAGAAGCTTAGCGCAGGCGAGTGTAAAAAAGACTGGATCTGCTTCCCTTTGGACGGTACTAGTCACTACACCTTCCTCCGAATCATCTCACACCGCACCCAGAAGCCTGAGAGTGCCCCGTGGCGTGCTGTAGCGATGCCAGTTGACACGGCAGAACGCACAATATCCTGGGGTAACGCTATCCCAATGTCTGCTGGAGTAGAAATAACTGCTCATTAGTTGAAGTGAACATTGAGCCCCACGAAAAAGAGCGCTGGGACAAGGTCTCTAGCACTCTCTCGGTTACCCTACGACAAAATAAACATGGACCTCACTATAGCAGAGCTTGCCAGCGCTGACAACTAGGTTGCGGCGGTGGTCATCGGCGAGGCAGGCCAGACGGTTACTAGCTGGTAGACATGAGAAAGGACGCCAGCTGCAGACCGACGTCCTAAAGGGCTTTCCGAGCTCAGAAAGCCTGAAAATAATCTTTGTGTCCATAGTATAGCCCCGGCGTATCCGGAGCGCAAGGCTATGATGACTGCGTAGATATCTCCTCCGAAGCTCCGTCTTCTTTTGAGAGTCTTTTATAGAAGAATCCCTCCTCTTCTTCCTCATCATCATGAATATAGGCTATCTCATCGGAGTTATCATAGAATTCCTGCATATATTCTTTTGGGATTATACAGGTAAAAGGTTCATCATGGGCCTTGTTGGCCTCATCATTGCCAGCATAGAGCATTCGCTCATGGTAGACGTTAAGCCTATCGTGCAACTGCTCGGCAGCTATGCCAAGCCACGTGCGTGCCGTGTTCAGCTTGTTGAGTGCCTGAGTATATCGCTCTTCCTCTGAGCCTGGTGCTACAGGCCTCCTGGGGATGGTGTTTGATGGGCTTAGCTCTTCTAGTGTCTCCAGTGCCTGGCGGGCATCCTTGACGTACTGGGTGAGCTTTTGCTCCATATCCTGGGGGTCGTCGGTGATCATGGCTGGCCCTCTGGCTTTTGCTGTAAGAGTTGTTTGATCAGGTCCTCCAGTCGGGCAATATCGTCCTTGGTTGTCATAGTCGCTTTGATGGTTGCGATATCTTGCTTGACGGTCTCAAGATCATTTCCAAATGCTATGAAGGTATCACCAATTGACTTGTAACTGGCTGTTATGCCCTCGTCAAGCTGTTTTATGTCTTGCCTGATGGCTTTGAGCTCCTCTGTCTGGTCGCTGGATAACTCCTCAATAGCAGCCTCTCTATCCGTTGCTCGTTTCTCCAGTGACTTGATACGAGACTCTGGTCGTAGATTACTCATAGTCTCGGTCCTTTCTGGTGTGCTCTCTCAATTATGCCATTACGTGGCTATTGGGAGCCTTTTGTGTAGCCAATTGGCTATGAACTGGTCCATGGACTTCTTACTTCCCTCTCTTCTTCTTCGATTCTTTCACGAGGCATACTATGCACTTTCCTTTACCTACGGTGATGTCACCACGTGTTAAAGGCTTTCCACATGTTGTACATTTCAGGATAAAGGGCATAGGTGTTGCCTTTCGTGTAGCTAGGTACTATAGATTTTTCAAATGTTTTTCAGGTCCTAGGCATCCTCATCACTGACCTTGCCGCCTGCCGTGATGCTGGCCATGCGTAGCTGGACGATGTAGAGGAAGGGTCTCAGATGCTCTACCATGATCCGCTCGTCTTTGGTATCTACTGGCAACGTGTCGAGTGCCTGATCTACTGTAGAGTCGCTGGCAATAAGATCAGCACACTTGTGGACTATGTCTTGAAGTGGTGCATCATGGTGGGCTATCCAACTATCATGCAGAAATTGCTCGATGAGATAGCGAGTGTTATCTTGTTTTGGGGTCATGCCTACTCCTCACTTTCCCTCAGTGCCTGAGCCAACTGGTCTTGCTTGGCTTTGATTTTCTCATCGAGATGCTTGTCTTCGCCGACGACTCTGTCGAGCTGCCCTAGAACAATCGAGATCTCTGCGAGCTGCTCAGGACTGAAGTACTCAGCAAAATTGACGGTCAGGCTTCGAACATAGCCTACCAGGATGCCATAGGCCGCTGCATAGCGTTGGTCCAGTGGGAGCTGCAGTGCTCGCTCATGGATGTCCTTCAGTGCGGCTTGGGTGGCCGCAAAGAATCGCGAGTCTTGCCGCTCTTCATACGTTGTCTCATTTTTCACGTTTAGCCCTTCAATGTCCTGAAAACGGATTTTCTGGTCTAGCTCTCTGGAAATGGCTGTGGCTAGCTTCTTTGCAGTGCCAATAGTCACTATTTCACCATGAAACACTTTTTGAAGCGTGTTGAAATCCATATTGGCTCGACGTGCCATCTCGTTTTTGCTCCAGCCACACTGGAGTCGGTAATCTTCGATAGTCGTCATAGAATCACCTCTGGTGTTTTTCTCAATGGTACTTGAAAATCACCTGACTGTCAAGTAATAAATACTTGATTTTCAAATAGTCAACCGTATCATCCATCCTTGCCATGTCCCGAAACGGCATGGCAAGGATTCGTTTTCCCAATCCGATTGGATGATGCCGTTAAAGAGAGCAATGCATCCTGGGCTGCGCGTATTCAGAGTACCCGCAACATTGGAGACTTCACTCATTGGAAGGAACACGACGAGTATCAAAAAGGATTGGCGAGGCTGCTGCGTGATCTGAAGCAGGATATGGTTACTCCCTGACTCTGTAGCCATGCGTTATACTCATTGAGAAGATAACGAGATTTGAAGTAAAGCTGAAAGGAAAGGTAACTATATGAACGACGAT
>DASYAN010000431.1:0-7002 GCA_036501345.1 Ktedonobacteraceae bacterium
CATCAAGCCAAGTTTGCTGCCCCTAGCTTCTACGTGGGCGTAAGATCACGTATTCGTAGAACAGGGCTGCGATGATCGCGCCAATGAAAGGCCCAAGCCAGTAGACAAGATCGTTTTGCCAGAAACCGCCAGCCAGTGCTGGACCAAAGGTGCGTGCCGGATTCATCGACGCGCCCGTAAGTGGTCCACTTAGGAGGATATCTACAAGTACAGTAAGGCCAATACCAAAGCCTCCAATTTTTGGTGCTCGTTGGTCAACAGCGGTTCCAAAGACAGCCAAGACAAGAAAGAATGTCAGGACTGCCTCTAAGAGCACACCAGTGCCAAAGGAAACACCCGGTGAAAGGTTAGGCGTGCCAAGGTGAGCGGCTAGCCAGACAGGTTGCGGAAAAATGATGCGGAGCAGGAGACCAGCAAGGACTCCACCAACCAATTGGGCTATGATATAGAATATTCCCACGATGGGGACGATACGTCTAGTCACAAGAAATCCAATGGTCACAGCAGGATTGAGATGTCCGCCAGAGGTCGCGCCGAAGATGGTGATCATGATAGAGAGTGCTAATCCATGTGCCAATGCAATGCCTAGCAATCCAATCGAACCATGCGTCAAGGTGTTTGTGATTATAGAGCCTGCGCCAATAAAGATAAAGGCAAAACTTCCCACGAGTTCAGCAACGACTGACGTGATGTATTGCTCTGTAGCCTTACTGCTTTGCTGGCTGTCAGGGATCAATTGGCCTTGTTGGTCTAATTGTTCATTTGCAATGTTTTCCATAGGCTTCCTCTCTTTTCATCTATGAACGACAAGCAATCGGTTTGGGAAAGATATACTCGGCTGAGGACCGCTAGATACTAACACCAATTTGTATGCTAAAAGGTAACAGTGTCGCTTCTCTCTGAGACGGAACCTGTTTAGTTCTTCGCTGAGGTTGCTTAGGCGATATGTAACTTTATAGGTTGCTAAATTATTAAGTTCACGATTCTTACTCTACTGATGGTGTAGCCTGAAAGATAAAATTCTTCATGGATAAAGGCAATGGAGGAATTGTCAGGAGAACAGGTCACAGAAGTTAGGGTAAAAGATGCTCCATCTCGATACAAAAAACTGTCATGATAAGGGGATACGATATCATTAGCATTAGATGGGTCCCAGATTTGTATAGTTCCATCATCACTTACAGAGACAATATATTTTCCATTAGGTAACCAAGCTATGTCTTTTACAAGCTCTTTGTGCTGTGAATAGATTCTTGGTATAGAAGAAAAATGCCCTGGGATAGTATTCCACACTTGCACTGTTACATCACCTCCAGCAGAAGCAATATACTTTCCGTCAGGTGACCACACGAGAGTTTGCACTCCACTACTTTGATAGAACCAGATGTTTTTTCCAGTACTCACATCCCATAGCCATATCTTATCATCTTCAGCAGAAGCAATATATTTTCCATCAGGTGACCAAACTACAGATTGAACACTATCACTATGTCCTTTATAATCATTTTGCTCCTTTCCAGTATTAAATTGCCAAATCCTAACTACTCCATCTTCCTCAGCAGAAATAATATATTTTCCATTGGGAGACCAACTCATGGCTGAAACTCCACCACCATGTCCTTTATAAGTAAGAATATACCTTGTACTACTGATATTAAGCACTTGTACTATGCCATCCATGTAAGCAATGGCGATATACTTGGCATCAGGTGACCATACAATCCTACTTACTTCCACAAATTGCCTTTGAGAGGTAAAAAGAGTCCTTTTTGTAGGAACGTCCCATACTAACACTTTCCCATTGCTGTCTCCATATGCCAACAGACTTCCTTTCGGTGCCCACCTCACAACTCTTATTATGCTATCATCAAGCGTATCGTTGCTAGGATTTAATGTCAGATGGGGTAACAGAATCGGCATAACAAGAATGCCCACAAGAGAAATGAGAAGCAAAAAGAACGTAATACTTGAAAATAGTATCCAACGTCGTTTATTTCTCCACCTACTATGTCTTAATCTCCAAACAATTTGAGATCCTAGATAAATACTTGATTTATTCTGATTTTTTCCTTCTCTCCAGGACCGAAAAGTTGTATAGAAACCACTTGTGGTAGTGATAATACCCAGCAAAGTTGCGATCACGCTAAGAAACATACTGAGGCTACTGAGAAATCCCATGCATCACCCTCCTGAATCATTTTCACTTCGTAAACGTTTCTTAGTAACAAAAATAGCGAGTATGTCTTTACACTTATAGAAACATTTAACTAATAATATCCCATCTCAGTATATTTAGCAAAAATTTTAAGACTGCATTGCCAACCTTGCCGGACATTGGTCCAGAGCTGCCACCACAGAAGAAGGCGAAGTGTTGCTTCCTCAAGGTGAACACGACCTTGAGGCTAGACAACGATCTTGTCAATATCAGGGGCAAAATAGATGGATTGAAGAACAGGATACTTTACTCCCAATATGTAATGTGAATACTTGGTGATTATACAGGAAAACTCAGCGCATCCATTACCACACGTGCCGCATTTATTATTGTAGGGGTAGATTCATTTGGATCGTATACAATCAATGATGATATATCCTGTTTGCCACGGGGACGTTCTTTCACGCAGGATCTGCCTCTCTCTCCATTCTTCAGACTTTGCCGGGCTCATGGCTTAGAGGCATCTCAGTTGGTCCAAGAGGCCTGGGTGAGATGCGGGGCCGCTGGCACAACTCCATATGAAGAAAAGGAGCCTGCCCAGTCAGCAGGCTCCAAATAGAAAAGAGTGGTTGAAGGAAGCGTTATTCATGCCAATAGCTCAAGCAAGAGGTCTTGTGATGTGGATAGATAGATCAGCGCCGGGGTAGAGAGAAGGAGAAGGTAGAGCCTTGTCCTTCCACGCTTTCTATCCATAGTTTTCCTTCATAGTGCTCAATGATCTGATGTGCGATGGATAGTCCGATGCCTAGACCAGCAGTGGTTTGCCTGTACTTCCCAGCCACGCGATAGAAGCGCTCGAAGACTTTCTCCTGCTCTGTTGCGGGGATGCCGATACCGAAATCCTGGACGCTGACTGTCAGATGCTTGGTGGTGGAGGTGAGACGGATGATGATGCGCTCTGCTCCTGGGGAGTATTTGATAGCATTGGAGATCAGGTTGTTTAGTACCTGACCTAGGTGCTCTCGATCACCGACGATTGTTCCTGATGTGTTTCCCTCGATATTGATCTGATGCTGGATACTGGTTTGTTGGAGCTGCTCGGCTACCTCGCGCACTAGTGTATTCATGTCCACCGTTTCCTCTATGAATGTCAGCTTCCCAACTTGGATCTTCGAGAGGTCGAGGAGGTCCGCAATCAGTCGAGAGAGATGCCTGATCTGTTTCTCCATTATGGCGAGTGCGTGTAGAGCGCGTGGCTGGTCAGAACCAGCTAACTGCCTCTGGAGCAGTTGGGTATAGCCCTGCAAACAGGTCAGAGGGGTGCGCAACTCATGGCTGGCTATACTGATAAATTCATCTTTCCGTTGCTCCAATGCACACCGTTCAGCCATCATAGCCGCTAGAATCAATGCCGTGACTGCCGTGATTGCCATAAAACCTTGTAAGTAGAACAGCCTTTCGCCCAGGCTGCCCGCGGAGAATGGGGAAAGACCCAGGACAGTCCCAACAATGGCAAAACCAGAGAAGGCAGTGAAAGCTGCGGTGGCACCACGTGGGCCAAAGCGTAGCGCGGCCCAGGTAAGTGGAGGGAATACTAAATAGGTAATGGGATCTCCTTGCTGATTGAGATGGGGCAGTCCCAGAAAGACAAAGACACCGACGACCAGCATGAACACACTCAGAAGGCTCAATTCTATCAAGCGTTTGAAGGAGAGGGTCACCTGTGGCCATGTACTCCAGGTAAGCAAGAGAGGGGTGAGTTGGAGCAGACTGATCAAATCCCCAAGCCACCATGCACTCCAGGTTTCATACACTGAGGACCAGACCATGCTTCCCCCTAGCAATAGGCTACTCACCCCAATCACGGCACTGATGAAGGTACTGATGGGTGCAGCTATTAGTACCAAAACCAGTATGTCATGCAGCGAGTCTAGTGCTGGGCTCACCCTCTTATGTTTGAGTAACGCAGTACAGACCAAAGCTTCCAGAGTGCAGCCGATGCTGGTACCGATGGCAACAAGCGGGGATGCTCCAGCGAAGAGATCGACGAGAAAAGTTCCCAGAGTAATCGCTGGCCACAGGCGAAATCCCCACAGGAATAGAGAGGCCACTGCAATACCTGAGGGCAGCCAGATCAGAGTGGCAAACCCACTAAAGGCTCCTAATAACTGGCCGAAGTGTCCGGTGCAGAAGTACACAGCAGTCAGGGCAAGCAGCGTGATTCCATACCGGAGTACTGGGACAGGCCCGCTCCCTACAGTTTTGCTCTGCGGAAGCTGCCAAATACCTTTCCACTTCATCATCTCCCCCAACTTCTTTTTGAGGTTTCCAGTGATAAATTGGATACGAGTAAACGAAGAGTAACTTTAAGAAATTTCTTCTTTGCTTCTCATACTCTTCTCTCTCAGCACTCCACGTATGTACAGACAAAGAGAAGGGAGAGGCATAAATAGACTACCATTACTCTGGACATTTTTCAATAAATGTTCAGAGTATCGGCCTCTCCAGAAAAAATCACTCAATTACCTGACAATCTCTATCTTTGCGGTTCCATCGTAGAAAGCGCCCAAACGACTAAAGATGCAAAAATCTCGTTAACAGGCACGCCTAAAAAAGCTTGTTGATAGATCCATTCCAGGGATAACTTCTGATGTGTCTTTTGCACTTCTTTGCGTGCTTGTCCGAGAGTCATAGGTTGATACGTATACTCTTCCTGATTTTCTGCCTCCTTCTGATGTTTCAGTTCATCTCGAATCTCTTCCATAAACAGGAGCGACCCAATACGGTAGAGAGACAGTGAACTAAGCTATGCCCAATCACTGACTTCTCATGTGTTGTCGAGTAATGTCTGCCAAAACCTTGCATCTTCATGTCTTTCGCTTTAAACATGGTAGAATCATCTCCAATCAGATACTCGGTAATAATGGGTTTTGGACGTCTATCACATTTATTTTGCTGCTTTACAAGCATTATTTGGCATTCTTGCTCGATCCTTGACTGCATTATTCTACAAAAACGGGTGTAATTGTACTGTATCACTAGTTGGTGATAGAAGGCGAGAGCTTGAAAGAAAACGACTTAAGCTCGATAGACTCTTTATTCCAGCAATTGTATGCTTCAGATGAGAGAGCGTATATCCTTCTAAACTTAATAACAGCGCCATAAGCACAGTCACGAAGTGCTCATACTGCGGACGTGAAAAAAGGGTTTGAAAGTACTGCAAGTACTGGCGTAATCGCTCATCTTGGCATACAATAGGGTGAGGCATGATGTTTTCTTAGGAGTTGTCCCAAATCAAGCGGAAACCATCAAGAATCGAGCATTCTGGCAACAAGCCCTACAGGCAGCCATTGGCCCCCGCCGCATCCTGCTGATCCTCGACGATGTCTGGACGGTTGAGGATGCACGAGCTTTGCAGATCGGTGGTCCACAGTGCAGCTACCTGCTGACAGCCCGTCAATCTCAGATCGCCTTCACATTTGACCGACTGGGAGCCATCACCATTCCCGAACTAGAAGAAGCCGATAGGCTGGTCCTCCTTGCCCGCTATGTTCCCCGGCTCGTCGAGCGAGATCCCCAAGGGGCACAAGCCTTGGTACAGGCCACAGGTGGCTTACCACTGGCCGTAACCCTAATGGGCAAATATCTAGCATCATCGATCTTGACCACACATCCTTGGCCCTTGCGAGCAGCCTTGATCCAGTTACAGGACACCCAAGAGCATTTAGACCTGAACATGCTAACCACAGTTGGATATCGTTGGGTCAGTCTTACTCATTGAAACCTTTCCTGCTTGCCAAGAAAGGCCTATGTTCCCATTTCGTCTAAATGTTCTTAATATGAGAATAACTCATTTAACCTGATGTCTACTCACATTTAGTCTAGGCATGATGGCTCTTAACAAGTCCTTTTTTGCGATGGCTCTTTTTTGAAGTTTTTATCTTCAAAGGTCTGAAAGAAATAGGCTGATGGTTAAACCGACTAAAAGCATTTCCTGACGGTTTAATCTCTCCTTGGCCATCCATTAACCCAAAATCTGGATTCATCGTGTCAATCCAAGCATACCAGATAACAACTGGCACTTGTAATCGCTGCAAAACGGTAAAGCTGCGTGTAAGATACTCCGCCTGCCAGGCTTGATCGCCACATCCTGTACCAATTTCTGTCACCCAGACAGGCTTACCTGCCGTCGTCCGGTAGTCAGTTATTTTTGATGCTAGATCACCGGTAGTGAGGTTATTTCCTCCACATCCGCTTGCACACCAGCCATCAGGAGACGAACCATAGGGATGCAGACCAACAGCATCTATCTTGCTAAATCCGGTCAAGTCTGCTTGTATGACATGCTGCAAATACTGGATTTGCCCTGCTGCCAATCCTCCCATAATGACTTTTGTTCCAGAACTCATTGCTTTAATAGCTGTTGCCGCCTGATCAAGCAGATATGCATATTCCTGAGGTGGCACATATGGACAAAAATTAGGATGGCAAAGATCTTCTTCATTCCATACTTCAACTGCAACAATCGAAGGACTCTCTTGAAGAATTTGCTCGAGTTTAGGAACATAGACCGTATCAACATACGTCTTCCATGTGGGAAAAGGTTCGTTTTGCCCAGGATTATGGCTATTTGTCGTCTCATTATTGACAAGGACGATTGATTTCACGCTTGTAGGCCAATTCGGACCAAACGTCACATGGTTATAATCCCCCCGTATCCATGTCGGCTTCAATTGCCGCAGTTGTGTGAGCTGGGGAATCTTGTCAGTATAATGTGTGTCAATCTGCATGCCAAATTCTGTATCTCCTGTCGCATAGACGGGAGCCTTATTGGCATACTGATTCAA
>DASYAN010000432.1:0-6435 GCA_036501345.1 Ktedonobacteraceae bacterium
TAGTTCGGATTGACAGGTGGCCTTTCCTGATAGTTCGGGCTGCTAGGCCTTTCTTGATAGTTCGGGCTGCTAGGCCTTTCTTGATAATTTGGATTGACGCGTCCACCTTGTTGATAGTTTGGATTATTAGGCCCAACTTGACTTTGCTGCGGAGGTGCTACTCGTAGAGACTGCGGTAAAGGCCGCTGGTTGACGCTATCCAGTTGAGCCTGTTGCCAGGCAGCGGCAGGAATACTATTAGCAATACCAGCAGCGGCTGGTTGCGGAGTTGGTTCAGTATCTGGCGGGTAAGCAAGAGCACCCATCTCCGGAATATCAAGTCCGGACAGCTCCACTTGAGCAGAAACACGCATACCGAAAAGCATATCGTATGCTTTGAAAAAGAGCCATGAAATTCCAAACACATAGACAAAGCATGTAATAGCACCAATGACCTGTGCTACAAATTGTCCCATATCGCCGAAAAATAAGCCCTTAACTTGCAAACCACCATAGTTTGCCAACCCATCAGCAAAAAGGCCGACCGAAAGCTGACCCCACATACCATTTACTCCGTGAACTGCGATAGCTCCTACGGGGTCATCGATCTTCCAGACCTTTTCAATCAGTCCAGCAAAGAACACAACATTAAAACCAGCGACTGCCCCAATAATACAGGATGCAATGGGACTCACATACCCACTGGGAGCAGTAATCGCAACCAATCCAGCGAGCAATCCATTAGACATCATGGCTAGATCAGGCTTCCTGGCTCCAACCATCCACGTGTAACACATAGCAACCGCTGAACCACAAGCTCCGGCGAGCATCGTATCAACAGCAATAATGCCGATGCGCAGATCTCCATTTCCGGATGCTCCAAGGGTACTGCCTGGATTGAAGCCGAACCACCCGAAAGCCAGAATCATAGCTCCTGTAACGGCCATAACTATATTGTGACCAGGAATAGGATTGGAACTACCATCAGGGTTGTACTTTCCGATACGCGGCCCAAGCACAATGGCACCTGCAAGTGCACACCACCCGCCGACAGCATGGACCACACCACTGCCAGCAAAGTCTACATAGCCTGCTCCTAAGCCCACATTGCTTAATTGTGAAAGCCATCCACCTCCCCATGCCCAGTTACCGTAGACCGGATAAACCAATGTAGAAATGAATAGTGCATAAACACAGAACGCTGACCATTTCCACCGCTCAGCCATAGCTCCTGTCGGAATGGTTGCTGCCGTATCCATGAAGACCATCTGGAAAAGAAATAACACTGCAGTAGCGACATCATAGGTCCCATCATTGAAGAAGAAGCCTTTGAAGCCAAGAATGCCCCAATTTACGTTGCCAATGGGAATACTGATCTCACTGGTCAACGGTTTAAGACCTCCCAGATTGGGCAGGCCGACAACTCCTACACCTCCAAATTGAAAGGCGAAGCCTATGGCAAAATATCCCAGCATTGCGAGACCATAGACCATGAAATTCATAGCCATCGTATGAGTCGCATTTTTAGCACGACAGAACCCGGTTTCCACAAGTGCAAAGCCGAGTTGCATAAACATAACAAGGTAGCCACAAACAAGGGTCCAGACAAAATTAACCCCTAAGCGGTTTTCGTCAACATATAATGCTAACTTGTAGGCAAAAGGCTCTTGCGTCTTTGCCTGATTGAGGTCATTAGACACAATCGTTGGACTCGCGCCATTTACTGTAATATGTGTCAAGTTTTGCTGATTGGCTGTATTACTTCCACTTGTATCTTGCCCTAGTTCTCCACACGCGCTGAGCAGGAAGAGCGCCACAAGCATAAGTGCAAGAGAAATTAGAATACTATGGAATATACGGCGGTTCAGAAAGCCGCGTAACCACGCCAATAACGGATGGCTTGGCGAAGAAGATCCCCGTTCATACACTTTCAAGAAGCGCTCAATGGTGGGGAGAACCTCTTGCTGGCGCGAAGGAAAAATAATTAGCTTAAAGGGAGAAAAACCAGCACGAGGGGTGAAGATAAGATGAGCACCATTTATCTTTACCGAAGTAAACTCATCCCAGCGTCTGAATGTAGTATTATTGCATGCTACACCCGCTGTCGTCAGCTGGTAGTATGTTGGTAATAAGCTTATGCATAGACCTAGAACAATCAGGCCTATCTCAATGGTAGTTGGAAACCACTGACCGACAGCACTGAGAAGCAAAATTACGCCTAAGGAGTAGAGGTTTCTACGACGAAATAGCACTCGTTCTTGAAGAGTGAGAGAAACTCGCTTAATGAGGCTCCCATCGAGAGCAACACCAAATGGTACTCTTACTGATAGGTACATTAGTATAAAAAGACTGCCGATGAGAAGCGAGACAAACATGTGTCACATCCTTTCATATGCTGGAAATAATATATTTTCAGCTTGGCCTTTTTTTCTTACAAAACCGCTTCACAAATTGGAAAATAGCACGTGGGTCAGGGGGATCGCGTACAATAATATTTTTACTTTTTTGACGTGACTGCGTCAAAAGGCTCCTTGCCATTGCAACTACATGCTCATTAGCTCTATGAGGAGCTTTTAAACCCCGCTCAAGTAAAACAACTGCCCGAGGGAAAAAGCCTAAGCGGTAATAAAACTCTGCATATTTAATATGCACAAGTAAATTCGTTGGATCGTCATGGAGGGCCTGTTCAAGCTCACTTTGTGCTCCATCCGCATCATAGAGCCCCAAAAGGAGTATGCCAATATAAGCACGTGCTGATGCATATGCAGGGTCTACGCTGAGAGCATCTCTTAAGCTCTGCATGGCCTCTTCAGTTTTTTCCTGCTCTAGATAAGCCATGGCAGCGGCGAAATATGCTTGAGGATGATCTGGATTCTGGTCTATAGCGCATTGAAAGTAGCTCAATGCTACCTCGGGATCACCTCTTCGTAAAGCCGCATATCCACTGTCAAGAAGGTTTGTGGACACAACGGTTCCCTCACTTGGCTAAAACCTTGCCACTGAAGAACAAAAACCTCTAGGAAAAATACTAGGCTTGTGCGATGGATCAAATAGAAACATGTGTTTGGTATATCCACTTAAAATTCAGCCCCAAGTGGTAGCACCTCTGCTGCCACAGACTGACGTCACATCCAGACCAGTCCTTAAAAACACTGCTTTTGTTGATAACGGATGTTATTGCGGCCCGGAAGGATGATCGCACCTCCTTATCCATTTATCGAAATTGATCTATCTGCTGAGCCCGATAATATGCTTCTATTGCATAGAGATCTGGACGATATTAGCAGAGAGACCCTGGGTATGGCAACCCGCCCGAGTAGTATACTCTACAATGAACATCGTCGCAAGGGGGAATTACAAATCCACAAACTAGGAGTTTTCAAGATCAGGTTCAACCTCCCGAAATCTCCTGTAGTTGCTCTGCCATGGTATCCACAGGGACAGATGAAGGAATAAGATAAACCAGCTTTAGCAGCAGAGGAGTAATAAGTGTAGTGACCAATGAGATAAGAATGACTATCGAGAAGAGCGACGAAGTAATGAGGCCAGATTGCAGACCAATAGAGGCTGTAATCAAGGCAACCTCACCGCGCGAGATCATTCCTACCCCGACTGTCAATGCTTCACGTGCATTGAAACGGCACATTAATGCTCCCCCCCCACAACCGACAACCTTAGTCACGACGGCAATACCGATGAAACCCGTAAGCAGGAACAATGAGACATGCCCCACACTTTGAAAGTTGGCTTCAATACCAACGCATACAAAGAAGAGAGGGACAAAGAGAGCATAGCCCATCTTCGAGATCCCATCGTGCACCCATTCCCGCATCGCTGTACGGCTTACCAGGATACCAGCAATATAAGCGCCGATAATCGCTGCAACATTGCCAAGCGATTGCGCAGACCAAGCATAGAGCAAAATTAGTGCCAGCACCATACCAATACGTGCTTCCAATGCGAGCATACGGGGAAGCCAGCGTGACAGAGCAGGAAAACCATAGTGACCCAGGAGGTAGGCAACTGGGAAGTATACTACCATCCTTAGGATTGCCCAGACAGGATTTTGTCCCAGCGCGAAGGCAAGTATCAAGGAAAGCACAACTAAGCCGAGTACATCGTCGATAACCGCAGCTCCGAGAATCGTCGTTCCTTCTTTTGTTGTCAGCTTACCCAAGTCCTTCAACGTTTGAGCAGAAACACTAACACTTGTGGCGGTCAGCAGCGTTCCGAGAAAGAGGCTTACCGGGAGCGAATACCCAAGTGCTAACGCAAAAATCATCCCTGCTAGAAAGGGCAAAATCACGCCCATAGATGCAGAGATAAACGCAGCACCTCCTACTCGGCGCATTTGCTTCATATCCGTCTCAAGACCAACCATAAACATCAGCAAAATCACGCCAATGTTGGCAAAAGAGTTTAATACCGGATCGAGGTGAACCCAGCCAAGCAGAGATGGTCCAGCAACCACTCCGACAACCAGTTGTCCAAGAACACCTGGAATGCGCAGACTATGACAAAGCCATCCTGCAACCTTGGCCGCAATAAGAAGACATGCAATCAAAATAAGAGGGGTAGTAGCAGACATGGTACAGTAACTCCCTATCTGTCCACCAAAGGAGCATTCTTTCCACTGTAAACAGGCAAATAATTTCTCGCCAAGTGCTTGGATTGCCTTAACTTACATATGCCCATTCTAACACATCAATAAAGCATTAGAAAGGAGGCGAGCATTCTCAAAACTCTCTCTTTGCAGTTTTTAAGGCAGCTCTCTGAAGTTGTTCCTGTTTTCAGAGCAAGATGTCCCCTTTTCTCTATCAAAATGCCACTCATTGTCACTAAAAATTTCTCATCTTTTGGGATACCATTAAGGCCGTGAGTAGAAAAAGGCTTTCCAATGAGCAAATGACTTCGTTGGATGAAAACAAGAGCCTCTCGACTAGACAACCCCACCAGAGAACGACTACTCGTTTAGGTGTGGTTAGAGAAGAAAAGTGCAAAGATAGAAGCCTTCAACTTTCACTCGTTTTATGCTAGAATTAGCACGCATTGGAACCTGGATATAATTACTTTGAGCAATATCACCCAGATAGTGGGCTCATTAAAAGTATTAATAGCAAAAGCAGTTTTAACTGCAGTTTTGTTTATTCAGGGAGTTTATTACTTTATTGAGCTAACGAAATTACAACTAGTCTTTTGTAGAAGGAGTTAAACCCAAATGTCTCATCTTCGTGTTGGTCTGATCTTTGGTGGCCGCTCTGTCGAGCATGAAGTCTCAGTTTTAACAGCGCACCAGGCTATGGCTGCATTACCCACTGATAAATACACTCCCGTTCCAATCTACATTTCAAAATCGGGACAATGGTTCACAGGCGACGTTTTAAAGCATCTGGAGAATTTTAAAGATCTCGAAAAGTTGGTCACAATGGCAGAACCCGTGGTTTTTAATGTTGATGCTACACAGCCAGGACTCATTCACCAAAAGGTTCAGGGACAACGCAACTGGCTTGGTCGGAGTACTTCTGAACCCTCTCTCGAGCCCATTGATGTCGCTTTCCCACTCATGCATGGTTCTCATGGCGAAGATGGCACTCTACAAGGATTGCTTGAAATGGCAGATTTGCCTTATGTTGGCTCGGGAGTGCTGGCATCCGCAATTGCTATGGATAAGATCCTTGCCAAGAGAGTTCTACGCAGTGCTGGAGTACCAGTAATTGACGATCTTTATGTGAGTAGAGCACGTTGGGAGTCAGAACCTGACGCTATCGTGGCAGAGGCCGAGTCACGTTTTGGCTATCCAGTTTATGTCAAACCAGTTACCCTCGGTTCTAGTATTGGTGTTTCACGAGCAGAAGATGCTTCTGCACTGCGTCTTGCTCTTGATGTCGCTGCCACGTATGATAGCCGCTTAATGATTGAGCCTGCCCAGCAAGATATCATCGAGATAAATTGCTCTGTCTTAGGCGATAGTACCGATGCTCGTGCCTCTGTCTGTGAACAGCCCGTTAGCAGTGGAACTCTGAGCTATGAGGACAAATACCTCAGTGGCGATAAAAATGGAGGAAGCAAAGGTCGAGGCATGCAAAGTGCCAAGCGTCTCATACCAGCTCCAATCGATCCTGATTTGACGGAAAATATTCAAACAACAGCAATTAACGCTTTTAATTCTCTAAATGCGTCAGGTGTTGTGCGTATTGACTTCTTTGTGCGTCCTTCAGAGAAAAAACTCTATGTCAACGAGATTAATCCCATCCCCGGCTCTCTTTCTTTCTACTTATGGGAACCAACAGGAGTGGATTTTCCAGAGTTGGTAACTACGTTAGTTGAGATTGCTCTGAAACGTCACGGTGAAAAGCGCCGAAGTACCTTCACGTTTGGCTCTTCACTCCTCAGCACTAATCCTCTGGGTGGTGCAAAAACTGCCTCCAGATAAAAGGCTTTCTAGACTTCGCTATC
>DASYAN010000433.1:0-8256 GCA_036501345.1 Ktedonobacteraceae bacterium
AACTGTGAGCAAGTGGCGATACTGATACCTTCCAGAGGACATCGGACGCGTCCTTTTCGTATGTGCCCTTCTGCTGACTCTCCGTTTGTATGCTTAGCTGAACGAGCTGGATAATGGCAGGATCGTGAATTACCCGTTCAAGCGGCACGTCTTGTAACGAGGAATAGGAGGATGCAGATAGCTGTAAGCTTGGCTGGTTGCAGTAACGGATAGTAAGCGAGTAATCAACGATGAACACAGGTAAAGGGAGCGCTTCCAGCAGGCTCATAGAAACACTTTTGTAGTCGATAGCTGGATCACCCAAGACAAATTCTTCTCCTCGTTACCCCAGGATGTGAGACAAAAGTAGGCTATACATATTTTAATACATGTAAATAAGGGCCACCAACAGGTGGCCCTTACCATTGGCTCCTCGAACAGGACTCGAACCTGTAACACATCGGTTAACAGTCGGTTAGTCACAAAAACACTGCTTGCTTGTCTTAGAGCCACTTCAGAAGCCAGCTCATATCATTAGTTTTTTTCTGAAGCTGAAAATAATATCTGGTCAGAACTAAACGTAGCCGATTGGTTATCACCTTCTTAGAAAAGAGTATAGCATAATCCGTAGAATAACGCTAGTAAGTAATCGACTCTATTCCAATTTAAGGGATGGGGAGCTTAAGGCGAAATTCAATACCAGTATAAACAGTTGTCTATTAGTTGTCATTGCCAAATGTAACTCCTTCCAGTTATTCTAAAAGAGTTAGGATCAAGGATGAACTTGTCCGTTAGAATTTTTTTGTAGATAGTTTTCTTTAACAGTGAATATCACTAAAAAGTAAAAGAGGTATATAGTGAATAAACACTCTGACTTGATTAAATGGGCAAGCGAAAATGCTATCCACTACATTTCGTCTTTAGGCAATCGTTGGCTTCATGTCCAAGGAGTTGTTGAGCAAGCAATCCGTGTGGGAGCAATTTTTGATGAAGAAGAGCGCTCTTACCTGATTGCAGCAGCATACGTACATGATATTGGCTACGCTCCTGAACTCAAGCAAACAGGTTTACACTCGCTAGATGGCGCTCGTTGGTTGCGTTCTCACAACCAAGAACGTCTAGCATCTCTGACAGCTTACCATTCTGGCACATGGTTTCAAGCACAATTGAATGGACTGCTACCTGATCTAGAAAAATTTTCCCGTGAGCAATCGATGCTTGCTGATGCTCTGGACTATTGTGATATGACGACTGGACCTGCGGGTGCAAGAATTTCTTTTGAAGAGCGAATCCAAGATATTCTTGTTCGCTATCCTGAACCTCATATCGTTGCAGAAGCTACTCATCGAGCCAAACCGTCATTATCCCAAGCTGTTGAACGTATTCAACGCGAATTAGATAAACATCGAATAGTAGTGCATTCATGAAATCTGCGAAATTTTTGCGAGGCACCAGAACTGCCTGTAAATGACTCGGTCCAAAAAGTGGGTCAACTGGCAAATAAGTTGCTATTGAGAAGCCCAACAATCCCTTTTCAATGGCAGGCTAATTGTAAGTTGGCTCACTAGGGTGATTCCATAGCGGTTTAGCAGGAAGCCATCAATTGCAGTACGAATGGTCTTGCCAGCATGGCAAGAAAGACTTTGTGAGGAACTGCCTTTTCTGGTAGCCTTGAAAAATGCTTGACGAAAATAGATAAAAATATTATTATATACATGCAGCTGAAAAAGCTGCAAAATATTATAGAAAGGAGAAAATGTGAATGGAAGAATGCCTCGCACGGGCGAAATGCCCCACCTGCGGGGGAAGTGGCATTCACACCCATATCTGCAGGAACTGCAGCGGCACAGGGATAATCATTACCAACGATGACGATGGTAATGAAATCGCTGAGACCTGCGGCACTTGCGATGGTGCAGGTTTGGATGACATCTGCGAAACCTGCGGCGGAACTGGTGAAGTCTAGCTTCGGTTAGTCTGCCAGGGACTGTAGTGGTCTAGCTCACCACTACAGTCTGCTGTGAGGCATTGTACCATTTGCCAAATGCCATGTCTATCCAAATTAATACACAAAAAGCCGATTGCTGGCAAGAGACCGCGGAAAGAATCTCGCGCACTGTAGACAAACTTGGTCTGCCAATTGATGAAGGCATCAAAGAAACGGTTATAGTCTTAAATGCCCTTGGTATCTCAACCAGAGCCTCCTGCGAAGGTCATCTTGACTCGGGGACCTGTGCTCCCTGGGTAGATATCGCATCCTCCGATCCGCGAGCAGATGTTTCCATTGTTAGATTGTCTGAGGATGCACAGCAGGAGTGCAATCGAAATAAAAAGACCGAGCAAGAGATACGAGCTATCTTTGCAGAAGTACATAAAGCCAGGCGTGCAGTCAAGGCGTGTCACATGGAAGAGCGACGGATGCTCATGGCATATCTCGCTGAATTCTACGAGAATCGTTGTGTGCCATATGACCATCGGCTCATCATTCGGCCTCTTGGGACAGATGGAAAAAGCCGTTTGGAAAGTCAGGGAGCTGATTGTCAGGAGGTTGCGGGTTCAGAGGAGAAAGCTCAGAAGCTTGCAGCGTATCAGGAGGAGATGCGATATTTTACTGGATTCCTGAAACAGAAATTCTTTTATTCTTAGGCAAGCGTCAAATCCGCTTGCCTTTTGCAAAGATCTAGGCTTTGCGAGTAGTCATAAAAAAAGAAGCCTCGTTCTTTATCAGAACGAGCTTCTTGAGTGATTGGCTCCTCGAACAGGACTCGAACCTGTAACACATCGGTTAACAGCCGATTGCTCTACCATTGAGCTATCGAGGAAAGCACGCTCTCACTTGAGAACACTGGGATTATAATCTAAATTCGACAGTTCGTCAATACCTTTTTCGACGAATTTTTTTCACCCGCCAAATTTGTTGAGCAATGCTAGCGTCGCCATCAGGAAGACACTCAGGCTAATCACTGCAATCATTGGATCGAGCAGTGGGGGTGCAATCCAGCTTCCACGCAGGCGCAAGCGCTGGAGTAAGTTGGGTAAGACCATCCCACAGATGGTTGCGATAAGCAGCGTTAAACCTGATGCTAGTCCAACTGTCAAACTGAGTGGTAGAGAGCCGAAGAGCAACCACGTCAGTATCGTTATCAGAATACTGGTAAGCACACCGCCAATAGTACCATGCAGCAGTTCACGCAGCAGGAAGCGAAGAAAATCTCTGCCTTGTTTAGTACGCAGTTCCCATCCCGCAATCGCGAGTGCTTGTGAACCAATGGAACCCGCTGTGAGCAGCAACATAGGTATCAAACAGATTATTTCACCAATCGCTATGCGGGTAGACAGTCCGAGAAGATCCCCCACACCTCCCATGGCAAATGCCGTAGCTAGGTCTAGGAATGAGTGAAACATTTGCAACATGACCAGTGCCAGGATAAAGCCAGCAATTACATTCACCGCTTGCCAGCAGAAACGGCTCACAGCAGTGCGCACAGAAAAGCCTTCTTCGCTGCCTGGATCTCCAACTTTGGTCCCAGACATCTCAGAATAATCCTCGGCCTGTTCTTCGTGGATGACATCGATCACATCATCCACGGTAACCAAGCCCCGTAGGTGATTCTCAGCATCTACAACAGGCAGAGCAAGCAGGTCATACCTAGCGATAAGACGCGCAACCTCTTCCTGGTCTGTATCGATCTGTACCTTAATCACATCATGGTCCATCAAATCTTCCATGTGTACAGTGGGTTCGGATGTTACGAGCTGCCGCAATGAGACAACACCCACCAGATGCTGCTCGTGATCCACGATAAACAGGTAATAAACCATCTCCAGGTGAGAGGAATGCTGACGTAGATAAACCAGAGCGTTCTCTACTGTGGATTCCTGGGGAAGAGCCAGGACTTCGTTAGTCATGATGCCGCCTGCAGTCTGTGCACTGTAGCGGAGTAGATCGCGAATAGGCTGTGCTGCGGCCATAGGCATCAGACCCAACAGCCGTTCGGCCTCAGCTCGTGGAAGATCTGCCAGGATATCTGCAACATCATCAGGATCAAGCTGCTCGAGCAAGTTGGATGCACGCTCAGGCTCCAATTCGCTAAGCAGTTCAGACTGTATGGGATATTCAAGTTCGTTGAGAGTATCTGCAGCTGTCTCGGTATCGAGACGATCCAGCATAGCTTCAGCCTCTTCGATATCAAGTTGCTCTAGAATGTCTGCGATATCGGCAGGATGCAGATCGGCCAGCTTGGTACGGCTAACATTGAGTTGAACCTGGGGCACCATACCGCCAGCTCCGACTCCGGTCAATACTGGTGTCAATTGACTTGTTCCGGCGTAGGTGACCTGAATGGGCTCGACATAATTCCAGGTGACAGTACGTTCGTTCAAACCTTTGGGAAAAACCCTGTGTAGTGCGTTCATGGCAGGCTGCAATCCTAGACGGCGCAATAGGCCGCTAAAGCTAATATCTACCCCAACTAAGCGTGCCGTCTTCTTAATCTGTGCCAGACTCAAATCATTGACTTTCACGACCCGAATGCCCTGCGTATCCACTATCTGTTTATCAAGAATATCGCGTTTGAGTAAGAATTCATCGGTATGTGGATCATAAGGTGTAATTTCAGATTGATGGACTGCAAGACGTATAGGCAACTCTTCAATATTCTGCACTTGAGGCCAGGGAATAATGAGTTTGTGACTGCCAATACTGGAGCTGACCATCAGCGCAGTGACGACTGGGAAAGTCTCGTTAAGTGACACATACATGTCCTGCAAAGTGCCAACGCGGCGATTTGCACTATCATAGATGCTCTCGTGGAGCAGAGCGCTCAAAAAGATCATAGCTATCACCTCTCTCCTACAGAAGAATCCCGCCACTGATGTACAGACATACACATCAATGGGCAGACGGATAACAAAAACCATCCACCTGTGTAACGATATTGTCAGGTAAAAACAAGCATCAGCACAAAAAGTATGTGTGAAAGACACAGAGACATACAAATTGCCTACATGCAATTTTTTTACAGGAGGATGCTGCAAAAGCAGCTAAGGACTTACTGGCAGGAGGAATTATCCTTGCTCGACATCATGCGCATCAATGAGGGTGATGCCGTCTCATCGAGTAAGGTAGTGATGCCACAATCAGCAGTTGATCAGCAAGAGTGCACATCCATCGTGTTACTCAATGAGGAGAAGGACAGTCCGAAAAGCAGGCATGTTGTACCAATTACATACCTACTATGACTAGGGCCAGCGTCCATAAGACCCTCACCTCCTTCGTCCACAAAGTTTGCACGCTTCCCAGCCGACGACATTCTCGATAGTGTCTACAGTCATTGCTGGTCTGCAAGAGCAGCTTTGGGATAACACAAAAAGATTTCTGGATTTAGTATAGCACGGGGGTTGTATCTTAACAAGGAACTAGGGCATACTTCTTATCCTCAAGCTCTTGCAGTGCTCTTTCCTGCACTTCCTAAATGGAAAGTTTCTTTTTGTAGCATAGAAAGGGACACTTTGATCAGCAAGTTGCAAAGAGAGATAGGAATCTGCGACGATCAATCTTTGAGCAGATTCAAGCTCAAGCGCAGAGCAGTATCAACACGGCGCATCTCGTCGTCGCTAATCGTGCCGCGTCGGCGCAACAGACGTGTTTTCTCAATGGTCAGGAGCTGCTCACATTTCACATCGGTGTCGTGGGCCAAACCATTTTCTGGAGAAGGAGAAATACGTACATGCAGAGGTAACTCTCGTTCTGTACGGCTCATAGAGGCGACAATGGTCAGAGGATATGAAGAGGAGGCGTTGCCTCGATCATTCTGAATAATTAAAGCTGGGCGAGTTCCTTGCTGTTCGGCACCACGGCCGGGCGACCAATTCACATCCCAGATCTCTCCCCGCCGAGGACTCAGGATGCTTGTATACACGTCCTGCTGTTTCTGGCTGGGCAAAGCTTGCCTGGCCTCATGACTCATGCAAATACACCTGCACGTCCAGCTTCGAAAAAGAAGCGGGCATCTTCAAGAGTTTCTGGGATTGATCCGAGGTAGGCATATGCTTCGTCGAGAGAGTGGTTGAGGGAGGAGAGTTCGCGTTCACGTTTCTGAAGAATGGCTGACTTTAACTGCTGATAATTATCCTCTCGCATCAGGTCCATAATAGTTTCTACAACATCCCCTAGCGAAGAGTCAAGCTCGACAGCCAAGGCTTTGAGCTCTTTATGCTGGTTTGAGGGGATCTGAATGGATTTGCGTACTAGGTTCTCATAACGGGAAAGGTCTGTATGCACAACAGCCATGAAGTCGCCTCCTAGTTATAACACAACATGCCGCTATCTCTTCTTATTTTAATGGCCTCACTAGTAATTGTCAATAAACAAACCACTCAATTTCTTATATGTATATGTTCTGCTTTATAACTGTATTATATGAAAACATTACCTATCAGCCAGATATCCCTGTCCAACGCGTAAAGCAAAGAGCAATCCAAACGAAATAGCTAGTAGGACGACTGCAATAGCAATAGCCTTGTCCAGGTCCATTTCAGAGGCGACGTAAACGGCAGTGGGTAAGGTCTGAGTGACACCAGAGAAATTGCCTGCGAAAGTGATTGTAGCTCCAAATTCGCCGAGAGCCCGCGCCCACGCTAAGCCCATACCTGAAAGCAAGGCAGGGCGAATAAGCGGGAATACTACACGGCGAAAGGTATAGAAGGGAGTGGCACGCAAGGTATAAGCAGCCAGTTCATAACGACGATCAAACTGCTCCAGCCCGGCCTTGGCACTATTCACAAAAAATGGAGCGGCCACAAATGTCTGTGCCATAACAACTGCTGCTGTTGTAAAAGGGATAGTGATACCTAGCAGGTTAAGATAGTAGCCGAGCAAGCCCATTCGTCCAAACGTCAATAAGAGGGCGACACCTGCCACCACGGGAGGCAATACCGTTGGCAATGTCACCAGTGTCTCAAGCAGCTTGCGACCGGGAAAACGGCCTCGTGCCAACACATAAGCCACGGGCAGACCAAATACGACAACCACAAACAAACTCAGCGTTGTCGTAAGCAGACTCAGCTGTAGTGCTTGTAAGACATCTGGTTGCAGTAGTTCACTCCATACGACTGCTGGTGAAGCATGTAGCAACAGGGAGACCAATGGCACACCCAGGAAAAGGAAAAAGAAGCTGGCCAGTATACTGACAAGGATTCTGACCAGCCAGCCCCCACGGACCCGATTTACCGTGTGTCTTTTGGGTATCGCGTCCATTGTGTCCTCTGGACTATTCACTTGCTTACTGTAATAAAGTGATACTTTGCCAATACAGCCTGTCCATCTGAAGAGAGGATATAGTTAATGAAAGCCTGTGCCTCATTGGCTTGGGCAGCATGTTTAGTAACTGCAATGGGATATTCGGTAATCACGTTAAAATTCTGCGGAATATCGATGACTGACAGTTTATCGGCAGTTGCAGGAGTTATATCAGTCTGATAAACAATCCCGGCATCAACCTCACCTAATTGCACTTTCTGGACCACTGCTGCGTCATTCGTCTCCCGTGAGACAAAATTGGCCTTCACACTGTTTTCATAGGCAGAGCCATAGCTAGGAGATTTGCCTAGATTGTCCAGCACCTGCAGGCCGTATGTCCCAATCGGAACGGAGGTGTCTCCCACGTCAATCTTCACCCCTTTATTCGCCAGATCTTTCAGGGTATAGATTTTGGCCGGATTGCTTTTGGGAATAATCACTATTAGCTTATTCTTGGCGAATATCTGGCTGGTTGCGACCAGCCCTGCATCACTGGCTTTTTGCATGTGCGACTGGTCGGCTGATGCAAAAATGTCAGCAGCAGCTCCATTAGCAAGCTGAGTTTCGAGGTTTTGTGAACCATCGAAATCATAAGCAATCGTGGTACCTGTATGGGCAGCTTCATACTTTGATTGTATCTCAGTAAAAGACGCTTTAAGTGAGGATGCTGCAAAAACTTTTAAATTGACCGGAGGACTAGTGGGTGCGGATGCACTGCCACAGGCAGTGAAGAGCAGGCAGATGACAGAGAGAAGAAATAATGTGTAGCGTGGATGCTTCAAAAAAGACCTCCTTGAATGGCAGACAAATGTGTAAGCCCCGTTGGCATGCTGCTACAAGAATTCTCGTAGCGGGATTTGCTCTGGGCTTTCAAATAGGTCTGATTTAGTTTCCTCTAAATACTTGTAGATTGGTATTAAGTATAGGAGGAAGAGGAAAACAAAGTCAAGTACACGGAAAAAGTAAGTAGAGGGGCA
>DASYAN010000434.1:0-27310 GCA_036501345.1 Ktedonobacteraceae bacterium
GTCGTCTCAATCCATTGCTTTTTGAATGTTTCTTTGATTGTGCTCAAAGATAGCCCCTCCTATCAATCATACCTATGGTCGGATAACCAATACAATTAACCTCTCTTATCCATCATACTACTTACAACGACTTCACCTCGCAGAAATGCCAGAGCTGCTGCATTGAACATTTCAGGCTGATCAAACATACTTACATGACCAGCACGTTTGAGCAGGAGAAAGTTAGCATGCCTCATTTCCTGCTGTAAGAGAGTACCTATCTTGAGGGGAACGAGGCTATCATCTTCTCCCCAGACAAGCAGTGTTGGGGTAGTTATCTTTTTGATCTCTTCACGTCCATCGATTGCTGCCAGGTCACAGGCTGTGCGAAATAGCAGGTAGGGGCCAGCACGTAATGCATCATAGAACAAAATAGGGAAGAAGTGTGGTGTAAGGGAACGCGTCGAGGTCACCAGCGGCACGAGATATTCGAAGACAGAGTTAACCTGGGGCATAACGGCGGGGGAGATCAAGATGAGACACGAGACAAGATGGGGGTGATGGGCTGCTAGCCAGAGAGAAATGTAGCCACCCATCGAATGACCCACCAGATGTGCTTGTCTGATACCAACGGCTTCCATCCATTTGTATAGCCAGGAAGCAACCTTGACCAAGGTCAAGCGCTTGGATCTACGGGCCATAGAGCCAAAGCCAGGCAGATCAACCAGATAGACGCGATAGTGATCAGCAAAAGCGGTTGTATTGTTTCTCCACCAGAGCATGGAACCGCTGAGCCCATGGATTAGCACGACGGGTTGTCCCTCTCCAACGACCCAGTAGCGCACAGGCGTGCCTTCGACCAGAACAATGTGGGTGGTGACTTTCCTCTTCCTTGCTTGCAGCATTATCCTCTCCATGTTGCAAATCATCTCCTATTGTGGGCGCCTTCTCTTTTGAGATGTTATCTCCATGGGTTCAACATCCACACCTCGCCTATTCCTGGTAAGTTATGGATGGAACCTATATTCGATCTCTTACGGAGGGATGCTCCGCCTATGATCTCAAAATAAGAATGCTTCTTTATGTGTTAAATAATATCAATTGTACCATTACTGTATTTCGATCTGACGTTCCCCCACGATAAATAACTCTGCTGGTCAGCTCGGTCTGGACAACAATGGTATTGGCAAAAGGGAATCCCTGCCCCTGCCCAGCGGACGCGATTAATGATTTTGTCAAAAACTATTATCGCGCCCATAGGGCAACATATTTGCCTACTTTCTCAATCGTTGTTTGCTTGTTAGGAATTACTTCCTGTGTTAGGATTAAAACCACTGTGATGTATGACCTGTTGCTCATTGACCGTTATGAGCAGAGGAAACCATATAAGCACTACAAGAATGGGCTACAAGAATGGATCAAAAGTTTGTATCCGTCCTGATCATCGGTGCTGGCCCGACAGGACTCACTGCTGCAAATCTTCTAGGCCTGTACGGCATCGACACGCTGCTCATTGAACGCAATACGGAGCTGAACGGCTTCCCGCGTGCGATCTCTATTGACGATGATGGGCTGCGTATCTGTCAGGCGCTCGGGCTGCGCGAGGAGATCCTGCCACATGTGCTACAGGATCTCAGTGCACAATATATCTCGCATGGGCGACTCCTGGTGCGTGTGGCTCCGCGTAATCAACGCAACGGCTACCCGCTCATTTCGACGTTCGATCAGCCAGGCTTGGAGGCTGCTCTGCTGGCTGGACTGCAACGCTTCTCATGCATTGAGACCCGCTTTGGATATACACTCGAAGCTTTTGTGCAGACAGAGCAAGGTGTACTAGCCAGTGTGCGTACTGCCTCAGGCCAGTTACAGCAGATCGCCTGTACCTATCTACTGGCCTGCGATGGTGGCAAAAGTTTCGTACGTAGTGCTCTAGGTATCTCCATGCGTGGGACAACATTTCCTCAGCGTTGGCTGGTCGCCGATGGTATCTGTGAGGATGATGCTGCGACCAACTGTATCACTTTCTTCTGTGATCCCACTCGGCCATCTGTCAGTGTTCCCTCGCCAGGACAGCGCAAGCGTTGGGAGTTCATGCTGCACCCTGGTGAAGCAGAGGACCAGTTCCTTGCTCTTAGCAACTTGCATCAGTTAATCCAGCGGGTTGGTGGTCCTCGCAATCCTCAGATCACGCGCCAAACTATCTATACCTTCCACGCAGCCTATGCCGCCTCATTTGCCCATAAGCGTATTTTTCTGCTCGGTGATGCTGCTCACTTGCTGCCTCCATTTGGTGGTCAAGGTATGAACTGTGGTCTGCGCGATGCTCATAACCTCGCTTGGAAGCTGGCTCTCGTCCTACGCCATCAAGCACAACCCTGCATCCTCAAAACCTACCAGCAGGAACGTATCCCTCACGCTTCGCGGATGATTCGCTTCTCCTCATTCCTGGGCAGCATGATCATGACCACAAGCCACCCTCTCGCATGCTTACGAGATATTGCTGTTCGTGCACTAGTGACGTTGCCATCTATTGCTTCCTCCCTTGCTGAAGTGCGTATCAAGCCTGAGCCTGTCTATAAACACGGCCTGCTCCTCTCAGATGGCAGTAGGCTCAGCCGTACCCTCACTGGCCAATTGCTTCCCCAGCCCACTGTCTTGATATGGAGAGAAAAGCCTGTTCTACTCGATGAACTACTTGGATGTGGTTTTGCACTATTGCGTCTGCATCCTGATCCTAGTGAAGCATTCAAACCTCTCCAGGAAAATCTCTGGCAGAGGCTCAAGCCACGTTATATCTGTATAGTGTCTGCCATGGAGAATAGGCAAGATACTTTCCAGAACATCACCTGCGTGCTAGATAGCCATGGGCAGATAGCTCGCTTTGTACGTGGACATCATGATTTCTTTCTGCTAGTACGACCAGACCGTTATGTGCTTGGCGCATTTCATATAGACAGAGAGCGAGCCTTCGCGGCAAGATTGCAGGAGTATATATTTAGTTGATGCTTGGTTATTGTTGATATACCCCCCCTTTACAGATAACGGTGGGTATATTAAATTATAGTGGTGAATTTATTCAAAGATGTGGTAGAGAGAATTATGTATGCAAGGGAAGTTTAATCAATACAATCTCAGGACGATATTGGCCAAAAAGCATTCGCATGTGACCTATCTTGCTTCTCCGACCAATGAGCCTGAATGTCAAGTGGTTCTCACTGTGTTTGCTTCATCACTCTTCCGCATCCCCCATGAGCAAGAGAAGCTGTTGCTGAAGGCCCGTCATATCAAAGAACTCCAGCATCCGCACCTAGTGCCTAAGCATGGTACTGATAGCCCCAACCAGACAATCTTCGGCTCAAGCCACCACCAATCCAGTAGTGCAAGCCACTAGCCAACCAACAGTGCTATCTCCTTTACAAACAACTACTCAGGAAACGATGCCGACACCTTCTCAGGAGTCTATTACAACCACAAGTATGTTTGTCTCTTTTTATGGTTGGACTGATAATAATCCTGCTGGAGCTAGTATTGCTTATCCCAAGCTTCATAGCTCTGCTGGAGGTAGAGGTACATATTCCGATCTTGCTGTTGATACGACTCCTCTCTTTACAGACAGTAGTGGATGTATCAAGCTATAATATTTCTCACAATATGAGGGCAGAGAGCCAGATGAAGTACTCCGAAGTGTCAGGATCTATGTAGTTTGCAAGGGGAAAAGCCTTCTTGAGGAGTTGCTTATCAGCTTCACACGCGTTATTCTTTACTGTATAACTACATAAAGGAGCGAGTTATGCCAGTTGATAATGAACTGTATAACCGTTTGAGCGATACCTGGTGGGATGATGACGAAGCGCTTAGTACCCTGCGCACCTGGCTTAACCCTGTTCGCTTTGGCTACTTCCGACGGCTCCTCATCGAACAACAAAGGATAGATCCTCAAGGGACAAAAGTGCTTGATGTGGGATGTGGAGGAGGTTTGCTGGCTGAGGAGTTTGCTTGCCTTGGGTGTCAGGTCACAGGCATCGATCCTTCAGAACCTTCGCTAGCCACGGCGAGAAAGCATGCACAGCAATCAGGTCTAGATATAAGCTATCAGGTTGGTCTTGGTGAACAACTCCCGTTTGCAGATACTTCCTTTGATATTGTCGTTTGCTGTGATGTCTTGGAGCATGTGGATAACGTTGCCCAGGTAATTCAGGAGATTTCTCGGGTCCTGAAACCTGATGGTCTTTTTTTCTATGATACGATTAACCGGACATTGCTGAGCTGGCTTGCTGCTATTAAGATGGCTCAAGAATGGAGCATCACACGTTTTATGCCCCCTAACCTGCATGACTGGAAGAAGTTTATCAAGCCACAGGAATTGCAGCTGTGTATGCAGAAATGCCATCTGCAGAGCCAGGAGGTGAAGGGAATGAGTCCAAGTGCTCATCCACTCTTAGTCGTCAGTCTGTTCTTAAGACACAAACGTGGTAAAATCACCCTGACAGAGATGGGGAAGCATATGAACTTTCTGGAGAGTAATGATCTCTCTACATCATACATGGGTTATGCTCTGAAACAGTAGATGGTCTGAAAAGATCGATCTTTCCTTGGCATAGGGGTAGCTGCAAAAACGGAGATAGGTTCTATGAGGATCATCAAAAAGCGCCGTCCGGTTGATCTATTATTTGGCTTCTTCCTACTTAGCCATCCTGGGCCAGTTTTGTTGCATATGATAGCTGTCAGCCTATTTGCCCTGTCCGCTGGCTGGCCGCATATTTCCTGGAGCACCTTTACCCTGGTGATTATGGCACATCTTGCTATGCAGCTTTCCATCGCATTTCTTAATGATTACTGTGATCGTCAGCGTGATGTGTTGAGCAAGAAGTACAAGCCTATTGTGCATGGACTTGTTCGTCCTCAGGAAGCCCTTATTGTTGGTATTCTCCTAATGATCATCATGCTCTTTCTCCTTTTGCCTCTCAACCCCCTGGCAATTCTGACCTCCTTGCTCTACCTCGCTTGCATGCAGAGCTATAACCTGGGTCTAAAAGTTACACCGTTAAGTGGAGTTGTCTTCGCGCTGGCTATTCCGCTCATCCCTGTCTATGCTTTTGTCGGGATGGGACATTTTGCGCCTTTTCTGTTCTGGATAGTACCTGTCGGTGCTCTCATCGGTGTGGCCTTCAATCTGGCAAATGCACTACCAGATTTCGAGGAAGATGCAGCAAGTCATGCACGCACACTGGCTATCGTGCTTGGAGTGCAAGGTGCTTTTATTGTCTGCAGCCTGCTCATTCTTCTAGCAGCCACTTTGATTGCAATTCTCGCGATTACAAATCTTGTCTCTGCCCAACCCTGGATTCTACTTGCTACATTGATTTTCGCTTACATTGCTACTATATATCTATTTATATTATTTAAACCACAAAAATCGAAGCAGGTTCCCAAGATCTATTTCTATCTTGTTGTATTCATCTGTCTAGTGCTTGCAGGTGGATGGTTGGTCAGTTTATTGGTTTGATGATTATCTGCTTTCCATTTGAGGCATGACCGTTTTTTTTTAATTTGTTGCTTCCACAATGTGAACAGTGGATGATAATTGTTACCATGATATTCCCTTCATCTTGCTTTCTTTGTCGTGCTTTTATCTTATCACAGCATCCTCAAATGAGCCACTACCCACTTGATTACTGCGATCAAAAGTGAGATGCCCTCGTATACCCATACTCCTACAATACTAGTGTGATACGGCTATGTGTCAGAAAGTGGTAGACTGGTTCTAGAAGGAGCTACACGCGATCTGCTCAATAATCTCTCCGTGCGTGGGGCATACCTGGGTTAGTAGATGGCGTTTAAAGGCAATCCCTCTTAAAGATGTATGCGGCCTTTGCAGGCTCTCAGCAAGATAAAAAAGCAAGAGAGACTTGAATGTACTAGAAAAGGAGCATTGCAAGCTATGGGTTTTCCAGCATATCCTGAGACTGAGCGCCAGATGCGCATCGTTGCCCTAGCTGACGAACTGGCCGATATCTTTGCCCAGCGAGCAAATGCTGGTGATTGGGCGGGAACGTTTCCTTATGAAAACTATCAGGACCTGCAACGGACAGGATATCTTACGCTGACTGTCCCAAGTAATTTTGGAGGCTGGGGAGCTGATCTGCTCGAAGTGACGCTCGCACAGTCGCGACTGGCACAGGGTTGTGCTTCAACGGCGCTGGTGGTGAGTATGCACCTGTCTGCAATTGGCCGTATGGCTAGTGCAATGACGGGTCAAAATGCGTACACTGAGCGCATTTATCATGCGGTCGTGCATGATGGTGCTATGATCAACTCTGCTGCCTCAGAACCTACGATGGGCAGTCCTAGTCGAGGTGGGCGTCCTTCTACTAGTGCACGTCGGCAGGGCGATGGTTCCTGGCTGATTAATGGTCGTAAAACCTATACGACCGGAAGTTCGGCATTACAGCTTTTCCTGGTGAGTTGCAGTATCGAGGATGATGCTCCAGCTGGAGCTAATCTGCCTCCACTTAACGTTGATAAGGGAAGCTTCCTGATACCATATAATGCACCAGGGGTTCGCATTGAAGAAACCTGGAACTCGCTTAGCATGCGTACGAGTGCTAGCCATGATCTAATCTTGGACAATGTGCATTTGGAAGCAGAGGCCTACGTGGATGCTACAGACACCTTCTCACCTGCTGCACAGATACGGCTGGGGGCTTGGACATTTCCGATTATTGCCGTCTACTTAGGGATTGCCCAGGCTGCACGCAATGAAGCGGTACAATTTGCCCGTCGAAGACGTCCCAACACGCTTGATCAGCCTATTTCTAGTGTGCCCCATATCCAGGAAAAAGTGGCGAAAATGGATCTGGCCCTTTTACAGAGTCAGGCGCTACTCTTCGGACTGGCTGAACTGTTTCCCAAGGACCCATCCAGTATTCCTAGTAGTTATTTTGCAGCTACCAAGTACTTGGTGACCAATCACGCAATAGAGGTGGTTGATCTAGCTATGCGCTTGGTCGGTGGGGCCAGCCTATCGCTGAATCTGCCACTGCAACGCTACTACCGGGATGTACGAGCAGGTCTGCATCATCCACCGATGGATGATGCCACGCTGGCACTTATTAGTAAGCAGGCATTTGAAGAAGAATGATGAGATTCGGGTGGCCTATTGTGTGTGAAGTGTGAAATGCGATATAGCTGAGATATCTCAGCTATATCGCATTTCTTATCAGTTATGAGGCCTTGCGAGCTCAGGATGGTGCTATTGCTGCCGAATTTGGTGGTAGAATGAGAGGGGAGACCAAAGTCTGCAAGTCATGCTCATATACAACAAAAGGATTGCAGGATGCATAGCCGTGCCACAAAACATGATGATTTTCAAACGATCGTTAATAGTTTCACACAAGGGCTGCGTGATCTATCGGTAGTTTGTTGGCGCGGGTTAGGAAGAGTTATAAAGGAAGAGCGGTACCCCCAAAGCCAGCGCATCAAGTAATTGCTGAAGCGGAAGAGGTAGGGGCTGTGTGGACCACGCCCGCCAATAGCGCTGCAGCAGGATCCAGGGTTCCAACCAAGCTCTGACCTCTCGCAGTGCTTTTGGCCAAGAAAGCAGCGGTCGAACGAGCGTCTGCCCGCTCATTTTTTTTCCCGGCTCCCCAAGCCTGCTGAGGAACCTGTTCTTCCTGCTCAGTGATCTGGCAACCCGAATGCTCTGGAAGCCAAGCATCATCGGTGCTGCAATGGCTGTGATGGTACCAACAAAAGGAGAAGGCACAACAGACCAGTTGCCAATGGCGCCGGATGGCTCGATCGCTTCGAACTTGGTACTGCGACCATCCCAAGGCCCCTCTGACCTGTTTGTAGCTCTGTTCAATCCACATGCGCAGCCCATAGAGCCGGATGACTTCCTCTAAGCTGGCAGTCACGAGCTTGCGTTGCTCGGCGGCTAGCGATCCTGGGGCGGGCAAGTTGGTCACCAGATACCATGTGCTGATATCAGGCAAGGTCACCGGATCCGTCGTGGCAATCACCGCCCGCTCGGTCTTGTCTGGTCCATAGGGACCGGCTTTGACTTCCAGAGCCCACCACGTTTGCTTGGATCCATCTCGGAAGGTCCTCTCGACTTTGACCCATTGGCCCGGCTGAGCAGCACTCTTCCAACTGGCTGCTTGGGCCACTTCTTTGAGCGATCCGGGTGTCCCTTCTGAGTGCCACCAGTTATGAGACGGTTTGAGTGCCAACACATACGCCTTCTGGAGGGCTCTGAGTCCGTTTCTCAAGCCGAGGTCCTCGCCGTAGAAGCTGTCGGCAACCACTGCCCGAAACGGGATCCCAACTTCCATGGCACGGGTGACTACTTGCAGGGCGATCTTGAGTTTGGTCCGAAAGCCAGGATCCTTTTCGCCTTTCTCAAAATGGTGAGCAGGAGTATAGGGTTCAAAATCAACTGGGTAATACACCCCCGCGTCGGCCCACAGGCTCGTCACCGAGACCACTCCGTTGTCGACTTTACCCAGATTGCCCAGGTATTGCCGACCCACGTGAGCCATGTGGGTTCCAGCTTTGCGATCTCCATGCTCATCAATGACCAGCACTCCATGGGAAGTCGGTGCCGTCAATGGATCTTCAAGCAACATCTGCAGCCGCTGGCTCTGGACCGTTCTTTCATCCCAGTCCGATTCGACTCCGGAACCATTGCAGGAACTGCGCTTGCTGATCTTGCGCTCCTACCACAGGCTCCGTGTTGGCTAGCCCTGTCAGGGTCTTGTTGCGCTCTGAGGGTTCGAGTAACCCCTCCAGATAGCGACGAAACCCTTCGCGCTGGTTCCACTTCTCAAAGAGGCTATCAAATGGCCTCATATACTCTTCAAGAGGTTCTGGGCCTCTCGTCGTCTCTTTTCGCTTACTCATGAGCTTTTTCCTCCTTTCTCCCTTTTTCTGATTCTCTCACCCGTGTCAACAAACTACCGATAACGTCAATCATCCACTAGGGGAAGCCATGTTTGACTTTGATGAGACGAAGGACTATCCGCCACAAAAGCCAGTGAGACAACCACCACCAGGCCCACCTGCGTGGATAGAAGGTCCTCAAATACCACCTGAGATCCTCAAGGGTTTAAGAGAACATAGGGAAGATAACCAAGAGATCCCACGATTGCACAGGGAAGGCCCTGAGCGAGAAGAGAAGCAGGAACCCACCTTGCGTATGGGCACAGTGGCTTTCTCTCTTTAACCCTGCCTCTTCTCTCTGTCCGCTCTGTCCCATCCATCCTGTCCTATCAAAGATGTCCTGTTTTTTTACGCAAGATGACCGGTTTTTCCCTAGAAATGTAGGTACCCGTTGGGTATGCTTGACAGTGGTTACTCGTTTCGCGCTACTTGTAAAAAATATTCTAGAAAAAGGAGAAATACTATGCTACGAAGCCGAGAAACAAGCCCTAGCGATGAGCCAGCAAAAAAAAGCGAAAACTGCCTGATTCTTCAGGTAGAAGCACAACTCCAGAAGGGGCTCCGTGTGGGACCCTTGATTTTGCTACCAATCATAGAACAAGCGGAATTCCAGGTCATACAAAAGATGGTAGTGGGTTAGACGGGGAGGATGATCCCAACTCGCATGCCAGAGAGAGGTGATCAAAGTAGAGAAAACCAGCACGGCTCTGCCATGCACTTCCAACGATGAAATGTCAGAGATTGCTCTCTCCTTGTGTCACCTATGTCAGACTTATATATGGGACATTTTTGCAGGTTTCAATGATACAGAGAAAAGGTCTCATTTTTGTCATCTAGCAAATAATACCGTTATCGTTTACACTAAGTATAGGTGGTGTGAATTGGGGTATTGTACTTCGAGGAGAAACTCAAGTCGTTCAAGTGACGCTAGTTTTTCCTCATGATCGTCTTTTTTCATTCATAGCAAACTAGTAAGAGAAGCAAACGACTGCATGTCCGCACATCTGGATATCAATGCTTAGTGAATTTGGTACAAAGGACTGGCCTGGTAGTTAGAAGCTCTATGAAAAATCAAGACAGGAGGCTAATTATAGCTATGAATATGGGTGGTAAAGTTAATTCGAGGCAAGTAATTCCTGGCATTCGGCTAATGCATAGCACGCAGCCAAATCCATTGGATGGGGCTGAGATCCAGCACAGGCAAGTGGACCTTTTTCTGACGACGAGAGGTATGGATGTGGTAAGGCAGATGTTTGGTGGTGATCCCCGTGTACATAGGCCTGAACGTGTGAACCAAAAAATTGATGATTTCAATGCTACATTAAAAGAGATCAGAGCGAATAAGGATGCTCTTGACAATCTTTGGCCAGGGCAGAGGGAGCATTTTGAGAAGCGTATTAAGATTCTGTTTGATCAATTTGATAGCTGTGCTGACCAAGCTGTAGCGGGTTATGGGGGTATACCATCCATCAATAAAGGTGACTCTCGCAGGAGAGGAGAAGCGTTAATTGATTTGATTAATCAGGAACTCAGAAAAATTAGTGAGGACTTGCGAAAAGGGAAAAATGTTTGGTATATGATTAATCAATCTCTAGAGAATATAAATAGGAATGGCCAACTTTCAATATCAGAGAGACAAGCTATTGAGAGGCAAGTTGTAAGAACTAAAGTTGCTTATAATGCAGCTTTAACCTATTCTGGAAAGCGCCAAATTCAAGGACAACTAAGCACAGAAATGCAGATGTTTGAACAGAGTACTTACCTTCTTAAACGGATGTTAGATAGACTGCAGGAAGAGATTAAGAAGGACCTCACGGAGATGGCCAAAGAGGTTCAAAAAGGCATAGATGACTGCTCTCGCATTACAAAAGCTCTAGAGAATATTAGAACCTGTCGGAGTCATCTTTCAGAATTTGAAAGCCAGCGTCTCAATCAACTGCTTAGAAAGCAAGCCGATACAGCTGAGAAGGCTTATAACGAAGTTATAGCCTATTCTCAAAAGCGTCAAAATCGAGGACAACTGAAGTCGGGAACGCGGCAATTGAAGGATATCTCTGAATCGCTCAAACAGACGCTGGTTAGACTAGAGAAAGGCTGGATCGATAGCATAGGTCGACGAGTTGAAGTATCTAGCAACTGGTTTAATGCAAATGCTTATACCTCTGAGCATGCAGACGAACTAGCCTTGGCGGCTATCAGGGAGAAGTATAAAGTAACAAGTGCTTCTGTTGAAAATGCCGAAGTCATTATCACTGCGTATAAAGATGATTTAAGGATGCAGAAGATCCAAGAGTATAACACAAGTGCCACTGCTCTCGAAGATCTGGAAATTGCGCTGGTAAAGCTGGCATTCCCAAAAAAATTTCAAGAAATTCGTGGAATAATAGAGCAAATGGCCTCTCTCAATTCTATTAGCTCTCTTGAGATCCCTGTTAAAGGTATCGGCCCTAGCAATCAAATAACGGAAGTGCTTAGAGAAGCCTATGTTAGACTCTATGATGCAGCTCGGACTTCTATATTAGAGGCTCTGAGAGCGGATAGCAGTTACGCAGATCTTACCAGGACTCAACATTCTGTTAATAAGGTCGAAGCCGCTCAGAAAGGATTTAAAGAAATTGCTCAGATAGCGGAACGAATGCAGGAACTTCTCGATGCTATTAGCCATCTTGAGACCCAGACCAGAACTATAAGCTTCAACAATCAAATAGCGGAAAGGTTGAGAGAAAACTATTCTACACTTTATGGTGATGCTCGGGCTTCCATAGTAAAAGCTGTGCAAGCAGGTCTCAGCAAGGAGGCTCTCACTGAGGCTCAGGCTGCAGTTATTAGGCTCCAAAGTCAGGTGCGCCTATTAGATGTAGCGGGACAGGACCTCCGGCGAGTAAGGAAGTATACTAAAAAGCGGTAGTTCTCCTTCCACATCTTCTCATCAACCTCTGATTAGTAAGTAACACTGATGACACTTTGCAGATTTCATGGCTTCTGTGCAAAGTGTCACCAATGTCATCCCGTCTAGTTCATTAGAAAGGCAGGCATGTGCCGGTTTGCAAAGATGTCACCGTGCTCGAAATTGTTCATGTATTGTGCTCTTCTTGTCCCCATCCCCCTCCACCTGGTGAGGCGATGATCAGGCGATCGTCAGGCTGTGCTCTAAAACGGACCTTACCGGGCAATATTTCTTCTTGGCCCGACCGCAGCAGACGGTTTTCTCCACACTGGCCTGGCTCTCCTCCCTGTAATCCATATGGAGCAAAGCGACGTCGTTCGCTGAGTAAGGTGACCTCGGTGGGCACTTCAAAGGCAATCTCCCGTACTAATCCATTCCCGCCTCGTGCCGAGCCAACTCCGCCAGAGCCATCACGCAATTGATAGCGCACAATCCGTAGAGGATAGGCATACTCAAAGGCCTCTATCGGCGTATTGAGTGTATTGCTCATATGTACATGCACACCTGAGAGACCATCCAGCCCGGGACGTCCACCCATACCACCACCCATCGTTTCATAATAGGTAAAGGGTGTGCCGCTACGAGGATCGACACCCCCAGCGGTAATATTGTTCATCGTTCCCTGGCTCGCAGCCGGAATGATATCTGGCAGAGCCTGTGCCAGTGCCCCAAAGAGGGTATCAACAATGCGTTGCGAGGTCTCGACATTCCCTTGTGCTACTCCCGCCGGAGGACGTGCGTTCACGACGCTTCCTTCAGGAGCGATCACTGTCACAGGAGCAAAGGTGCCATGATTCATAGGTGCCTCGCTTTCCATCAGGCAGCGTACGACATAATAAGTAGCCGACTTCGTCACTGCCGCAACTGTGTTAATATTCCCTCGCACCTGGGTGCTGCTGCCGCTGAAGTCAGCTATGATCTCACTGCCGCATACGTTGACTTGCACAGAGATGGCGACTGGCTCATCTTCCACCCCATCATTATCGAGATAGTCAGTGAAAGAGTATGATCCGTCAGGAATGCGCTCAATGGTTGCTCGCGTGATGCGTTCCGCATAAGCCATGAGACCGTCGATATGCTCTTCCAGGGTCGACAATCCATATCGGTCAACCAGTTCCTGCATGCGCCGGATAGCGGTACGGTTGGCTGCTACCTGTGCGGCAAGATCTCCCTGGCGCTCCTCCGGCGTTCGTACATTGCGCAAGAGCAGGGTCAGCAGAGGCATATTGGGCTGTCCCGCTTCCCAGAGCTTGAGTGGAGGAAGGATGATTCCTTCCTGGTAGATCTCGGTTGCTAGTGGCATAGAGCCTGGAGATATGCCACCGACATCCGCATGATGGGCGCGATTCGCCGCAAATCCTATCAAATGCGCTTCCCCCTGCTGCTCGATAAAAATTGGAGCGATCAGCGTAATATCGGGGAGATGTGTTCCTCCTAGGTAGGGATCATTGACCGCAATGATATCGCCGGGCACAAAAGAAGCTATGGTTGCAAGCGCCGCAGCCACAGAGTCAGGCATCGAACCAAGGTGGACCGGCATATGTGCCGCTTGGGCAATCAGGCGCCCTCGTGCGTCAAAAAGGGCACAGGAGAAATCACGTCGCTCTTTAATATTCGGCGAGTAGCTACTCAACATCAGGACAGTGCCCATCTCTTCTGCGATAGCCGTCAGAGTCCCGCGAAAGATCTCCAGAGTGACTGGGGTTATACGTGTAGGTATCAACACTCTTCCTCCTATTGTTCCAATACCAGATTGCCTACTTTGTCGATCCATCCCCGCCATCCCGGTGGAATCACGGTTGTGGTATCATACTGAAGCACAAGGGCTGGTCCAGATAGTCTCATTCCTACCAACAAGTGTATACGCTGATAGATGGACGTCTGATGGTATGCTATCCCTTCGTCACTGGCGAAACCCACCTGACGTCTGCTGACAGGATGTGCCTCTTCCGTAGAAAGCTGCTCCTGTTGAGCAAGCTCTGGTCTGGCTGCTCGCCCATGCCCTTTGAGCCGGACATTGACGATCTGCACTGCTTTCGTGGAATCACTGTAGCCAAAACGCTGCTGATGAGCACTATGAAAGCGTTCCACAACCTCAGCTATTTGCTCTTCCAGCGGCACCGTCAACTCGTAGGACTGACCGTAATAGCGCATATCCAGGAAACGCTCCAGCGTGATCTGCTCAGCATCGATCCCTTCGTCCAACAGAGCCGTTCGTGCCTGTATCTCCAACTCGCGTACAATCTCGCAGACGTGTACCTGTGCTTTCTCGGCAGGGAGCATGATCGTGCGAACATAATCCTTCCGCGTGTCGGCAACGAGCATTCCCAGGGCCGAGAGCACTCCCGGCACAGTTGGGACGAGCACGCGTGGAATTCGCAGTGCCATCGCCAATTCACAGGCATGTAGCGGTCCAGCTCCACCAAAGGCAACCAGCGTCATCTGACGAGGATCACAGCCTTTCTCTACCGAAACAATGCGCATTGCAGCTTCCATACTTGCATTGATGACATTGATAATCCCCAGTGCTGCTTCCTCTACGGATGTCTGGAGTTGTTCGGCTATCTCAGATACCACATGTTGAGCCGCTGTAACATCAAGCGCCATCGTTCCACTTAGAAACGCCTCCGGTAGCAGACGTCCCAAGACGACATTCGCATCAGTTACCGTTGCTGTTGTCCCACCTTGTCCATAAGCTGCGGGACCGGGTTGTGCACCAGCAGAACGCGGACCAACACGTAACGCTCCGCCGGGGTCAAACCAGGCGATGCTTCCACCTCCGGCACCGATGGTATGAATATCAATCATAGGCAAACGCGTTGGATAGCCTCCTATCTGGCCTGTCGTTGTCTCTACAATAGTACCGTTGACCAGTGCAACATCGGTTGAGGTGCCCCCGATATCGAGTCCAATGACCTGTCGATAGCCCGAAGCCTCAGCCATGAACGCAGCTCCCACCACACCTGCAGCCGGGCCAGAAAGCAGTGTACGTGCCGCTTCACGCCTAGCCTGCTGACTGGAAATCGAGCCTCCGTTCGATTGCATGATACGCAACACAGTCTTTTGTGGCAATAGCTCTTCTAGCCGACCCAAATAGCGGTCCATCAGAGGCCCAACATAGGCATTGAGCACCACTGTACTGGTTCGTTCATATTCGCGGAATTCGGGTAGTACTTCCGAGGAGACGGAGACAGCAAAGCCAAGAGCGCGTGCCCGTTCTGCCACACGCTGCTCATGGGCTGGATTGGTAAAGCTAAATAGCAATGAAATGGCGATAGACGACACTCCTGTCTCACTAAGCGAGTGGAGTGCTTCCTCCAGCGAGGCCTCGTCGAGCGCAATGAGCACCTCGCCACGTTCGTTGAGCCGCTCAATGACCTCCACGCGCCGTTCACGAGGGACAAGAGGTGGCACTTTCTTGACTTGCAGATCGTAGAGATGCGGACGCGCCTGCCGCCCAATTTCCAGTACATCGCGAAAACCAGCCGTCGTGATCAGTCCGGTCATCACCCCTTTGTGCTCCAGCACTGCATTGGTTGCCACTGTCGAGCCATGCACAATCACCTCAGCATGCTGTAACATATCCAGACTCTCCAGCGCTTGGACAATCGCACGCGAAGGATCATCAGGTGTCGAGAGTACCTTATGGACAGTCAGTTTTCCCTCCTGAAAGATCACAAGATCAGTAAACGTGCCGCCAGTATCAATCCCGATAAAGAGATGGGCCATATAATCAATGCTCCTTTGCTTACAGAACTCTCCTATACTATCTTAATCGAGAAAACGCCCCGATTCCAGGGTGCAAATGCCAGATTTCAGAGCAAAGTTGATATGGCCGCTGGTCTAGGCAGTTCTTGGTCTTCCCGAGCCTGAGTCGAAGTTTTCTCATCCATGCACACCAGCCAGATCCCCTGCTTGAAGAGCGCTTTCGCCTGCGTTTCCTCTTGCAATGGTGTAGCGGCTCAAAAGTACTCAGCGAAACAATCACTGACTGATCCGGGTAAGGTCAGACCACCCATCTGTATTGAGACGGATGCAATAACGTTGCCTAGAACACCACTGGTAGGCTCGTGAGACCGCGCAAAATGGGGCTCTGGGTCCAGGTGAGTGACTCGGGCTGGCTTGCCTGCCGCAGGTTAGGAAGACGTTGCAGCAAGGTGCCGATAGCAATCTGTCCCTCCAGACGCGCCAGCGGTGCTCCCAGACAATAATGGATACCCTTGCCAAAGGCCACGTGCTGATTCTCCAGGCGCAGAATATTGAGTTCTTCAGAATCAGAGAACTGCTGCGGATCGGTATCGGCTCCGATCAAGGAGACAAAGACCATCTCGCCCTTACGGATCACCTGGTCATGCATGGGAATGTCCTCGTTTGCCCAACGTGGTGAAGAGAGACTCACCGGGGCCGTATAGCGCAACAGCTCCTCGACAGCTGAGGGAAGCAAGGAGAAGTCCGCTCGGAGCCGTTGCATCTGCTCAGGATGTTCGAGCAATGCCAATATTCCGTTGCCAATCAAATTGACTGTTGTCTCATGTCCGGCGACGATAAGCAGGAAGATCGTCGAAATGAGTTCCGTCTCGCTGAGGGTCTCTCCACGCTCCTCTGCTTGGACCAAGCTGCTCGTCAGATCATTGCTGGGATGGGCACGCTTGTCGGCCAGGAACGTTTTGATATACTGGACAAATGTCTCCATAGCAACGAGTGCCTCCTCCGGTTGAGGCCCCATAGGACGAGTAATGGTTGTTTGCGACCAGACACGGAACTGCGGGCGATCAGCAATGGGAATCCCCAGCATTTCTGAAATCACGGTGATGGGTAGCGGGAAAGCAAAGTCAGTAATGAGGTCCATCTTCCCCTGGGCCTGCACGGCGTCTAGTCGCTCGTTGGCAATCTGCTGAACACGCGGGCGCAACTGCTCGATCATGCGCGGTGTGAACGCTTTAGAGACAAGGCTGCGTAAACGGGTATGATCAGGCGGATCGACGGTCAACATATCTCGCCGAAATGTGAGGAAGCGGCGAATAATTGATGAGCTCTCTCCGGCGGTATCTTTCCCATTCTCCGGTGATAAGACTTTGTGTATGTCTTTGATGAAACGCGGGTCTTTGAGTATTGCAATGGCATCGTCATAGGCTGTCACAATCCAGGCTTTTCCCATACCCAAAAAGCCAGTGAGATGGATGAGTGGCCCCTGTTCACGTAATCGCGCAGAGAACGCGACCGGATCGCGCTTGGTTTCTTGCGAGAGTAAATCAGTGAAAGTAATCTGTTCCATATTGTTCAATTTCCTTTCATTCATGTGCTGCTTCTAAATACCTAGGAAGTGATTTATGCGCTATTCCAATACCTAACATCTGATGCGTCTGAAACTCCTTGCTCCTCTTTATCTTCGCATCATTGGCCTGACCACGAGGGTCATGTGCCGATCCCGCTTAAGAGTGCATCGACAGCCGCTTCTAGATCGTAGACTGCCTTGGCATCGGGATCAATCAACTCTGCGAAGAAGTTGCTATACACCAGCGAGCTGAAGATCAAATAGAGCATAAATGTCGCATCTAGGTCAGGGCGCAGTTCTCCACGTTCCTGAGCATGTTGGATCATCTGGCGAAACTGCTGTATCCGTGGGACAAACAGTTTTTCGTAAAACACGTGATAGATTGCGGGCTTGGTTTTGATCTCCGCAATCAGCTTGGTGATCAGCTTCGCCATCAAGGGATGGTTATTGAACAGTTCCCGTGCTTCTTTGGCAATGAACAGCAAGTCAGTACGGATAGTGCCTGTGTTGGGCACAGGGTGGTCGGCTTGAAACAGTGTGAGAGCATCTTTGATTATGTCTTCTTTAGAGGACCAGCGGCGATAGATGGTGGTCTTGCCAACGCCAGCACGCTCTGCGATCCCCTCGATGCTCAACCCTGCGAGCCCTTCTTCGGCGAATAATGCCAGCGTTGCCTCTAGAATGGCTTGGTGAGACTGAGCGCTACGTGGGCGTCCAGCCTTGCGGATCGTTTGCTCAGGTTCAGACTCTTGCATTGTCCTTCAGCTAGCTCCTTATGTCCCTCTATTATCGGATGACTACTCTAATTTCGATACGAAACGGTTTCGTTACCGTCTGGAACGAGTATAGCATAGATTTATACAAAACGCAACGGGTTCGTATCATAATGAGGTGTGTTCCTCGGCCTTATAATGAGACCGATAAAGGGCTCTCGCACCACGAAACACCCTCAATCATCTCAAAAAGTCGATGAACTGGAAGAAGAATAGTTACGGCTCGGGCGCAATATAGAATTCCTCGACAGGTGTGCGAAGATCCAATGTCCACCCTGTTTCCATGGAGAACTGCTGTTGGATATCTTCCCTCTGTTCGGCGGGGATAGAACCAATGCATGTCAGGGTGAGAGTGCAACTATCTTGATAGAGTGAGACCTTACCATTCACACTCACTCCTTCGGGAAGGAGGTGACGTGCTGCCTCGATCAAGGCCTTTTGATGCACATAGGGATAGAGAAACACCTTCCAACCGGTTTGGTTGGCAAGGTCTGCAATTTGTTGCGCGTAGTCGTCCTTAGCTCTGTCTGGAAAATGGAAGTGGACCCAGAGTATTCCTTTATCCGTATCTACTCCTACCCGATAAAAATCGGGTACTTCTTTGAATATCTCACTGGTGAGAGCTTTGGCTTCTGCTTGCTGCATCCGAGCAGAGGTTCCTTTTTTCTTGCCGGGAGCTGTCAGACGGAGGTGCCAACCTGTCTTGGCTAAAAATTGCTGTTGCGCATCCTGCAAAGCTTCGGAGTTGGCATGTCCCACATAATTCACCATCACCATCTGCTGATCCAGGTATAGTGAGGGAACTCCATTGCAGGTAAGGTCGGACGGTAGCACGTTGCGGGCCATTTCGACCAGTGCTTGTTGATGTGTTGTTTGATATAGCCGCACCTGCCATCCAGTCTGTGCTTCAAGTTCAGCAAACACATCCGCGTAACGTGTTTGGGCCACCAGCGGAAAGTAGAAGCGCAGCAACAATGTTGTCGTTGCCACATCTCCCCCGGCTTTATAATAGCCTGGCAGCTTGCTTAATATTTGTTGTGCTAATTGGATAGCATCGTGCTGACTCATCGGTTCCGAGTTCGTCGTTCGTGTTGTACTAACAGGTGTGATTGCCTCTGGAACTTGCGAGGATATGACAGGAAGATTGGGCAAGGTTGGCACGTTTTGCGATGCACCGATTTCATTCGATGCATTTGATCTATCGGATTGAGCCGACTCAGAGATAATTGCTCCTTTTATCGCCAATTGCCAACCTGTCTCTTCACAAAACTGGGATTGTGCCGAGGCAATCTCTGCTTCGGTTGCTTGCCCTATACAGTTGAGTGAGACAATGCTGCGATCAAAGTAGATTGAAGGTGTTCCCTGCACTGTGAGACTCTGCGGAATGTGCTGGCAAGCGGTTTTGGCAAGGATACCTTGATGGGCGTTGGGTGCAATGCTAATGGGAACGCCTGCTTCCTCTGTTGCGGCTGTGATAGCTTCTGCGTAGCGGATCTTAGCCACTGCTGGGAAGTGGAAGTAGAGGATGACGGCTCCCGTATCTGGATCAACGCTGCGTCGATAGAGGTCAGCGGGTGAGCCAAAGTAATTTTCGATGACGGAGAGAATCCAGTTCTGGTCGGGCCGCTCATACTCTTCATCCTCTTCCAGAGCTTCTTGCCATTCAGGGGCAAGTTCATAGAGTGTGAGCCCCTCACCCTCGAAAACACCGCGAGATTGAGTGAACAGTTGCACATGCTGATGCAGCACTTTTGCCAGGGCCAGCCGATCTTCCAGCGACTGGGGAGATAGGCCAGCAGCGACACAGAGATCTCCCAGTGTGTACGTGACCTTTTCTCGGCACCTGCTAGCCAAATCGTGTGCCGAGATAGTACGACGTATGCGCCGCATAGTTTTGACCAAGCCACTCAGGTATGTCCCGGCTGGTGTATTGGCTTGTTGCACATCTAACGGAACGGGTCCTAACACCTCTAAGATAGATGAGAAGGGAAAGCGTGTGCGCTCTTGTGAGATATCTCTGGGAAGCTGTACGCGGATAGCAGCCCCGGGCTCAATGGAGCGACAGATGGCAGGCTTGGCACTTTCAAAGCTGACGAGCAGCAGGATGACACTTCTTGGCAGATCGCTGAGGAAGTCGCCGACAGCTTCTTCGTGTTGTCCGCGTATGCGATAGGCCTCTTCAAGGGCCGACTGCCGGACGAAGTAGCGTTGCTCATAGTCCTGCGCAAAGGTGTCCAGAATGCTTTCGGTATTCTCTTCAGTGGCCTCACCATACCAGACAAGCGCGAGTTCACGAGCTGTGATGATGCGCAGTGTTGGCACTTCTACCACTGCTTGCCAAAGTTTCTCCACATCGGGATACTCAAATGGCCGTCCGTCGCCAATCCCGGTTGGCAGTGTTGGCAATTGGACAGGTACCTCTTCCGTTGGGACTGCATGCTTTGCTCGTGTGCTCTTCCGTTCGATCCGCATACTTGTCCCATTTGTGGGCAAGAGTACCTCTGTGCCTGTCAGCAGACTGCGCAGGGCTTTGCGTGCATCTTCATCGCCATGTACAAGGGCAACGTTGCGAGGGTTGAGAGCAGAGGCATAACTGGCGAGTTCACCTCCGTCGGCATGTGCGCTCAAGCTATATTTGGCCACGGTACACTGCACTTGTACCTGTTGTCCTCCCAGTTCCAACGTATTTTGCTTGCGTTCGGCTAGGTCAAGCAGCTTCTTGCCGGGCGCTTCCTCGTCCTGATAGCCAGTAATCAGAATAGAGGCATTGGGATTGGGAGCCAGACGGGCCGCGTACCAGGCACTCGGCCCACCAGTAAGCATTCCGCTACTGGAGAGAATACAGGCCGGAGGACCAGCCAGGATACGTTCGCGTTCCTTTTCATCCCGTACAAAGATGATGTTTGGCCCGGTGAAAGGGAGATAGCCCTTGCGAATCTGTCGCTGGAGACGTGGGGCCAGAAATTCAGGCATCAGCTGATAGGTCGTGCAAACGCGCCTTACCAGGCCATCAACATAGATAGGAAAATCCGGTATCTGACCCTGTTCCTGAGCTGCCTGTAAAAGTAAAAGGATTTCCTGGCCTCGACCCAGTCCAAAACAGGGAATGAGCGTATGTCCACCACGAGCTAACCCTTCCGCAACGGCCTGTGCAAGTCGTTGCTCCTCTGCCTGTCGATTGGGATGGAGCCGTGAGCCATAGGTAGATTCCAAGATTAGCAGATCGCAGTGTTTAAGTGGTGGCGGTACTGCTCCCAGCACTGTACGCTGTGGGGTGCTACTGATGTCGCCGGAGACAACAATGGACTCACTGGCCCCCTTAAAAGCAAGGCTTACCGCTCCGACGATATGTCCTGCGCGACTCGCATGAATGGTTATTCCCGGCAGCATTGGTACGGTGAATGGTTTCTCAGTGGGCATGGGGCGTACCTGCATGAGCATGCCTGCGACCAATTCTTCTGGATAGAGCGGCAACTCCATCTCTTCAACTGCTCGTTTAGCCATGATCTTCAAGGCATCGGCCAGCATAACCTCCATCAGCAAGGCGGTTCCTCGCGAAGTAAAAATAGGCGTCGTAGGAAAGGCTCTATGTAGTAACGGCAAAGCACCAATATGGTCGGCATGGGCATGAGTAACGAAGATCGCCCGTATATTCTTTCCCTCAAGTTGGGCTAGATCGGGCAATGGGTCCCCCTTGTGATCCACACGTACTCCGGCATCGACGACAAACCACTGTTCATCCAGTTCGATGGCAAGACAACTAGCTCCAACACCGCTCGCTCCACCTAAAAAAGCAACTTGCATCTCGGTAATCCTTTTATGATAATGTCTAGATATATCAAGGCTATTATAACATATTATCGCCATTTGGCTACTCATCAGTTATACAAATTACCCATAAACAGGGTGTCCGTGAACTCTTCCATCTGAAATGAGATTCGTGCTCAGATCTTGGTTTAGATAAGCAGGGATTCCCGCTTTCCTTGACTCCCTGATAAACTATTCTTTTAGCAATATTGTCCCTCTTTCTCTCTAGAAAAAACTTTTTCATGAGGTATTCTTAGCAAAGAGTGACTAACAGGAAAAAGGGCTTTTAGAAATATTCTCTGTCAAGGTAGGAAACGCCATCTTTTAGGAAGGGAAAACGTCAGAGATAATGGATAATTTTAGGCCTAAAAGAATAACGGAAAAGATAAACAATACGGGTCGTTGGATAAAACGCAAGTTTTGGCCTCGTGATACTGGGCATACTCATGTAACAATCCCAGAAACCAAATCCGCTCTAGCAGAGCCCTTTTCCATGCGACTCGCCCGGCGTAAATTACTAGTGACTGCGCTTGCCTCCATACTTGCTGGTTGCGCACAAGCCCTGGCACCGCGACCCACTCCCAAACCCACACCCACGCCGCCATTCGCGCTTGGGCGAACAGGCACGCTCTACATTGATGGGACTGTACCACCGACATTGGGTAAAACTATCATCGAGCTCATCAGTGGTGTGGCTGGCATACCGGATGTTACTATCGTACCTTCGCTCAACCCTTTGCCCGATCTCATCCTCACTTTCGGCGAGCTGCCCCCAGGCTATACTGGCGCTTCCATTGGTACCAGTCCCGTCACTGCCATCACGCATCTACGCGTACCCATTGACAATATCACAGCAGACCAAGCATGGGCATTACTGAGCGGAAAGGTTACAGATTGGCACGCCGTCGGTGCGCCATACAGTTTACCTGTTCACCTCTTCGCGCTCCAGGGGATCACGCTGTCATTTACCCATACCGTGCAGACCGTAGCTACCACTGATGCATTACTGAGCGTGGTGCGTGCTCAAGCTGGAAGCATAGCGCTTGTTCCAGTGGAACTGGCTGATTGGAGTGTGCGCAACCTCGGTATTGATGGTATCTATCCAGCCCAGGGACGCGGCGATGTGACACAAGCTTCCTTTGCCCCACTGATCTTGCGCATCGGGGCAGCGAACAAACTGGTAGCACGAGGACTGGACATGACTCATCTCGCTGCAAGTCTGGCACCGACGTTGGTTAGGACTACTCCTACATTCGATATGGTTGTAGCCTCCGATATTATCTTGGGTCGTGGGGTCAATGCCAAAATGGTAAAGTACAACGACTATCTTTATCCCTTCCGCAAGGTGCGCGATGAACTTATGAGTGCAGACTGGCGGGTCGCCAACCTCGAATGCACCATATCGGACCTTGTGTCACCGCCAACTGATCCCTCCACGTTCACATTTATTACTTCCAAGCGTGCGGTGGATGGGCTAGTCTACGCTGGTATCCAGACTGTGACACTGGCAAATAACCATTCCGATAATGGCGGCAGAGAATCGTTTATGGACATGATAGACACGCTCCATAATCACTACATCGCAACCTGCGGTGGTGGTAACAACCTAACCGAGGCACGACAGCCTGCCATCCAGGTCGTCAAAGGCACGCGGATTGCAGTGCTGAGCTATAACGAGATCCCTCCTGGCGGCGCATATGCTGATGCAACCTCGGCGGGTATCGCGCCTGTGGATCTCACAACCCTTCCCCAGGATATCGCTGCTGCCCGTAAGAGTGCAGACCTGGTGATCCCATTTTTCCATTGGGGCATCGAGTACACCAAAGATCCAACCCCTACTCAGCAGAGGGCTGCGCACCTTGCCATTGATTCGGGTGCAGATATGGTGCTGGGTTCGCATCCACATTGGATACAAGCCATCGAATCATACAAAGGACGGCTGATCATCTACAGTCTTGGCAATTTCATCTTCGATCAGGATTGGTCCCGCGAGACGCTCGAAGGGTGTATGTTGCATCTTTACTGGCATGGCACAACGTTGGCCAGTATCCGCTTTGTCCCATACCTCATCGAGGACCGTTGCCAGCCGACCATCATCTCGCAAGCCGAAGCGGTCAACATCTTCGAACGCATGTGGTCGGGAACGGACATGCTTGCCAGTGGGAAGTATGGCCCAGAACCCGAGTCATAAGAACAATTTGCTAGACAATTTGGAGCGCTTGCACTAAGAGTGCAAACGGCTAGTCTTGATGGAAATGAATGAGTCAGCTCTATCTCCTCTTAACTACAACGTTGACTTCTCCGGTGGGACGCATGGCTAGATGGTGGACGGGATCGGGCACAATGCTCTGACCAGGGACCAAGTCGAAACTGACGCGCTGAGCAAGCGTGGCTAGTAGCAGATGGCCTTCCATCATGGAGAAGTACATTCCGATACAGATGCGTGGACCAGCACCAAAGGGCAAGTAAGCATAGCGTGGGAGCTGTTTCTCTCGTCCGGGGGTGAAACGCTCAGGGTCGAATTTCTCCGGATCTGGGAAGTATTCCGTACGTCGGTGCAAGACATAGGGGGCAATGAGCACGATACAGTTTTTTGGCACGCGGTAGCCATCGATCTCTATTGCTCGGAGCGCCCGCCTGGACATGGCATAGGCAGGTGGGAAGATGCGCATGGCCTCCTTGAAGACTTGCAGGCAGTAGGGCAGACGTGCTAGGTCGGCATAAGTAGGCGTGCGACCCTGCAATACGCTATCGACCTCCTGCAGTACCTTTTGATAGATATCTGGGTATTGACAGAGCTGATACCAGGTCCAAGCCAGCGCGGTAGCTGTGGTTTCATGGCCCGCCCCAAAGAGAGTCAGACATTCGGCCATCACTTGTTTGTCGCTCATAGGTTGACCATCTTCGTCGCGTGCTTGCAGCAGAAGCGAAAGAAAGTCGCTGCGCTCGCTGGGATTGTTACGCCGCTCGTCGATGAAACCCTGCACACGGTTGCGCAGAACCTCCGTAGCCCGATGCATACGGCGATTGCGGCGTGTGGGCCAGCTATAGGGCGTTGGTAGAAGTACTGAGAGGGCATGTGAGATATACTCAACCGTCACGGCCATTGCTGCGCCGAGCTCGTCGGTTTCGGTGAACACATCGGCGTCAAAGAGTGCTTTGCCGATAATGCTCATCGTCAGGCGGGTCATCTGTTGATTAATGTCGATGATCTCGCCATCGGCCCAAGTCTGTTGGATCTGCTCCCCATATTGTCCCATACTTTCAGCATAACCAGCGATATCGCGCGGCTGGAAAGATGGAGCCATCAGTTTGCGCTGATGGAGGTGGAAATCGCCCTCGCTACTGAAGATGCCATCACCGATTGCGGGACGAAAGACATTATGGATCGCGATGCCTTTGTCAAAATCGTAGGCATGTTCGACCAGAATGCTGTGGACGTACTCTGGCCGATTGAAGAGAATACCGGGGTATGGCCCGAAGTGCATGCCAATCACATCGCCCTCATTAGCCATACGCTGCAGCAAGCCCAGGCGATCTCGAGAGAACTCAGATAGATTTCCGTCCAGCAAGCGTCTGCCGATAAAATGGACGGTTTTTTGCTGTTGTAGTGCTCTAACTTGCGTTACCATAGGTCGTTTCCTCTATTATGATAATGTACTTCTCTTCAGATCTATAAAGATTGTACCATGGTGTAGCTGAATATGCTGGAAATTTTCAGATTCGATGGCTGTCTCTTCGCTTGAGAGCCAAAAATCCTTGCTCCTGGAGTTTGAGGTAGATCCACAGGGTAAGACCGAGCAATAGCCCACCGAGTAGATAACCTCCTAGCACATCGCTGGCCCAATGATCCCCGAGGTAGACACGTGAGGTACCAACCAGTACGACCAACAGCGCTGGAATGATCAAGAACATATAGTGCCACCAACGATCTCTTTTCAAAAGAATTATCCCTAATGAGAAGATGAGTCCCCAGAAGGCGACGTACGACATGACGTGTCCACTGGGAAAGCTTTGTCCGCTGGCGCTCTGGAGCACTTCCACCAGTTTGGAGGTTGGGCGTGGACGGCTCACGATAAGCTTGAGCAGGAAATTCACTAGTTCGCTCACTGCTGGGAGGGTAACCACGAGCAACGCTTCGAGTCGGAGTTGTACAATCCAGAAGACCAAGGCTGTAAGGATGATAAGGGCAGAGAAGAGTACAGGTTGATTTCCTAGAAAGCTTATGGCAAGCATACAAACCTTCAACCAGGGAGCTTGGTTCTCTTGGAATTCATGCGTGATCGCGACATCGATTGCCAAAATCGGGTGGATGTGAATGTAGTAGGCCAGCAATGCAAACAGTACAAGCAGAAGAGTATATATTCCAAGCAGTAGTCGGGCACGCCAAGAAATTCGGTACCACGGCTCATGGCTCCTGACCACTTCCCGCTGTACCTTCTCGATAGCTTGCTGTACTTGTTCTTGGTTCCTCCTGAATTTCTGTTGCATGTGTGGCCCCATTGTGTTAAGTGGCTTTCATTTTTACCGATCAATGATAACTATCGGATTTCTTTCTTTACAGGGAAGGTTGCATATGCTTGTCACCCTCATCTTGTCCTTGGGGAGGTTGCATTGTCTTTCTGTCATCCCCGAGTAATGGACCAAGAATCGCAGCCAATCGGGCCAATGCCTGTGATACAGGTGGGAGCCAGAGTATTGGTTGGATCATTTTAAGCATATCGCGCAGGAACGTGAGAAAGAGCCGGGTCCTCCACGCTTGGTTGCTCTGATCGATGAGCCAAAAGAGCGCCATCGCTAGGTGAGCGCCATAGAGCACAGTCGCCAGATCCTCGCGCTGTGATTCCTTTGGTGCATCTTTCGCAGCCTGAATAATCCCCAGGTAGGTCCTTCTGGCCTGACGGCGAATATCCAGGGTATTCTCGCCAAAGATGCCTGCTTGCGAGCGAGGATTGAGGGCTATACCAAAGAGGGCACCCAGTGCTTCACGATGAGGCCCCATCAATTCAAGCTGTTTGGCAATAGCCATATGAAAACGCTCGGGCAGCGAAGTAGGAGGAAGATTGTGTGTATACTCGTCCAGCTCCTCTGCCAAGCTTTGATAGAGTACCAATACCAATTCTTCTTTGCTTGTAAAGTACCGATAGGTCAGCCCCGGAGAATATCCCGCCTCTGCCGCGATCTCTCGCATGGTAGTCTGTTCATATCCTCTGGACCCAAATAAGTGCAGTGCGCTTTCCACAATGCGCTGGCGTGCCAATTCGCCCTTCGGTGTCCTTTTCCCATCCGGCTCCACGGTCATATTAGCTCTCTTTCTATCTTTTTTGTCAGGAAAGTAAACATGTTTATTTTTGAAAAGTGTAACGTAATTTGACCAAGACTGTCAAGGGAAGAAAACACGTTAACATTCGTTTCTTTTTGTATCAAGACGTCAGCCAGAGCAAAAAGCACTTGACAAAGCTCGAGGGCCGTGATATAGTCCCAATGTATCAGACGGGGTGTAGCGCAGTTGGTAGCGCGCCTGCTTTGGGAGCAGGAGGTCCGCGGTTCAAATCCGCGCATCCCGACTCTGCGGGAGTAACTCAGTGG